>JAGSPR010000377.1 GCA_018262455.1 Deltaproteobacteria bacterium | reverse complement strand
CGATCCGCTGGTGACGCTGCCGGTGGTCACGGCGCTGGTCGACGCGGTCACCGCGCGCGGCGCGCCGAGCGCCGTCGTCGCGTTCGATGCCAAGCAGCACTGCCAGCTCAACACCGACGAGACGATGACCGCGGCGACCGACTGGCTGACCGGCGTCCTCGCCCGCTGATCGCTATCGATAGAACGACAGGCCGTCGATCCAGAGCTCGATCGGCTCGAAGCCGTAGGTGTCGGTCACGATCGAGACCCGCTCGATCGTGCCGAGCTCGGGACCGGTCCTGGTCCAGCCGCCATCGCCGACGAGCGGCACCTCGACATAGACCCATTCGCCGAGACCGCGCGAGAGCAGCAAGGCCGATGGCACGTAGCGCGTCTCCCCGTTGGTTGTCTTGACGATCACGATCGGCTGGTTGCCCTGCCAGCCGTCGCCGTTGGTGTTGGTCGAGCGCAAGAAGAAGCCAAGGTAGTCGACCGTGCCCGGCGCGATCGCGAGCGAACGGGTCGCGGGGGTGACCATGCGGAATGCATACGGCGCATCGGTGCGGACATGAACCGACGAGTCGCCGAGCCCGGCGTCCGCGGCATCGTCCGAGCTGGTGGTGCAGGTGCTGAACGAATCACACACGAATTGCCAGTCGGTCGCCGTCTGCCCGGCCAGGGTGCCCGTCGAGACCACTGGCACCTGGACGTGGACGAGCGAGGCCAGCTTGCCGTTATCGACCGCGACGTCGACATCGTAGAGCCCCGGGCGCGCGATCGTGATCGACTCCTGTGCGGCGCCATCGCGCAGCTTGCCGAGCACGGCCGTCGGAGCGGTCAGGCTGGGGAAGGCCAGCCCACTTGGCTGCACGAGCCACGAGTAGGAAGTCAGCGCCGGAACCCCGGGGGTGGCGATCGACGTCTGCAAGGTGAACGCCTGCCCGGCCGTCTGGCGGCCCGGCGACACGAGCGCGACCTGTGGGGCGATGGCGTCAGCTGCGTCGCCGCAGTGGCCGACCTGGGTAACCAGCACCGTGTCGCGACCGAGCTCGATCTTGGGCTCGGCGTTGGCTTCGCCGCAGTTCGATGCCAGGACCAGGCCGGTCGTCGCGGTGACGAAGATGTCGTGGTAGCGGTTGCCCGAGAGCTGATTGTTCTGAACCAGGATGTGGCTCGAATTGGCGAGTCGATTCGCCCAGAAGTTCAGCGATTGCCACGCCTGGTACTCGCGACCTGTCAGCAGGATGCCGACGCGTCCGCTGTGGGTCACCTGGTTGTTCTCGATCACCGTGTGACGGTCCTCGGCGATCTGGATCGAGATGCCGTCGACGACATTCTTGTCGACGATATTGTCGCGCACGACCGCCTCGTCCGAGCCGCCGAGCCAGATCCCGTAGTGGCTGTTCGACGCGGTATTGCCGATGAACTGATTACGGTCACACCAGGATTCGATCGCGTTATGCGGACTGAACGAGGTGTCGTTGTCCGCAAACACGTTATCCGTGGCACAGGCACCGATCACCGCACGCACGAAGATGCCGTCCCCGCCATAGGTCATGTTGTTGCGACGAAAGGCGTTGCCAGTCGAGCCGGCATCCACGATCACGGCGGCCGAGTCCTTGGTGTCGACCCCATACCACTTCGTGGGAAACACCAGGGCGCCGCGCACCGCGTAGGACAGGTCGTTGTCTTCGAACACATTATCGTGCGCATCGACCAGCGTCGCGCCGGTGTTCGAGCAGTGATCTGCGACGTTGTGCTTGACCTTGATGTCGCGGGTGCCGCCGCGCAGCTCGATGCCATTCCAGTTGCGCGCGAAGGTCGAGTCGACGACCTTGCCTCCGGTGACCCCATCGAACCGGATGCCGCCGCCCTTGACGGTGTCCTGCACCCAGTCCGCGGCCGGGTCGGTGAAGTTGTCATCCAGGTGGAGCGAGCTGAGCGAGACGTCCGTCGCGCCGTTCGCCGTGACGCCATAGCGATACGACCGGATCGTGCAGCCCCTGATGGTCACTGCGCGGTGAGCCCCGATCGAAACGCCGACCGTGGGCGCCTCTACCGTGCCGAACTGCTGGGCGCCCTCGATCACGGTGTCGAGACAACGCAGCGTGATGTTGTCGGCATCGATCGTGAGGGCCGCCCCCGTGGTTCCCGCCGCAAGTGCAAACGTGCCACCGCATAACGTCGTATCCGTCGTGATGGTCATTCCTGACGTCGGATGGACGCATTCGGCGGGGTGCTCGGCCGCGCTTCGGTTGTCACCGCACGCCGCCGCCGCGACGAGCAGCAGCGAGAGCATGAGCGGATAGGTACGGGGAACAGTGCGCATCAATGGATCCTTCGCGGAGAGACGGCGGCGTCATAACATGTCTCCCCGCGAAGAATCGCGCTCTCACATGGCGTTCAAGAGGTCGTTGACCGCGTCCTCTTGCGCGCGGTGCGCCTTGTCGATCGTGAAGAACGGCTCACCGGTTGCCGCCGCGAGCTCGAGCTGGCACGAGACGCCCTCGGACACGGGGTACTCGGGCTCGTACGGTCCACCGGCGAGCACCCTCGCGACTGCGGCGCGGAGCTTGGCGACATGGTCGGGCTTCAGCGCGGCGACGTCGTGCGTACGCTTGCTGTTGTCCTTCGATCCCGGCGGCGGCTCGGACGGCTCGCCCTTGGGCGTGTTTGGCACATCGATGGTGTCGGAGGTCGCGGTGGCGTGATCGAGGTCGTAGACCCGTGACTGGTGCTGATATCCGTCGCCCCACGGCATGTTGCTATGGCTGCACACGAAGCTGACCCGGCTCACCACCGGCGGATTCGTCGGCACCTTGACCCTGCGGTCAACGGCGGGCGGGCCCGCGGAGTCGAGCGACGGCGCGAGGGTGACGCTGGCATCGTCGACGACCCGCGGCGGCGCGGTCGAGCCGCGCGCGCTGGTTGCAGGAGCCTCGGACTTGGAGCAGCCAGCGGCCAGGAACACGATCAGGAGCGAGCCACGCATGCCTCGTTCGTAACACGGACGGCAGCACCGTCGGCGGACGAGCCGAAGCCGAGCTAGCCGGGGCCGCACCGGAACTGGTTTGGCCCGATGAAATTGCACTGCGTCAGTGAGCCGCAGCAGTGGATGCAGTCATCCGTGCTGGTCACGATCGTGCCGTCCGGATAGCAGCACATCTGATTCGCACCGATGTCGTCGGTGTTCGTGCATTGGGCCGCAGCATCGCAGCAGGTCGTGCGGCCGAGCGTCGGATCGCAGAAGCTGTCGAGCGCCACGCAGGTGGTTTCACAGGTGCCACCAGCGCCGCACGTCGCGCCCTGACACTGCCATCCCTCCGAGCATGGTGCACCGTCCGGCAAGACTGCGGTGCAGAAGTACGTACCGTCGCCCGCCGTTCGACAGCGCTGCCCCAGCGAGGAGCAGTCCTGGCATGGCAAGCCCTCAGAGCCGCACTCGTCGTCGTAGACACCGTCTCCGGAGACCCCAGGTGCGGTGCAGCAAGAGATGAACTCCTCACATCCCGGCAAGGGCTGGACGGCCGCGTCGGGCGCACCCGCGGGCGTGGTGTCCAGCGTGCTGGCGGCGTCCGACGAGTCGAGCGTCGTGGCACGGCTCGATGAGCAGGCAGCAAGCCAGATCGACAATGCAACGAATCGAACGAAATTCACAAATAGGCTCCAGAGGGCAATCCGTGACTCCAACGCTGCACTAGTGCCCACCTACCGCCGAGATGTTCACGCCAACGATTTGTGCGCTGGCTTCCCCGCGCAGGAGTACGTTGGCGCCAATGCGTCCCGCCTCGTGGAGATTCGGCCTGGCCCTCGCCTGCGGCGTCGCTGCCGGCTGCGAGAGTCCGGCGTCGGGGACGGCGGACGGTGGCGCACCCGATGCAGCGAACCCCACCGCGGGCTGGGTCAGCGAGACCTCGACCGACTTGTACGTCAATCGCTGCGTTCGCGATCCGCAAGCGAGCCTGGAACGGGTCGTCACGGATCCCTCGTACGTCGTGGCCTACCGCAGCGGCGGCGACTCCTGCAGCGAATGGGCGCCGACGACCGCGGATGTCCTGCTGCACCACCAGGGAATCCAGCGGCTCGTTCGTGGCGATCACAATTACTTGATCGTCACGAGCTCGGTCCATGCGACGAGCCCTGGCACGTATCAGCCGGGCTTCGAGATCGTGAGCCTGGGGTCGACCGGAGGCGTGACGGGTGCGCTCGGCAGTCTCGCGGCCGTGGGCCAGCCGCCGTCGTCGTGTGCCGACCGCGTCGCCGGCTACCTCCCGGACCCGGGCGCGCGCGATCATGCGGGCGGGCTCCAGGTCACCGGCGCCTATGCGATCGTTCCGTTCGAGGACAGCGCCGGTCTCCAGGTGGCTGGGTTTCGCGCCGCGAGCCTCGAGGATCCCGCGAGCTCCGCGTGGGGCCCGCTCGTGATTCGCGAGCGCGGTGAAGTGCAGCATGCGGGCGCCGCGGCGATGACCCGCCTCGGCAACGGCCAGTTCCTCGCGCTGGTGTTTGGCTTCAACTCGGCCAACGTCGAGGTCTTCACGTCCACCGCGCCGTCCCTGCCGTTGGACGGCGCGGCGGACTCCGCGTGGCAATCGCGCAGCGAGGCGCCTACCCTGTTCGGCGCCCACTATCAGAACCTGCAACTGGTCACGCGGTGTGACGGCCAGCTGTTCGTCGTGGGCACCGCGCAGAACCTCGCGGGTGAAGACTCGGCCGATCTGTGGCAGCTCGAGCTCTCACCGAGCTACGCTCCCACGTTCACCCTGGTCGCGAGTCGGCACTTCGTCTGCAGCTCGCAGCACACCGGCGGGGTGCGCTACTGCAACTTCGCGGCGGGGGCCGGCGTCTACGTCGACGGCGACGGCGCGCTGCTCGTCTATGGCGTCGAGCATTACAACGATGCGGTGCCTGGCACCAGCGTCGCGGTCAAGGTGCGCGAGTTCCCGTGATCCTCGGTGGGTGTGACCGTCGCCACCGACGGCGCCTGCCGGGGCTGCGATAACCGGCCCATGCGGGGAGCGTTCGTCATCGTCGGCATCCTGGTCCTGGCGGCTGGGGTCGCGCGCGCCGATCGGCCCGATGGCCTGATGGCAAGCGCGACACCCGGCTTCGGCTACGCATGGGATCGGACCGACACGTGCGAGCTGGGCGGGCGGATGTTCGCGGGTGGCTTCTCGGTCGTCGGGTTCGTCGCGCCGGGCCTCGCCGTCGGCGGCTCGGCAGTGATCCGGTTCAACCTGCTGCCGGAGGACGGCCCGTGCATGGCGACCGAGCCGAGCGGCGGACGGCTGGCGATCGCCATGATCGTCGGCCCGATCGTCCAGTGGTACCCACGCGCGCATGGCGGGCTGAACCTGGTTGCCAGCGCCGGCTACGCGTCCATCGAACAGATCGAACAGGAGCAGCACACGAGCCACGGCGTGGGCGGCAGCCTCGCGATCGGCTACGACTGGGCAGCGAAGGCGCGGGTAAACGGGTCGATCTCGCGGGTCGGCGTGATGCTGCACCTCGCGGCGTTGCGCACGACCGACCGTCACGGCGCGGTCTCGCCGGCGCTGCTCGCGACCTTCTCGTTCGACTGATCGCGGAGCGGGCTAGCGGATTCCGTCTCGCACCGCGAACACCAGCTCGTCGAGCAGCGCCGAAGCGCGCGCAGGCGTTCCTCCGAGCCCGGAACCGCACAGCGAGATCGCGCCGCGGGCGCCGTCGTCGAGGATCGTGATCACGCAGCCGCCGATCGGATCGTCGGCGGTGGCGAGGCGGGATGGCGACGACGCCGCGCACATCGGTGGCATGGGCACGTCCATCGCGATGCGCGACAGCAGCGCGCGGCCGCCGATGATCTCGGCGAGGCTCTCGAGCCAGCGCGGGCGCTTGGCGCTGATGCTCTTGCGCTTCCACGACAGCGGCACGGGGGCGGCGCGCGCCGCGGTGAGCAGGCGCGAGACCAGGCCGCGCGCGCTGGCCTCGCGGGCGATCACCTCGCGGACGCGGGCTTCGAACACCGCGAACGGCTCGGACACGCCGTGCTCGAAGCGCACGCTCGTGGTCGCCGACACGACGCGGCGGCGGAGGCGCAACGGATCATCCTTGCGGCCGCGCGCGACGGGGATCTGGAACGTCGGCGAGAACTTCGCGTCGCGCTGGCCGGCATGGCGATGCAGGATGCGACCGAGCGCGTACGCGAGCGGGATCGCGCGTGGCGTGGGGCAAGGCAACTCGCGCCACGCGATCGCGAGCGGCACGGCGCCGGCGACGGGATCGAGCACGCGTGACGGGTGGCCAGTGGTCGACGCCTCGCCGCCGACGAGCTCCGCGATCCGCGCCGCGATCCGTGCGTGGCCGTAGCCATCGACGACCAGATGGCAAGTCGAGATCACGGCGAGGTCGCCGGCGCGGCCGAGCCCGAGCCATGGGCCGCCGCGCGGGGTCCAGCCCCGGCGATGGCCGTGGCGAGCGGTCGCGAGCGGTTCGTCCCCGATCGACACGCAGACGAACGGGGTCGCGCCCTGCCACCGCAACGGGTCGGCACCGGCAAGCACCGCGGCGAGCTGCGTCGCGAGCG
>JAGSPR010000117.1 GCA_018262455.1 Deltaproteobacteria bacterium | reverse complement strand
CGAGTCATCCGCCGAAGTCTCGGTCTTGATCGATCCCGAGGCCGAAGCCGGTGCCATGACCGGTGCCATGACCGGTGCGGACTTCCTCGTCGGTGCGGCCGCGTCCTTGACCTCGGCCTCCACGATCACCTTGGGCACCGGGCCGGTGGGCAGCCGCTCGTCGCGCGCGCTCGTGACCACCCCCGAGGCGGGCTCGTGCAGGATCTCGATGACCGGGCCGCTGTCGATCATCGGCACCGGGGTGCGCACTCTCGCCGGCACCCCGCGCGCCGGGGTGGCCGTGACGGTTTCGGCCTTGGTCGCGCACTCGGTGCTGCAATACCCGACGACCTTGCCGTCTCGGACGCCGACCGCGCGTGCGCGCAACGGGTCCACGGGTCGGTTACAGATCGGACAGTTCGTCATCATGGGAAGGCCAGCACAGCGTCCTCGCCGAATCGCTCGATCAGCTGGTCGATGTACCGCAGCATGTTGTCACGCCGAGCGATCACCGCGCGAGTCTCGATGGGTCGCAACAGCGGTGCGAGCGTGCTCTCGGGATCCATCGCCAGCGCCTCCACCAGCGCCTGGTGCGTGAGTCCACGCAGCCGCTGCACGAACTTCCGCGGGAACACCTGGATCCGTCGCATCGCGTCGACGTTGGCCTCGTGACCATACTTCGCGAGCGAGAACGACAACGTATTGTCCATGAAGTAGAGGAGCTTGCCGTCGGGCGACATCTCGGTGTTCGAGCCAGTCCAGCGGTCCGAGTTGTCGATCAGCACGTCGAACAGCACGCACAGCGAGATCTGCTCGAGCATCGGTTGCAGCTCGGGAGGGATCTGCGCGCCGACCTGGAGATAGCTGGTCCACAGCTCGCGACCGGCCGGTTCGTCGATCCGGAGCGAACCCAGCCGGGCGAGCACGATCTCCGGGATCCACCACGAGACCTCGCCGTGCACCACACCCTGGCGGATCGTGGCCTCGTCCATGATTCGCGAGGTGATGTAGGCGCGGAACTCCTGGTCGGCCGCGCCACGAAGCAGCTGCTGCAGCGGGACCGCGATCTCCTTCGTCGGCGAGACGTGGCCCACGCCGAGCAAGCGATCGATGCGATAGGCCGCGATCTCGCGCCGCGGATCGGACTGCGTGTAGATCTGCTCGGGCTTGAACGACGCACGCGCGCCGTTCTCGAAGTCGAGCCGGATCGACAGCGACGTCCCGCCGCGGTTCAGCTTGATCTTCTTGACCGGCGCCGCGCCGAGCGGAGCGAGCAACTCGTCGTCCGGCACGCCGAACACGTTGGTCACGACGGGCTTCGGTAGCGTGAGCGGGAGGTGCGCGCGCGGCAGCGGCTCGGGAGTCAGCGCCGGAGCCGTCGTGGCAGCGACTGCTTCGCGCCTCGTGAGGTAGTCACCCGCGCGCGTCGCGAGCTGGCCCGCACCCAGCCACACGCCGCCGACTGCCCCAGCTGCCAGGGCAAGCTCGAGCGCGATGCAGGTCCCGAGTCGCACGCAGACAAAATACCATGCGCGCGTAACTCCTCGCAATTTCAGCTGCCTCCGCAACACCTGCGGGGTCGGTGACTGCGAGGGCCGCTATTCGGGCCGATCGAGCGACTCGAGGATGTAAGCCGCCTTGCGATGTCGGGCGGTCGGGATGTGCTTTTCCCAGCACACGACCGAGCAGAACCGCAGCTTCAGCCGTCCGGTATTGCACGAGGCCACCGTGCAACGAACAGCCGAGGTTCCCAGTGGAATCAGCTTGCGGCACGTGGCGCAGACGAGGCTGGCCATGCCCCGTCGTAACACGAGCACGCGCGCGAGCACCACGTGCGGTGCTTCGATAAGCCCTTCCGGATCTGCCCGGTCGTCAGCGGGCTTGCCGGGCGATGGCCGCGTCGACCGCCGCTTCGACGTCCCCGAGCCCCGCGCCGCGGCCCACCAGCTGCACCGTGCCGTCGCGACCGACGACGATGGTGTGGGGGATCGTCGTGACCCCGTAGCGCTCGCTGACCTCGGCGTCGTCGGCGAGCAGCGTCATCGCGTAGCCTCGTTCATCGAACAGCGCGCGTGCCGCGGCGGCGTCGTCGAGGTTGATCGCCAGGACCGTCACGTCGGGCTTGCGCGCGATCCGATCGAGCCCCGGCAGCGCCTTGAGGCACGGACCGCACCAGGTCGCCCAGAAGTCGATCACGGTGACCTTGCCGAGCGATGCCGCGAGCGTGACCTGTGGCCCCGGCGCACCGCCGGGACCTATCGCCGGGAGCGCGAGCGCGGGTGCACGCTCGCCGGTGCTCACCGGACGCATCGATTCGAGGTGCCGCACGATCCAGAGCGTCTGCATCGCGAGCCCCACGAGCGCGACCCCGATCACGCCCCACCCCGCGTGTCGCCCGGCGCGCACCACCACATCGGGCGGGGGCGCCGGCTTCATCGGAGCCACGCGCGCCGGGCGCGTCGCGAGGGCGATCAGCGCGCCGCTCCAGCCCCACGAAGTGCCGGCGAGCATCCAGGACACGACCTGCGGGACGTCGAGCTCGAACCCGCGCACCACCACCGTGGCGCCGAGATCGACGAGCAACAGCGGGATCGCCGCGACGCACGCGAGATCGAACGCGCGGCCGAGGTCGCGCTTGGCGCCGGCGATCGCCCACAGCAGCAAGGCGCCGAGCAAGAGGAAGCCGAGATCCACCGTCAGCGCACGGGTGAGCACGTGGACCGCGACGCGCAGCCCCAGGCTGACCTGGACCTCCGCGGCCATCCACCCGGCGCCGAACAACCCGCGCAGCTCGGTGGCCAGCAGCACCAGGCCGATCAGCGCGAGCAGATCGCTGCCCGAGCGCCCGGCGAACCGCCGATCGCCTGCGATCGAGAGCGCCCACCGCGGGCGCACGATTGCCAGCCCGACGCGCGCGACGAACCTGGGGTCGCGGGCTGGGGTCACTTACCGCCGCCGCGTCGCTGCATGTGAAGCTTCCGTGCCTGGGCCACCAGCGCAGAGGCTACCCCGCGCGACTTGATGAGGCTCTGAAGATCGCGCTCGCGAAGGAACGGCAACAGCCGCACGGTCTCGGAGATCGGGGCCTTCGGGTTGCGACACAACGACACCTTGACGCCGTACAACTTGGTCCATTCGCGCCGGGACGCGATGTGGCGGATCACGTCGTCGGCCAGGGTCTGGTTCGCGGCATAGCGCGCCGCTTCGATCTCGGTGACGCCTGGGGACTTGATCGCCGCCATCGAGACGAGCTTCATGGGATCGCGGATCGCCTCGCCGCGAATGAACGCGTCGCCCAGGGTCGCCGCGCGGATCTTGGCGGGGATGGGGAGATCGCGAAACGGGATCGGCGAGAGCATCACGCGCACGCCGTCGATCGTCGCCGACTGGTGGAGCGCGACGCGGTGCCGCACGCCCGTGGCGACCACGTGAAGGTTCGCGCCCTGGTCGTCGAGCTCGACCACGATCCACTGCGCGGGGGTGTCAGCGACCTTGGCATCGTTGGACGGGCCGCTGCCGATGGCGACCCGGGTCCGGCGCAGCGGCACGCGCGCGGTCGGCATCGGCGGGCGCAAGATCTGGATCTCGAGCAGCTTCGAGCTGAGCTGGCTCTCCGCTGGCACCTCGTCTGCTTCGGGCGGCGCCTGCTCGGCGTCGCCGGACGTGAGCTCGCTGTCGTCGCGCGGCCCGATCACCGCGTCGAACATGGCATCGTCGACGTGCGCCGACGACGACAGCTCGCTCGTCAGGGCGCGCGCAACCTCGTCCCACGCGGCCAGGCCGGGCACGCGAACGTGGTTGCGGACCGCGAGCTCGACGACGCGATCGATCGTCGACATCCGGGCGCGCCGGTTCATGTACAGCGCCGCGATGATCTCGGGATGCCGCAGCAGGCGCTGCTCGTTCTGCGCGATCAGATCGGTCTCGCGGGCACCGGCACGCGCAGCCAGCGTGGCGATCGTGAGATCGGCGACGGACGGATTGAGGACGATCGCGTCGAACACGGCCGGCTTGTCGGTCGCTTGCTGGCCGAAGAAGTCGAGCACCCGCGGATCGACCGCCGGCTCGGCGAGCGTGCCGGCGAGCAGGCGCTCGGGGAGCCCCGCCGCGGTCGCGCGTGCGGCCTGCGAGATCGCGGTGTCCGGATCGAGGGCCAGCTGATAGAGCACCGCGACCTGATCCAGCGGAGGCAGCGGCAGCATGCCGCGTGCGGCCATCGTGCGGCCCGGGCCGGGGCCAAGGGCGCGCTGCGCGGCCGCCGACAGCAGGTTGGGTTCGAGGGGGGTGTGGGGGATCATGAGGCCCAGGTCATCCGACGTTGCGGTGATAGAGGATCTTGAGGCCCTTGAGCGTCAGCAGCTCGTCGGTGGCTTCGATCGTCCGGGTCTCGGTCGCGATCAACGCCGCGAGCCCGCCGGTCGCGATGCAGCGCGCCGGAAACTCGACCTCGCCGCGGATCCGATCGACGAGCGCATCGACCATCCCGGCGTAGCCGTAGATCAGCCCCGCCTGCATCGAGGCGACCGTGTTGCGTGCGACGACCTTGCCCGGACGGGTCAGCTCGATGCGAGGCAGCTTCGCCGCGTGTTCGTAGAGCGCCTCGGAGCTGATCTGGATGCCGGGCGCGATCACCCCGCCCATGTACTCGCCCTTGGGGTTGATCACGTCCCAGGTCGTCGCGGTGCCAAAATCGACGACGATGCAACCGGCCTTGATCTCCTCGTACGCGGCGACCGCGTTGACGATCCGATCGGCGCCGACCTCGCGGGGATTCTCGTAGAGGATCGGCATGCCGGTCTTGATGCCCGGGCCGACGACGAGCGCGGGCCCGCCATATTGCGTCTTGAAGAACCGCTGGAGCCCGAACACGGCCGGGGGCACGACCGACGAGATGATCCCGGCGTCGATCGATCGCCAGGGAAACCCTTCCATGTCGAGCAGCGTCTTGAGCAACACGGCGTACTCGTCGGAGGTACGTGCGGCGACGGTCTGGATCCGCCAGTGCGCCGCGAGCTCACCGGTCTCGCGGAACACCCCCAGCACGGTGTTCGTGTTCCCGACATCGACAGCGAGCAGCGCGGTCATCCGCCGTAGATGGTAGCTCGCCGGGAACGACCGTAGTAGGCTCGCGTCCACTATGCGTGCACTCTCGAAGATCTTCGCGATCACTCTCCTCTCGACCATGGCAGCCTGCGGTGGAGGCTCGTCGGACTCGCCACCGGGTCCGCTCGGTCGCCACTTCGATGACATGCACATCGCGGCGATCCCGCTCGATCAGAAGCAGTCGGTCGTGCAGACCCAGAACGACTGGTCGGTCGCGAAGATGGAGAACGCCAAGGCCGAGGCCGACTTCAACGCCGTGACGTCGGAGCTCACGGGCGTCCGTAACGAACGCGAGAAGGCGAAGCTGCAGGTCAACACGGCCATCTCGAACAAGAAGTCCGCCGAGGCCTCGAGCGACACCAACAAGGTCAACGTCGCGCAGAAGGATCTGCGGAGCGCCGAGCTCGCGGTCAAGGCCGCGGACGCGCGCCTCAAGTACTACGAGGCGTATCGCGGCTACCTCAAGCGCGTGTGGCGCACGGCGCAGGAGAACATGTACTGGCGCGAGGCACAGTACGAGCTCGCGAAGGCGCAGCTCGCGCAGAAGAACAACATCGCGCCCAAGGGCATCACCTACGATTCGTTCCCCAAGCAGGAGGGCGAGCGCAACAAGCGTGCGAACTCGGCGAAGAGCAAGTCGGAGTCCGAGAAGAACAGGGCCACCGGCGCCCGCGACGAGTGGGTGAGGGCTCAGCAGACTGCGGATCAGGCCGCGGGCACCACGAGCTCGTTCCCCGACCCGATGATGCCAGCTGTCCAGCCGACGACGACCGGCACGCTTTCACCCTGATCCCCGAGAGCAGTCGGACATCACATCATGTCGGCGGAGCCGACCGAGAGCGCGCGGATCCTCGTCGTCGATGACGAACGAGTGATCCGCGAGATCCTGGCGGAGTTCCTCGCGCTGGAAGGCTTCACCGTTCACACGGTGGAGGACGGCGAGAAGGCGCTGACCGAGCTGCGCCTGCGGCCCTACGATCTGCTGATCACCGACCTCAAGATGCCGCGGCTGTCCGGGCTGCAGCTGCTCGAGAAGGTCGAGCAGGAGCGGCTCGGCGTGCTGACCGTGCTGATGACCGGGTTCGGTACCGTCGAGACCGCGATCGAGGCGATGAAGAAGGGCGCCTACGACTACCTGCTCAAGCCGTTCAAGGTCGAGGAGGTGATCCATGTCGTCGAGCGCGCGTTGTATCGCCAGCGGCTCCAGGCCGAGAACATCCGGCTTCGCGAGGCGCTCACGATCTACAAGGTCTCCGAAGCGATCGCGCTGTCGCACGAGATCGAGCACATCCTCGACGTCGTCTTGCGTGCCGCCCTCGACGAGGTCAAGGCCGATGTCGCCACCCTCCATCTCCGCGATGCGGCCACCGGCCGCTACGAGGAGCGCGTCAAGGTGATCACCGCCGAGGGCCGCTCGCCAGCCGGCGGCCTCCCCTCCCCCGCGTTCGGAGTCCTGTTCGAGCAGTTCGGACAGGGACTGCCGATCCTCGCCCACGGTGGCAAGGCCTCGCGATTCTTCACCGAGCACTCCGCCCCGGTCGACCTCGCGTCGTTCATCGCCGTGCCGCTCCAGGTGCGCGGCAAGATGGTCGGCGTCCTCGACGTGTTCTCGTTCACCAATGGCAAGAAGTTCGACGAGGGCCACCGCAAGATGTTGTCGGTGCTCGCGAGAGCGACATGTACACGCGCGGCCACTCCGAGCGCGTCGCCGTCTACACCGAGGTCCTCGCGCGCGGTCTGACCCTGCCCGACGCAGAGATCCGCCGGATGGTGCAGGCCGGGGTGATGCACGACGTCGGCAAGATCGGCGTGCGCTACGACATGCTCAACAAGCCCGGCAAGCTGACGCCCGAGGAGGTCGCCGTGTTCCGGCAGCACCCCGAGAAGGGCAAGCGAATCCTCGAGCCGGTGCCGTGTCTGCACGGCCTGATCGACGGATGCTGGTGTCACCACGAGTGGTGGGATGGCGGCGGCTACCCGCGGAACCTCGCCGGCGACGCGATCCCGATCGTCGGTCGCATCGTCGCGATCGCCGATGCGTACGACGCGATGACCTCCGATCGTGCCTACCGCCGGGCGCTGCCGCACGAGGTCGCGATCGGCGAGATCGAGCGCTGTGCCGGAACGCAGTTCGATCCCGAGCTCTCCGAGGCGTTCATCCGGCTCATCGAGGCGTACCGCCAGGGCTTGCGCGAGCGCGGCGAGGGCTCGCTGATCCCTCGCTGACGCGCCGCGACTTCCCGCGTTGTGGCTCGCGCCGCGCCGCGGCTGGCCCCTATAATGGCGCCGACTCGATGTCATCGGCTTCGGGGAAATATCGGCTCGATCAGCGGTTGGGCGGTGGCGGGATGGCCGAGGTGTTCCTCGCATCGACCCTCGGCGCCGAGGGGTTCTCGCGCAAGGTCGCGATCAAGCGCGTGCTTCCGGGCTACTCGAACAGCAAGTCGTTCGCACAGATGTTCATCGCCGAGGCGCGGATCAGCGCGCAGCTCGTGCATCCCAACATCGTCTCGGTGCTCGACTTCGATCGCGATCCCGACAACCGGCTGTTCCTCGTGATGGAGCTCGTCGAGGGCAAGGATCTCCATGCCCTGCTCAAGACCGGGATGCTCCCATTCGGCGTCGTGATCTTCGTGATCGGCGAGGTGCTCCGCGGCCTCGGCTACGCCCACGACCTGCCAGTCGGCAACGAATCGCGCGGCGTCGTTCACCGCGATATCTCGCCGCACAACGTGCTGCTGTCGTGGGCAGGCGCGGTGAAGGTGTCCGACTTCGGCATCGCCAAGGCCCGGGAGGCGAGCGAGGCGACCGCGTCGGCGTCCATCAAGGGCAAGCCCGCGTACATGAGCCCCGAGCAGGCGAACAGCCAGCCGCTCGACGGTCGCAGCGATCTGTTCGCGGTCGGCATCATGCTGTGGGAGATGCTCGTCGGCCGACGCCTGTTCGCCGCTGCGGACACGCGCGCGACGCTCGCGGCGGTGCTGTTCGGCCAGATCCCGCGACCACGCCTGTTGCGCTCCGACATCCCGAAGGATCTCGAGCGCGTCGTGATGACGCTGCTCGCGCGCGAGCTGCCCACGCGTTACGCCACCGCCGAGCACGCGCTGCATGCGCTGCTCGAGTGCGTGGACGCACCGAAGGCGGGCCGCGAGGCGTTGATCGCCACGCTCGGCGAGCGGTTCGCGGCGGAAGCCCCGGTGCGCCAGAGCCTGGCGCGCCCCCGGCCGGACGAGCGGTCCGACGAGCGGTCGGACGAGCCATCGGACGAGCCATCGAACGAGCCAACCGACGCGCGGTCGGACGAGCCAACCGACGCGGCGCTGCCCGGCAACGGGATGCAGCTGGTGCCGTCGCCCGAGCTCGGCCCGGCCGCCGCGCTACCGAGCCTCGGCACGGTGATGAACGCACCGACCGGCACGATCGGGGGGAACCCTGCCGGCGCGCCGGCAGGGGGGCGGAGCCCTGGAGCGATCCACGTGCAGACCGGTCGGAGGCGGCTCATCATGCTCGCGGCCGTCCTCACGCTCGGGAGCGCGCTCGCGTCGTTCGTGATCGTGTCGGTGATGAAGTCCCGCGCCAACGTGAGCCCGCTTCCGCCCGCTCTGGCGAATGTGGTGCAAGACGCGGCGAGTGGCGGTCTGATCGACGCACCGCCCGGAGTTGATGCGATGATGGCCGCCGCACCAGCGGACGCCCAAAAAGATGCCCTGCCCCCGCCGGTGGTCGAAAACAAGTACGGCAGCCTCGCTGTCACGACCGACCCCATCGTCACGATCTACATCGACGGCAAGCGGTATGGCGACACGCCCAGAACGATCCGCAAGCTCCCCGTCGGCCCGCACACCGTCCGCCTGAAGAACGTCGAAGGCCACGTCGATCTGGTTCGCCCGGTCACCATCGTCGAGAACAAAGTCGCGACCATCAAATGGCAGAGACCCCACACACCTTGATGCGCACCCTCGGTTTCCTGATCATCCTGTTCGCCTCCACCGCTGCCCGTGCCGAGGAGGTCGGGGTCGTCGTGACCGGCGAGGCCACGATGCAGCCCCAGCTCGTCGCCCAGATCGAGGGCTGGCTGAAGAGCCATGGCCACCAGCTGGTCCCTGCCCCGCTCTCGCCGGATGCGGTCAACACGCTGATCGACTGCTTCGTCATCGAGGATGAAGGCTGCGCCAGGCGCGTCATCGAGAAGCGCGCCAAGGCCAAGGCCGTGATCTACGCGCGCGTCGACATCCAGCCAGGTGGCGACAAAGACAAGACGGTCACCGTGCTGGCCTACTGGTTCGAGCAGGGCCATCCAGCGGTCGCGGAGCGGCGGTCCTGCGAGCGCTGCTCCGATCCCGCGCTGAGCAAGACCACCGACGAGCTCATGGTCGCGCTCGACGCCATCGGTCACAAGGACGTCGCCGGCAAGCTCCAGCTGACCTCGACCCCCTCCGGCGCACGCATCGCGATCGACGGCAAGCCGTCGGGCAAGACGCCGTTCGATCAGGCCCTGGCGCCCGGTCCTCACGAGGTCACGATCGAGCTCGACGGCCGCGAGACCGAGACCCGGTTCGTGACCGCCAAGGCCGGCGAGCCGGTCGTGCTCGACGTCCCGCTCGTCGCGGCCAGCGCCAACAAGCAGCGGATGCCGCTCGTCGTCATGAGCGCCGGTGCCGCCCTGGTCGTCACCGGCGTTGTGATGTTCGCGATCGATCAAGATCGCGGCCCCGATCAGCCGCCCGAGATCCGCAACACCGGGCCGACCGGCGTCGCGCTCGGGATCGCTGGCGTCGCCGTCGTCGCGGGGGGGTACCTCTGGTATCGGTCCGCCGGCAAGCACGGGTCCGCTCCGGTCGCCGCAATCACGCACGAAGGCGCGTACGTCGGCTGGCTGGGTCGCTTCTGAGCGAGATCTCCATGCCCCTGCGCGTCACCCTGCACGTCACTTCGCTCATCGCTGGAGGGAACCCATGGTTCGACTTGTCACGCTGATCGCACTCGTGGTGTCAGCAGCCGGCTGCAACCAGGCCAATCCAGAGTCCTGCGAGCTCCCGGCGAATCAGAACACGCCGGCGTGTGGTGGTGCTGGGTTCTGCGATGACACGCACATGTGCGCCGAGGGCGTGTGCAATGCCGGGGTGTGCGTCGAATGCGTCCTCAACCAGGACTGCGCGGACCTCGCCAACCCCACCTGTGACACCGCCTCGCATACGTGCAGGCCGTGCGGCAAGCATGCGGACTGTGACTCGGAGGCGTGCCTGCCGACCGGGGTCTGCGTCGCCGAAACCAACGTGGCCTACGTCGCGAACCCGGGCGGTGGCACCGCCTGCACCAAGGCCGCGCCGTGCGCCACCGTGAACGCCGCGGTCGCGAGGTCCACCACCCACATCAAGATCGAGGGAGCCATCACGGACCCCGACCTGACCTCGATCACGGGCAAGGGGGTCACGATCCTCGCAGACCCGGGGGCGACGCTCTCGCGCTCCATGACGGGGCCGATCCTGGAGGTGCAAGGCGACAACGCGGACGTGACGATCTTGGACCTCGCGATCCGGGACGGCCTGGGCAGCGGAGGAGATGGGGTCGTGCTCGCCGGGGGGACCGCCAAGCTCACGCTCGAACGCGTCGCGCTGATCGGGAACGGCGGTCGCGGCGTGTTCGCGGCGTCCGGTGGCAAGCTGACGATGAGGCAATGCGTGGTGTCGACGAACACGCTCGGCGGCGCGAACGTTCAGAACATCGCCATCGAGATGACGAACAATCTGTTCGTCGCGAACGGAGGCGCCGGATCGTCGACGGGTGGACTGACGCTGGCGCCAAATGTTGGCTCGGTGTTCCAGTTCAACACGGTGGCCGACAATCTCTCGAGCACCACGACCGTCGCGACTCGGGGGATCAACTGCGTGCTCGCGTTTGCCGCCGACAGCAACATCGTGACCACCAATGCGCTGGGTCCGTCGTGCACGTTCACCTCGTCGCTGTTCGATGGAGTCGTCGCCGGCGCCGGCAACCGGATGGGCGATCCGATGTTCAAGAACGTGGACGTGGCCAATCCGACCGGCAAGGACTTCTACCGGATCCAGGCGGGCAGCCTCGCGATCGATGGCGGAGCGGCTTCGGGCGCGACGCTTGTCGACATCGATGGCGAGCCGCGTCCTGGGGGCAACCTCAACGACATGGGCGCCGACGAGCTGCCCTGAGCTCCTTGGAGCCGACGCGGGCTGGCGAAAAATAATCGGCAACCGCGCCCTACCCGGGCCGATAGGCCGCGCATGGACGAATTCATGTGGCGGATTGGAACGAGTGTCTCCCTGGTTGCCTGCCTGGCTGGCGGGCTCGCGCTCGCTGCCGGCTGTGGGGCCGCGGTGGGCGGCAATGGCGACGATGCAGCCGACGCGCTCGCGCTCGAGCTCGAGCCGACGACGATCCTCGACGAGCGTCGTGACGCGATAGACTTCTCGACCGAGGTGCCCGTACACACCCATGCGGGCGAGCCGATCCCGCTCGGTCGGGGCGACTGCCCGGCGGTGTTCAAGTACAGCTACCTGCTCGACCCCGAGCAGCCGCTGTTCGGCAGCGAGGTCGCGCCCAACCCCCTGACGTGGCAGGTCCGCGCGACCGGCACGGTCGCGGCAGCCGAGTATCGCGTCCGGACCGCCACCACCACCGTGCTCGATTGGACCCCGGCGACCGCGGGCGACGACGCCACGTACTCCGCCACCCTGGTTCGCAGCGGACCGCACGGCATCCCCGCGCTGCAGACCGCGGCGCAGTACTTCATCGACTTCCGCGTGCGCGATGCCGAGGACCACGAGGCGATCGCCACCGGGTGCTGGGACCACCACCCGCTCGCGGCGCCGGTGGCGCTCGGCACGCTCCACGCGGCCGTCGGGGAGAGCTCGCTCCAGAGCTTCACGTTCGCCGCGGATTCGCCGGTGTCGCAGGTGATCAACGCGCGCCTCCCGGTTCACGCGTTCGAGGTCCGGATCGCTCACCAGACCGCCGAGCCGGTGACGATGGAGCTCGAGATCGCGATCCCCCCGGCGAGCTACGAGAAGACGGTGGTGAACGACCTGGTGCCGCAGATCTCGAACGTCGACATCTTCTGCGGCGTCACGTGCGCGGTGCAAAACCTGAACTGCATCCCCGAAACGGTCGACGATGTGCGATGCGGCTCGACGACCCCAGGCGATCCCGCGGATGCCACCACCACGGGCGCGGTCACGACCGGCAACTGGACGGTCCGGGTCCGCGACGCGGGGACGAACCTGCCCGCGACCGAGTGCACGATCGTGGGCCGCAAGGCCACCTGCACGCTGCCCGGCCGCTCGGTCACGGAAGCGCCGAAGGAGCTGATCGCCGAGCTGGACGTCAACGGCATCACGGAGCTCCGGCCGGCGGCCTCGGGCACGGTCGAAGAGCGGGTGCTCGCTGGCCGGATCTATACCGGCCTCGAGGCGACCTCGACCAAGTTTCGCTGCGACCAGTTCGCGACGACGACGTCCCTCGGCGAGACCGCGCACATCTGCAAGCGGCTGACGAGCTTCTCCCAGCTCGTGGCACTCGACCGGGCGAAGCTCGCGATCGCCGCTCCGGCGATCACGCTCTTGACGGCAATCCCGGCCAACGCGGAGCTACCCGGCACGGAGCTCGCGCGTCCGCCCTACGTACCGGAGCTGACCGGGAGTGGCCTTTCCTGGGACAGCGGCGACGATGACCTGCCCGGCATCCACTGAGACGGCCTGGCCTGATGGCTATACTCGCCGCGGCCCACACCCGCGGCGGGCCCCGATCGAGACGCCTCGCATGCAAGCCTTCCGCCTCCTCGCGATCACGGTGCTGAGCGTCATGGCCGTCGGGGTCCCGACCGCGACGGCCGGCGGCCCGATCGTCCTCGAGTCGTACACGGGCGCGAAGCCAGACGGCATCGACCGTCTGATGTCGCCGCTGCTCGATGAGCTCGCGAACCGCGGCTATCTGGGCGGCTACGAGGCCGTCGGGCGCACGTTCGAGGCGCGGCAGTCGCGGGCGTCGAACCTGGAACCCGGGCTGCCCGCGGACTACGCCGCCCAGGTCGACCTCGGTCATCGTGCCTGGATCGCGGGCCGGTTTGCCGACGCGATCAAGATCCTGTCCCCGCTGGTGATCGCCGCGCAGGCGAGCGCGGGCACGTTCACGAACCAAGCCCTGCGCGAGCCGTTGCAGAAGGCGATGATCGCGCTCGCGCTATCGCATCAGCGGCAGGGCGATCTGAGCGCCGCCGCGAAGGTGTTCGACGAGCTCCTGCGCAGCTTCCCCGACAGCGCGGTCTCGCCGGCCTCGTACGGACCGGAAGCGGCGAGGTCGTTCGAGCGTGCGCGTACCCAGGCGGAGACAGCCGGCCACGGCGGGCTGCAGGTCCGGGCCGGCAACGACGCTGCCGCGATCTTCATCAACGAGCGTCTCGAGGCGGTCGCGCCCGTGGTGAAGCAGAACCTGATCCCCGGTCAGTACCGGGTGTTCGGGCAGCTCGGCAAGCAGCTGTCCCGGATCCACCACGTCACGGTGAAGCCGAGCGAGACCACCCTCGTGACGATCAACGCCGGCTTCGATCTCGCCGTGCAGACCACGACGCGGTGGACCGGGCTCCGGTTCGCGACCGCGGCCGAGCGCGAGCAGAGCGAGGGCCAGTATGCGGCGCTGTTCGCGAACGGGATCGACGCGCCCGCGGTGGTGATCGTCGGAGTCGATCAGGTCGCAGGTCACCCGGCGATCATCGGCGCGCTCGTGGACCTCACGGGCCGAGAGCTGCGGCGCGCGAGCGTCACGCTCGATGCCGATCCGCCGGGCGACCGGCTCCGATCGCTCGCGGCCTTCCTCACCGGGGACAAGGCGGGCCCAGGCGTCGACGTCGAGATCTCCAATGACCTCACCGCCCCGGTCACGGCGAGAGCCGCCGGCCCGAGCGCTCCAGGCCCGGCGGACCAGTCCCGACCGCCGGGTGCGTGGCGCGGCTGGAGATTCATCACCGGCGGCGCGGCCCTCGTCGGGCTCGGCGTCGGTGGATACCTGCTGAAGATCGATGGCTCGTGCCCCACGACGCCACCGCCCGGCACCCGGTGCTTTGACTTCTACAACACCACGGGGGCGGGCTGGCTCACCCTCGGCGGCGGGGTCGCGCTGGCCGGGCTGACCGCCTATCTGGTGCTGCACGGCGACGGCCACCCGCCCGCCCGGGCCGCCTTCGTGGCGCCGACCGCCGGCGGTGCGATGGCCGGCTTCGCGGCCCGGTTCTGAATCAGTCTGCCTGCGACGCGAGGCTGATCGAGGTGCGCAGCTGCTCGAGGATGCTCGAGGGTGCCCGCACGCGGAGCCGGGTGCCGTCGTCGTCGTGGGCTTCTGCGATCACCCTGGTGCGCTCGTGGATCTGGTGGATCATGCGCTGCGCGACCCATGGGACGACCAGGTCGGTCTCCTCGATGGCGCCTGCGAAGTTCTCGATCAGCCGCTCCCGGAGCATGACGACGTCACCGCGATCCTTGGCCGAGAGCTGGAGCGCGCCCGGATAGCGCTCGGTGAGGAGCGCGCGCCCGGCCTCGTCGACCCGGTCGATCTTGTTGAGGACGAGCCAGGTGGGGACCTCCTCCACTCCCTCGATCTCGCCCAGCACCTCACGGGTGACGGCGATGTGATCCGCGAGCGCCACATCCGACGCATCGACCACGTGGAGCAGCAGGGCTGCGTCGGCCGCCTCCTGGAGTGTCGAGCGAAACGACGCCACCAGATCGTGCGGCAGCTTCTTGATGAAGCCGACGGTGTCGGTGATGAGGATCGGCGGCTCGGTGGCCGGGGCGAGCCGCCGGACGGTGGTGTCGAGCGTCGCGAACAGCTTGTCGGCGATGTAGACATCGCTGCTGGTCAGCGCGCGCATCAGCGACGACTTGCCGGCGTTCGTGTAGCCGACGAGCGCCACGGTGGGGAGGTCGCTGCGCCGGTCGCGGCGGACCTTGGAGCCGCCCTCGATCTGCGACAGCTCGTTGCGCAGCTCGGCGATCCGATCGCGGATCCGCCGGCGATCGAGCTCGAGCGAGCTCTCGCCGGCACCCTTGCCGCCGACGCCGCCGCGCACACGATCGCCGCCGCCGGCGCCCTCGCGCAGCCGCGGCGCGAGGTACTTGAGGCGGGCGATCTCGACCTGGAGCTTGGCCTCGCGGGTCTTCGCGTGGCGGTGAAAGATCTCGAGGATGACGGAGGTGCGATCAAGGACGTCGACGCCGGTCGCGCGCTCGAGGTTGCGCTGCTGGGTCGGCGCCAGGTCGTGATCGACCAGGACGACCTTGGCGCGCGCCGGGACGGGCTCCGCGCTCGCGGGCTCGTCACCGGCATCCGGGGCGTCCTCTGCGACTTCCTCGTCCAGGCCTTCGTCGGGCTTCTTGCTACGGCCGGGCTTCTCGAAGGTCGGGACCACGCCCGTGCCGCCGGTCCACTTGGCGAGCTCCTCGAGCTTGCCCTGACCGAGCACGATCCCGGGGGCGAGCTTGCCGCGCCGCTGGGTGATCCGACCGATCGGGTCGACGCCGAGCGTCTTGGCGAGCCGCTCGAGCTCGGACATCGAGGAGTCGAGCTCCTCGTCGGTGACGCCCGTGAGCTGCACCGCGACGACCACCGCCGTCGGGCGCTCGTCACCCGTGAGTGACGTGAACAGCGAGCCAGTCTCGAGCGCCATGGCCGCGCACCTTGGCCCAACCGCTAGCCGGGCGCAAGCCCAGCATCGTGCGCCGCGAACTGCGTGACCAGCTCGGTGAACCGCCGGTGGGCCTCGGCCTGCAGCATGTGCCCCGCGGCGGGCACGATCTCGAGCCGAGCCCGGGGCAGCACCGCCTGCAACGCGGCCAGGGTGGGACGGAAGTACGGCGCGGACCGCTCGCCCCCCAGGAGCAGCACGGGAGCCGTGACGCCTGCGAGCTCCGCGTAGCGCGGCCGGTAGGCGATCAACGCCGCGGAGTCATCACGGATCTGAGCGAACTTTGACTTCGAGCGGTCCTGGAACAGCTGCGGGATGCGGTCATAAGACACGTCTCCCAGGACGAAGCGCAGGAAGTACTCGGCCGCAGCCGGGCCGCCCTGCTCGGCCGCGCGGCGATCGAACTCGTCGAGGAACGCCATCGGCGCAGCGGGAACCTCGTCCGACGCCGCCATCGGAGGCTCGATCAACACCGCCCCCCGGCACGACATGGGATGGCGGCGCAACAGATCGAGCGCGATCACCGCGCCGAAGCTCGATCCCACCACGAGCCCGGGCTCGCCGGGCTCCTCGGCGAGCAGCCGGGCGGCATCATCGGCATGATCCTCGACAGAGTGCGCGCCGGCACGGCGGTCGTAGGCGAGCAAGCCGAAGCGGTCGCGCAGCGGCGACGCGAGCTGGATCGACCAGGTGGCGTGATCGGCGGCGCTGCCGTGGATCAGCAGGATTCGCGGGCCGACACCCGCGCGAACGACATGGAGACCGACGGACATGGCGGCTATGATGACCGTGATGGTACCCGACGACCGGCCGCGCGATCAGGGGTCTGCCCCGCGTGATCCCGCGACCGCGTCGGCGCGAGCCCCCGGCAACCCCGCGGCCGCGGACAGCGACGAGGCCTTCGCCGCCACGATCGCGCCCATGAGCACGGCCTCGCTGCCGCACGGGACGGTGGAGCCGCCGCCGATCGCCGCGAATGGCCAGAGCCAGCAACAGGTCGCGGCGAGGGTCGAGCACGAGCTCGCCCAGACGCTCGCCGCCCCGGCGGTCGGCGCGTTGCCGCCGCTGCCGATCGTGTCGGACGCCCACTACAAGCTCGATGGCGAGATCGCCCGCGGCGGCATGGGGCGCATCGTCGCTGCAGAGGACCAGCGACTCGGGCGCCCCGTGGCGCTCAAGGAGCTCCTCGAGCCCGCCGGAGACGCCCTCGGACGGTTCCAGCGCGAGGCGCTGATCACCGCGCGGCTCCAGCACCCCGGGATCGTGCCGGTGTACGAGGCGGGGCGGTGGCCGACCGGCGAGCCGTTCTTCGCGATGAAGCTGGTCTCGGGGCGACCGCTCGATCGCGTGATCGCGGAGGCCCGGACGCTCACCGATCGGCTCGCGCTGCTTCCTCGGATCGCCGCCGCGACCGATGCGATCGCGTACGCCCACAGCCAGCGGGTCGTCCATCGCGATCTCAAGCCGGCGAACGTCCTGATCGGGGACTTCGGCGAGACCGTCGTGATCGACTGGGGCCTGGCGAAGGACCTCGATGCCGGCGACAGCCCGGACTCGGCCACGCGGCTGCCGCGGCCGACCACGAACAAACCGACGACCACGATCAACACCGGCAACGCCGGCACCTCGACCCTGACCGTCGTCGGCGCGGTGATGGGGACGCCGGCCTACATGGCGCCCGAGCAAGCGCGCGGCGAGCCTGTCGATCAGCGGGCGGACGTGTTCGCGCTGGGCGCCATGCTCTATCACCTGCTCGCCGGCGTGCCGCCGTACAACGCGCGGACCGCGACCGACGTGATCGCTGCGGCCGCGCTCGCGCGGGTGGTGCCGCTGGCCGAACGCGAGAGCGGCGCGCCGCGCGATCTGGTCGCGATCGTCGAGCGCGCGATGGCTCCGGAGCTCGTTGATCGCTATCGCCATGCGGGCGAGCTCGCCGACGAGCTGCGGCGATTCCTCACCGGCCAGCTCGTCTCGGCACACCGCTACACGACCGGGCAGCGGATCGGCCGGTTCATCAAGAAGCACCGCGCGGCGGTGACGATCGCGACGATCGCCGTGCTGACGTTCGCGGGCACGGGCACGCTCGCGGTGCGCCAGATCATGCAGCAGCGGGACGCCGCGCAGTACGCCCGCCTGATCGCCGATACCCGCCGGGTCGCCGCCGAGACGCTGATCGACAGCATGCTGTCCGACGTCAAGGAGCGCCTGATCCAGATCGGCCGGCTCGACCTGCTCGCGAACCTGGGCGGCCAGATCCGCGACTACTACGCGACCCTCGAGACCATCCCCGGTGGCATGCCGCCCGGAGATGTCGATCGCATGGCGACCGCCGTCGAGCTCGTCGGCCGTGCCGAGCGCGACTCGGGAGACACCGACCGCGCGCTCAAGACGTGGACCGATGCCCGCTCGCAGATCGCCAGCCTGGTCGGCGACGTCACCACCGCCGAGACCCGCGGGGCCCGCGCGATGATCGCTCGGCTCGATTACCAGATCGCCACGATCTACCAGGGCCGAGGCAAGTCGGCGGCGGCGCTCGCGTCGTACACGAAGGCGAAGGCCGAGTTCGGTGGCCTGCTGGGCGAGGTCCCGAAGGATCGCCAGATCCTGCTCCACTCCGCCGACAACCACGATCGGCTGGGCGACCTGCTCCGCAACGATGGCAAGATCGACCAGGCCTTCGAGGAGTACTCCGAGGCCAAGAGCCAGCGCGAGCGCGCGACCATCCAGGCGAGCACCCGGCCGTCCGACGAGGTGCTCGCGTTGTCGACGAGCCACCTCAAGCTCGGCTCCGTGTACCAGGCACGCGGCGACTCCGCGACCGCGCTCGCCGAGTACCGCGCGGGGCTGCGGCTACGCGAGACCCTGCTCGAGACCGAGCCCGACAACGTCGAGCTCCAGGAGCGCGTGCTCGACGTCCAGGACACGCTCGCCGAGCTCCAGCGCCAGATCGGCGACGATCGGAGCGCGATCGAGACCTACCAGCGATCGGTGCCCGTGATCGACGCGATGATCCGGCGCGATCCGACGAACATGACCTGGAAGCGCCAGCGCGCCAACCTCATGGCCGATCTTGGCTTCGCCCTGCTCGACAGCGGCGAGTTTGGGGCCGGGCTCGGCAAGCTCGAGGATGCGATCGCGAGCGAGCGCGAGCTCGTTGCCCGCGATCCGAAGAACACGTCGTGGCAGGTCGACCTGTCGCGTTCGTACACCCGCGGCGGCGACGGCCACCTCTACCTCGGTGCCCCCGATGACGCGATCGCCAAGTACGAAGCGGGCCTGGGGCTCCGCCGCAAGCTCGCGACCAACCAGCCGACCAGCGCTCCGTACCGCCGTTCGCTGGCGTGGTCGTACACCAAGCTCGCCAACGCGTATGCGTTCAAGAACGATCTCGAGCGCGCGCGCGACTCGTACGAACATGCCCTCACGCTCCGCCAGCAACTCGTCACCGACGCACCTTCGCAGAGCGGCTACAAGAACGAGCTCGCCTCGACCGAGGTGAACCTCGGCAAGCTCCTGGTGCCGCGCGATCCCAGGCGCGGGGCCGAGCTGGTCGCGTCGGGCCTCCAGCGTGCACGCGCCCTCGTCGCTGCCGACCCGATCAACAACGAGTGGAAGGAGACGGTCGTGCAGGGCCTGCTCGCGCACGCCGAGGCGGGGCGTGCGCCCGACGATCGCAACGCCCGCCGCGCCGCGCTCGAGGAGGCGCGCTCGATCGCCACGGCCGCCGCGGAGCGCGCGCCACAGAATGCGCACTGGCCGGGGTATCTCGCCGAGGTCCACGCCGGGCTCGCCGAGCTGGCCGCCGATCGCAAGGCGGTCGCCGCCGAATGGAAGGCGGTCCGCGATCTGCTCGAGCCGCTCGACAAGGCCGGGCGGCTGTCGGCGGTCCGCAAGATCCTGCTCGAACGTGCGCGCGCTGCCCGGTAGTGGCGTTACGATGAAATCATGGGTGACGAGATCGTCGAACGCGAGTTCATGGGCAGCGGGAAGAGCCGGGTCTGGACCTACCTGATCTTGATGATCTTGCTGGTGGCGATCGTGATCGTCATCAACGTCGTGTGGAAGAACCCGGAGGGCGCACGCGACGGCGTGAAGAGCTTCCTCGGCCTGCCGGGCTGGATGCTCGCGTCGATCATGTTCGTCGTCGGCGGGATCGTGTTCTGGCTCGGGCTCAAGATCGAGACCGACTGGCCGGAGGCGTTCGGAGCGTTCCTGATCGCCGGCGCGATCGCCTGGATGGAGATGATCGTCGGCTGGAACAAGTTCGACCTCGGCGGGCTCGTCGTCCTGCCGTACATCATCCCGATCGCGACGTTCGCGCTGCTGCTGATGTACGGGATGAAGAAGAGCGTCTAGCCGACGTCGAGCAGCGCGACGAGCTTGCCCACGTCGGTCACCGGCAGCGAGCACTGTGGGCCGCTGCACACGTAGGCCCGCGCGCGGCCGTCGGGGCCCGGCGTCTTGCCGTCGAGGATCGACCTCGCGGCCCACGGGCCCGCCATGCACAGCGTCGGCGCGTACATCCGGCGGGCCGCGGCGACGAGCGCGTCACGGTTCGCGCCCTCGGTGACGACGAGCACCTTCGCGTGGAGGTAGAGATCGAGCGCGCCGAGCAGCGCGGAGGTCGCCCACGCGTTGACGCCGGTGGCGCCGGTGAGGCGCTGCACCAGGTACTGCTCGGCCAGCGCGAGCGAGCCGGCGTCGTCAGCGACCAGCCCGAGCCGCAGCAGGGCCGCGGTCGCGAGCGCCGCCCCCGCCGGGATCGCGCCATCGTGGTGCGACTCCGGGCGGTGGACGAGCAACGGGTCGCCAGCCGGGGCGAGATAGAACACCACCACGCCGTCCTCCTCGGCGACGAACCGCTCGCGGATCACGGCGGTCAGCTTCGCGCCGAGGTCCCACCAGGCGCGATCGCCGGTGGCCTCGGCGAGATCGAGGAACGCCACCGCACAGAACGCATAATCATCGAGCGTGCCGTCGAGCTTGGTCGTGCCCTCATGGAAGACGCGCGCGAGCCGATCGCCCTGGACCATCGTGTCGCGCAGGAAGCCGCCGACCCGCAGCGCGAGCGCGAGCGCCGGCGCGTGATCGGTGGCGCGCCACGCGGCGACGAGCCCGCTGATCGCGAGCCCGTTCCAGCCGGCCAGCACCTTGTCATCGGTGCCCGGGCGCACGCGCTCGGCACGCCTGGCGAACAGCTTGCCGCGAAGCTCGGCGAGCTGGTCTTCTTCGAGCGGTGAGATCCGCGGCGTCACGCGCGACAGCACGGTCGTGGCGTGCTCGAAGTTCCCGGCGTCGGTGACCCCGTAGGCCTGCGCGAACACGAGCGAGCTCATCGGCCCGAGCGCCTCGCGCAGCTGGGCCGGCGTCCAGACGTAGAACTTGCCCTCCTCGCCCTCGCTGTCGGCATCGAGTGACGACCACAGGCCACCCGCCTTGTCCGAGAGCTCGCGCTCGAGGAACCCGACGGTCTCGACGATCACCTCGCGGCCGCGCGTGGCAAACTCTCCCGCCATCGCGGCGCTCGCCGCGTAGATCCCGAGCAGCTGCGCCTGATCGTAGAGCATCTTCTCGAAGTGCGGCACGAGCCACTTCGCGTCGACCGAGTAGCGCGCGAACCCGCCGCCGAGGTGATCGTAGATGCCTCCCTCGGCCATGCCGTAGGCCCACGCGTCGAACATCTCGCGCGCCGGCTCGCCGAACGGGAAGCGGCCCGCGCGCGCGAGCAGGTCGTGGCTCGAGCTCGACGGGAACTTCGGCGCGCCCCCGAGCCCGCCATGCACCTTGTCGCAGCGCTCCGCGAGCTGACGTCCCGCGGTGATCAGCAGCGACTCCGAGAGACTCTTGCGATCGGCGGCGAGCGCGCCGCGACGGTAGTGGGCGTCGACCCGCGCGAGCCCATCGACGAGCGCCAGCGCGTTGTCCTCGGCATCCGCGCGGCGCTTGCCATACGCGTCGGCCATGGCCTCGAGCAGCTCCTTGAAGCCCGGCCGGCCAAACCGCGGCTCGCGAGGGAAGTAGGTGCCGAGAAAGTACGGTCGCGCATCGGGCAGGCAGAACGCCGACAGCGGCCAGCCGCCGCCCTCGCCCTGCACCATGATCGCGTTCATGTAGATCGCGTCGACGTCGGGGCGCTCCTCGCGATCGATCTTGATGTTGACGAACCGCTCGTTCATCAGCTTCGCCGTGACGGGATCCTCGAAGCTCTCGTGGGCCATGACGTGGCACCAGTGGCACGCCGCGTAGCCGATCGAGACGAACACCGGGACGTCACGCCGCTTCGCCTCGGCGAACGCCTCGTCGGTCCATGGCCACCAGTCGACCGGGTTGTCGGCATGCTGCCGCAGGTACGGCGAGCTCTCGGTCGCGAGGCGGTTCGGCATGTTCGGGGCTTACGCGGGATCGGGAGGCGTCGCAACCGCCCTGGCGGCGGGTTTCGCGAGCGACGCGACCGCTGGATCTCGGGCCATCCTGCGTGCCGGCCAGGAATGCGCCGAGCCTGTCACTTCGTCGGGCCGTGGGGGTCGGTGGCGGTGTTCGCCATGCTATAGAACGGCCTTCGATGTCCGACGTAACTGCCTCCAACATCACGCCGATCTCCATCGAAACGGAGATGAAGAACTCGTTCATGGATTACGCCATGAGCGTGATCGTCTCGCGC
>JAGSPR010000116.1 GCA_018262455.1 Deltaproteobacteria bacterium | reverse complement strand
ACCATCTTGTGGCGGATCTTGGACTTGAACGCCTGGGACTTGACGTTCTTGAGCCGGACCGAGAACCCATGCGCCTTCTTGCCATTGAGGAACAGCTTCAACCTCAGCGTCTTGCGGACGCCCGAGTCGTCGATGCTGCCCTGAACCACGGCGTCTGCCTTGAGGTCCTTCGCGAGCTTCTTGGCGTTCTTCGTCGTGAGCTCGGCAGCGTCACCCAGCTTGTCGACAGCTCGATTGACGTCTCGCATCCCGATCAGCGTGAGGCCGTTACCGTCCAGTGCGGCGGCGACGGCATTTCGCACATCACCTGAATCGCCGTCGATGGCGGTCACGGCTACCTTGGGTGAAGCCCAGACGGTGGTCGGTAGAATCAACCACACCCCCACGATCATGGGTGTCAGCGTTCGTTTCATCCTCGTAACTCCCCTGGAGGTGGATGGCTCCGGGTGAAGGCCCCAGCGTCGAGTCCAGCCCACGCACAGGTGAGCAGGGGGCGTGCCACCCGGAATCCGGAGCAAGCCTCGTGTAACGAGCCGAAACCTGGTCCGGATCTGGTTCGCTCGCCGCCTGACCGGGTGTCGCGTCACCAGGCTGTGGGTATCAACCGCCCTTCCGAGCGAGGGCGTCGATCTGAAGCCTCCCGGTGGCTCGCTGATGTGTTCGTGTCCATGCCACACCATTCAGACACGAACCCAAGGATCCGATGCAGGACCGCGCACAGGGGCGTTGCTCGGACTCGCGGTAGGCGACGCGCTGGGGACGAACGTTCGAGTTCGAGCCGCTCGCTGGAGCCGGGAGAGCGGGCGTCGATTCGCCTCGCTCGGGATCAGAACCCCGACGGTGTTGGTGCGTCGCAGTGGTCATGCTCGAACATTGCCTGTCAGCGTCGCTTTTCGTCATCACCGCCTGTGGTCCCACCGCCTGTGGTCCCAACCAGCGCGCAGCGTCGTCGTCCGGCGATGCAAGGCCAGCCTCGGTGCCAGACAGCGCGTCGACCAGCGCACCATCCGACGCCGCTGTCGCGGCCGTCGCGCCCGACGCGCCGCCGTCACCGGCGGGGCCCGATCTCCACCGGATCGTCGGTCTCGCGCGAGCATGCTATGCGCGTCCGCCATATGCGAAGAAGATCGGCAAGGCGCGCGAGCGATTCGAGGTCGCGCGGGTGTCTCACGGGGCGGGTTCGAGCTGGAACGTCTCGTTCGGCCATCGCCTGTCGGTCGCGATCGACCCAGTTGCGGACCAATGCGACGGCAAGCCGGTGTCCCTCGCCGATGATCCGGGCCCGACGATGGCGAGCCGGACGTTCGATGTCGTCACCACGCTGCAGGCCGCGCAACGGTGCGCTGACGAGGCGATCAAGAACTTCCCCGGCTCCGCGTTGCGTACCGATCGCCCGATCTTCATCGTCGCGGACAGTCACGTGTGGCTCGAGTACCGCGACGAGCCTCCGAACGGCTTGATCGGTCCACCCGAGCTCGACATCACGACCGGCGTGGTTCCTTGCACCTGGGTTGGTCGCAAGTAGCCGCCTCCCCCTCCCGCACCGGCCCCTCCCGCACCGGGTTGATCAACGCGCGATGGACGCTCGTTGGTCGGCTCTTCCCTTCGTTCTGTCGTGACCATCCGTTCAGCGATGTAACGCGATCGCCGGCGGAGCGCTGACGTCCCAGGTGACCGAACCGTCCTGCGCTATCGGGCGAGCTTGACTCCAAGCACGGCCAGTGCACGATGCGGGCATGTCGCGATCGGCGAGAGAGATCCTCGAGGCATATCTCGGCGCCATGGTCGACAAGCGATGGAGCGACATGTGGAGCCTGGTCAGTACGGCCGATCAGCAGGCCAAGCCGTTGGCGGCTCTGCTCCGCGAGATCGATCGCGCGCCGGGCGGATCAGTCGCCCCGCAGGTCATCGAGGCGGTATCCGAGACCGACGCGCGGGCCGAGGCAGTCGTGATCGCTTGCTGTTCCCTGCCCATCGATCCTGTCGCAGAGCTGGCGCGTCTCGAGGAAACAGGCAGAGGCGACTCCCCGGGGGCGCAGCAACTTCGCAAGATCGTGGCGCGCTGGGATGGCCGGTACGAGCGGCGGCCACGCACGATCGAGATCATCCGTGAGGCCAGCGGATGGCGCGTGTGTGCTGGCTGGTCGGATCCACGCTGAGCCAGCAAACGAAGTACACGGCGACCGGTTCGCCCCGCTTCGACGGCGCCGACTCCATCACCTTCACCGGCAGCAATGCGAGCGCCGACGGCGACCGCACCGGCGCCCTGGTCTTGCCTTCGAGCTTGGCCTTCCACGAACGAACTCGCTGCGGCACCAGCCCGCGATCCTTCGCGAACCGTTCGCTCGACTGGCCGCTCTTGCGCGGCAGGATCGTTCGTCGTTCGGTTACGTTCTGTCCGCTGGCCGGACATGCTACTCACGTGTGCAGGTCCTACTGGACCAGCTGAACGATTGATCCGACGACGAATCCGGCCACGTCCTGGCGGCGTTCGAGGCGGAACCCGAAGAGCGCAAGGTCCGGGCTGCCGTCCTCACGCAACTTGCGTGGGACGTCAAACCCAAGGACGCGATGTCCACCCAGCGTCGACAGAGGACCGAGCCTGAAGTCGCCCGCATCGAGCTGACACGCGAACACGATGCCGAGGCGCTCGAGGAGTGACTCGACCCGAAACCGGAGGCTTGGAGGCGCGTCCATTCGCTCACGTGGGCGAATACCAGGAGCCGTGAGGCTGCACAAGTTGGGTTGGGACGCGCTTCGGACGGCTACTTCGTACGCCGCGCCGTGCTCGATCTGCTCGCTGGGCCCGCAGCGCTGCGAGCGTGAGCTGGCGCTGCCGGTGCACGGCGATCCGCGGCGCGAGCGACACCTCCTCGATCCCCGTGCGGTAGGACACCTCGCCGGCGGACGCGATCACCTGGAAGCTCTTGAGCTCGGGCGCGGGCACGGTCCACGCGGGATCGAACCCCGGAATGTCGGTGTCGATCGCGATCGCAGTCCGCGTCCCCAGCCAGCCCGAGGTCGCGGTGGTGTGCACGGCCGTCGACGCGGAGGCCAGGTACAGCTCGACGTCGCCTTGGGGGATCGTGGACCAGGTCGCGCTGTGCGCGCCGAGCTGGACGTCGTCGAGCGGCGGCAACAGCGTGATCTCGAGCGGCGTGCCGCCGGCATCCTGGATGACCGCCATCCGCCGCCGCGGTGGGGCCGAGGCCTCGACCAGGACGAACTGGAGGTCGTCGACGCCGACCAGCGCTGGTGGCGCGAGCTGTGCCGTCGTGCCGGGCGCATCGGACAGGACCTCGAACGAGCTGCCGGCGAACAGGAACGTACGGGTGCGAGTCGCGTCATCACCGACTAGTCCGTTCACCACGATCGGCAGGGTCAGGACCTCGGCGCCGTCCGCGACCGTATCGATCGCCGGGATGGTGGTGGCGGCCGAGATCTCGATCCCCCTCCGGATCAGCACGTGCTCCGCGCCGACCGCGACGAGATCATGCGCACCGGGTTCCAGCTCGAGCGCGAACCTCCAGTTCGGCGTGGTGCTCGTCGCGACGTCGTCGAACGAGATCCGGCCGGGCTGGACCATGGTCCCGGTGACGGTGACCGGATCGCTGATCGATGCCGGCGAGAAGCACGGCTGGAAGGTCGCGTCGCCGCTCTCCTCGAACGTGCTCGCCTCGATCCCGACATCGAAGCCCCGCGTCGCATCGCCACAGACCGCGACGAGCTCGTAGTCGGCGTCGACGTACATCTCGAACGCCTTGCCGGTATCGACCGGCTCCTGCCATGGGCCGCTGCCCGTGCGATAGCGCATGAACGCGAGGGTCTCGAATGTCTCGATGGTCACGACGTTCGGAGGGCGTGCGTCGGGCGGCGCATCCGAGGTTGGCAAGGGCGACGGTGCGTCGGTGGCGGGGACCGATCTCGAGTCGCCGCAGCCGGCGATGGCGAGGCCGAACAGCAGGATCGTGTTCGTTCCGATCCGAGGTGCAGGTCGCATGGTCGCGCGCGGTGGACCGGCCGCGACCAGGGTCGCATCGCATCGTGATAGTTGGGTCATCCTCGGGAAGTGCCAGAGAGCGTCCCAACGGTGACAAAACCTTGCGAGCGAACTGTCGCCCCCAGAGAACGCGCTGGAATCACTGGCGTTCACGGTCGAGCCCGGCGAGCGCGGCCCCTCCCTTCCGCGTCGCTTCGCAGGAGCACCGCCACGAAGCGAGTTGTCGATCGCGGTGCGCCAGCGCCCCCGCCGCTTGCCCTGGGTGAGCAGCCCCGGACGCACCACGATCCAGTCGAGGTCTCCGGATGCGAGCTCGTCTTCCATGATCTGCTTGTCGCGAAACGCCTTGCGCAAGTCACGATGATTCGCCGCACGCCCACGCTCCGCATTGCGCGCGCGATGATGCGCGTGCCACCTGCACAGATGTCGACGTGCCGCCACGGCCGGGTGCCGAGCGCAGACAACACGACGTCGTGACCGCGGATCGCGGCGGCGACGCTCGCTTCGTCGAAGACCTCGCCCGTCACGACGCGCACTCGCTCGCGCAGCGACCCGAGCTTGTCAGGCGACCGGACGAACGCGGTCACGGTATGGACGGTGTCCGCCGCCTGCTCGATCAGCGCGCGACCCGTTGCGCCGGTCCCCCCGAACACGATGAGCTGCATTGCGCGCATTGGCAGTCTGCTGGCTCTTGTTGCAATGCTGCCGACCGGTCAGTTGTAACAGGGCCCAAACAGGACGTTGAGATTGCCGCTTCCTCCGTTGGACACGGCGACGTCTCTCACCCCATCGCCATCGAAGTCACCGAGCGCGGGATTGGAGGCCGTGGCATGCGCACCTCCGACGGCATGATCGACCGGTACATCGAACGAACCATCACCGCGGCCCCGGAGGAAGGTCACGAATGCCTCGCTGGCGCTTGGCTTCCGAGTGACGATCAGATCGGCAAAGCCATCCGCGTCGAGATCGGCGCTGATGATCGCGTTTGCACCCAGACCGACCACCACGTCCGGCATGGTGCCGAAGCCGCCCATGCCATCCCCGCGCCGAATTGCCAGCTCGCCCGCAGCGAACCGCGTGATGGCGAGGTCGTTTCTGCCGTCGTGGTCGAAGTCAGCGATCGCCACGCCTGCGGGGTCCGCCGTGATCGCGAAGGAAGCAGGCGCGCCGAGCCCCCCGCCTGCTTGACCAACCATCACCGACACGTCGTCTTGGTTGAAATCGGCGACGACCAGATCGGGCAAGGTGTCGTCATCGAGCCGGCCGACCGCCAGCGAATCGGGATCGCCGACGCCGACGGCGATCGATGAGCCCGCGCGAAAGCTGCCGTCGCCGTTGCCGAGCCGGGTCTTCACCGTGCCGAAATCGTCGGCCGCAAGATCGAGGACACCATCGCCGTCAAGGTCAGCGACTTCGATGGCCTTGGCGGAGGAGCCGGCGGTGACGGCGCTGGCCAGGGAGCCGTCGCCAAGTCCCCGGAGCAGCGATAGCTCGAGGCCACCCATCACGAGGACGTCGAGGTGCCCATCGCCATCGACGTCGGCGATCTCGGCGTCGCTCGGAAATTGTGGAATTGCGTACGACGCGGGCGCGCCGAACCCACCGCCGCCATCGGCCAGGCGAACGTCGACGAAGCTATCCCCAGCTACATCCCCGACGCTCACCAGGTCGTCCCGACCGTCGCCGTTGAGATCTCCGGCTGCCGTCGCGACCTCGATGCGATTGGTCACGACCACGAGATTGCGACAGGTTCGAGGAATCGTTGCGTCGGCCACGGACGCATCCGTGGCCGCGTCACGGTGGTTCGCGTCACCAACGTCGGCATCAGACGCGCCGGGATTGCCGCTGGAGCAGCCAGCAATGGCCAGGATGCAGCAGGCGAGGTGGCTTCGGAACATCTCCCTGGTCTGGCTGCAAACCGCAGGCCCCTTGATCGTTCCGGTGAACACGACAATCTTCCAAGCAGATCGGACTCGTGACTGGCAACTCAGGTAGCCAGTGCCCGCGCTCGGTGGGGGCCGAAGGTCCCGACGCGCTGCGCCAGAAGGCTCCCGATCGTGGTGCTGGTCCGCTGCAGATCGCTACAGCCCGTGTTCGGCGAGGAAGCGATCGATCTCGCCGTGGACGTCATCCGGCCGTTCGACCTGGACGAGGTGCGAATGCCCGGAGAACACGACCAGCCGGCTGCCCGGGATCTCGCGGTGCATGCGCTCGGCGATCGCCACCGGCGTGAGCTGGTCCCTGTCGCCAGCGATGATCAGCGTCGGCACCGTGATGGTAGGCAGCACGTCGATCGCGGTGTGCTCGAGGTAGCTCGCGGTCACCTCGGCGAGGAGCTGCGGATCGAGCGCGGCGACGTGTGCGAACAGATCCTCGAGCACCTCGCGCGGACAGGCACCGCGGCGGGCTCCTCCGGTCAGGTACGCGATCTCGCGTGCGAGCTTGCGCCCGGTCGGCGACCCGAGCGTCGACAGCAGCGGTCGCGCGAGTGACGATCGCGCGCCCACGGCGCGCACGGCGGCGGCTGCTGCGCGGCGCAGCGCCGGTGCGGACGACAGCCGATCGAGCGGATGCCCGGGCGTGCCGCACATCAGGACCAGGCCGCGCACGGCGGCGGGATGCTGCCGCCACAGCTCGAGCGCGACCTGCACGCCAAAGCTCAGGCCCGCGACCACCGCCGGCCCGACGCCCGAGGCTGCCCACACCGCGTACGCGTCTTCGGCGAACTGCGCGACGCTGGCGGTGCGGTGATCGCGAGGGGGCGGTTGACCGCCGTGGCCGCGATACTCCCACGACACGACGGGTCGCTCGCTCGTGTAGCGAGGGGTGAAGTACCGCCAGTGCTGGACCGACGACACCAGCCCGTGCACCGTCAGGACCGGCGTTCCGCCGGCAGGCCCCGCGACCCGGAAGGCCAGCGGCTCGCCGTCCGTGGATTGGGTGATCCGAACCGCAGCTTGCACCGCGCGAACCTAGCCCAGCGCGCCGACGAAATCACCAGCGCCGGATGCTCACCGAGCAGTCGCCGCGCGACACGGCTGCACGTCACGCGGCCGGCGATCGGATGTCACGCCCAGATCGCGCCGTGGGCGCGTGCGTCGTCGTCGGGGCTCGGGTGCGCGGCGTAGTAGTGCGCGGCGATCACGGCGCGGACGTGCCCTTCGGGGCAGCGCAGCGGGACCGGGTGCCCGTGGAAGTGATCCTCGCCGTACGCCATCACCACCAGCCGATCGCGCACCGGTGCGATCCGCACCTCGCATCGCGTGCGTTCGCGGTCCCACAGCTCGAGCTCGCCACCCCAGGCATCGTCCCACACGGACGGCAGGTAATAGAGCGCGGACAGCACGCGTTCGAGACGGCGCGTGCTGTCGCGGTTGAAGTCCGCGTGCAGCGCGAGGTGTCCGCCGGGCAGCGTCGCGAGCGGGCCCGCACCGGTGTAGTGCGGATCGGCGATCAGATCGCGGCGTCCGGTGAGCGCACCGAGGAAGTCGAGGAACGCCATCCCGGTCAGCTCGGACAGCAGCCAGCGCAGCCCCAGCGCGACGTCCTCGAAGCCCGTGCGCTGCAGCTGCCCGAGCCGTCCCGCCTGCTCGGCGAAGTCTCGCCGCTTCCAGCCCGCATGCGAGGGCGCCGGGAACGCGCGCGCGAGCGCCGCCGAGCGCGCATCGCCGAGTAGCCCGTCGACGACGACGTGCGGGTACGGTCGCGCTTCCAGGTACGCCCGATGGTGCGCGCGGCCGAGCTCGCCGAGCGCCGCGCGGTCGAACGACCAGGGCTCGAAGGTAGGGTAACTGCGGATGAGCGCGGTCACGGTGCCGCGTTCGTAGCACGCTGGCCCCGGTGCGCGAAGACGATCACGCGCGTGGCAGCTGATCGTTCAGCACGCTCACTCGCTCACGACGCGCGCGGTCGGGAACACCGGATCGTCGCGCTCGAGCCTGGCGCGAGCGCGGATCGGCAGGACGATCTCGAGCACGGCCAGCCACAGCCCGGTGACCGCGAGCGCGAGGGTCGCGAGGGTCGCGAGGGTCGTGAGCGGGCTCGTACCTTCGGTCATGTCGAACAGGTGAGTGGCGAGCCAGCAGCCGATCACGACGATCAGATTCGCGCCGGCGAGTACCGCGGGCAGGAGCGCACGCGGAAAGCCGCGACGAGCCCACCCCGCGGCGATCAGGACGAGCAGCGGTCCGAGCACCGGCAAGCAGTAGGTCTCGCCGATGAGCGAGTGCGGGTCTCCCCAGTGAAGGTTGTCGCTGAACGACGAGGCGCCGCGATGTCGCTCGAGCAGATACAGCACCACGTTCGTCGCCGCGAGTGCGATGACGACATACAGACTTCCATGGCGCAACGAACGGCTGGCTCCGGTGAGCTCGATGTCGCGAAGCTGCCGACGCTTGGTGGTCACGGGGTGAGTATGCACAACATTCGCGAGTCTCGCGGCTGACCTGTCTCGGACTGCAGGTGTGCCCGCCGTCGGGAGAATCAACCCCGGTGCGGAGATGGCGCGCCGGGTTGAGCGTATGCTGCTGCGCATGAAGATGCTGTTGTTGATCGCCGCGCTCGCGATGGCCGGCTGTAGCAAGAAGTCTGATGCGGGCAGCGCCCAGGCGGGCGGCGCGGGCGCGTGTGGCGACGCGATCGCCAAGGCCGTCGGCGCGATGCCAGGCGGTCCCGGTGCAGGGGACGTGCAGGCCAAGCTCAAGACGATCCTGACCACGCGCTGCACCGAGGACAAGTGGCCGGCCGCGGTCGTCGACTGCTACGCGACCAAGGCGACGGACATGGCGTCGATGAAGCAGTGCCGCGAGCTGCTCCCGCCCGACCAGCAGCAGGCGGTCATGGGCGAGATCCGCGCCGTGATGATGGGGGCCGGCGGGGCCGGACCGATGCACGGCGCCGGTGGGCCCGCTGCGCCCGGTGGGCCTGGCGCGGGCACCGAGACCAAGTAACCACGTCGTGGCGAGAGGTCATCTCGGATCCACGAGGTCCAAGATCATCTCCTCCAGGACGCGTCTCCGGTTCTCCACCGCGCGGCGCCGCCGACGTGCGCCGACGAGCGCGAGATCGACGCGGTCGAGCATCGCATGCGCGGTCACGGCGGCTTCCTGGATGCGCGTACTCGCTCCTTCCCCTGGGAGGAACGAATCTCCGAGCGTGTCCCACCACGTCCTCGGCCCGGGAATGTCGCCTAGCTCGACGTCGAGAGTGATGTCGACCCGCGCGCACGCGCGTTGGAACGTGGCGAGCTGAGTACGCCGGTCATCGAGCATGGCGCACGCGGCGTTCAGCCGCCGGTTGTCGACCGGCGTGGTAGACGCCGCCCTCCGGAGCGCGGTGACAAGCGGCTCGAGCTCGCCGCGGGCGCGGTCCCCGATGGAGATCACCTCGTCCAGCGCGACCGCATCCTGGTCGCACGTCGTGATTCGAGCCGCGATCCCAACCAGCTCGTGACCTGCCGGAGTGTCGGATGCGGCGAGCGATTCCCGTTTGGCCTTGCGTGCGACCGCCAGCTCGGCATCTGCATCGCGCAGCGCCTCGAGCCGGCGATCGCACTCGGCGAGCTCGGTTCGCAACGCTACGAGGGTGGCGTTGTTCGGGTGGTCGACGTGAGCCTCGGCGATTTCGACGTCGATCGCGAGCGTTCGTCGCAGGCCTCTCAGGCGATCGCGCTCGGCGACTCCGTCGCGTGCCACGCGGATCCGCACGTCCCCCAGATCGTCGTCGCCACGGAACACCAGAGCTTCCCTTCCCAGCCTATCACTCGAGGCTGATCGTGCGGCGGGCCGCTTTCAACTGGCCGTCCTCGATCGCTACCGCGCGACCTTTCCCCAGACATGCGCATCCGGCGTCAGCTTGGTGTTCGCATCGCGCCACGCCATGGCCGCTGGCAGCACGATCGGCGGGGCACGGTCCGAGGAGTCCTCGATCGCCGGGATCACGACCGGCGGTCGAGATCTCGGTCGATCACGTGGCCGAAGATCCGCCCGCGAGCCGCTCGATCGTGGACTCGATCACGGCGCGAACGCCGGCATCTTCCTCGTCGAGCATCGCCTCGCGCAGCACCGGCAGGGCGGCGCGATCACCGAGCTCGCACAGTGCCGTGGCGGCCGCGATGCGAACAGTGTCCTCGCGATCGAGGAGCGCGTGCTCGAGCAGTGCCCGTGCACCGCGATGCTTCGAGGCGCCAAGCCTGGATGCCGCCGCGGCGCGCACGCGCGGATTCGGGTCGTCGAGCTCGCGGGTCGCGTCTGCCCGGCCGCGGTCGCGCAGGGTGTTCGCGACGATGACCACGACGGTAGCGATCGCCGCTGCACCGAGCACGCGGACCAGCTTCTCCCCTGCCGTGACCAGCATCCGGGGAACGATCGACGAACCGGGATCGAGAATCAACCCCGGTGCGGGATGGGGAGAGGTCGTCCGTGGCGATCCAGTGCCGCTGCGACTGCGAGCACCCCCAGGACAACTACCAGAGCACCGATCATCCACACGAGCACCCGGACCCCGGAGCCTGGAACCGCCAGCACGAGCGCGCCGAAGACGACGGCGAGAACCCCGCTGTCGGCAAGCGCTCCTGTTCCAGTCGTGGTCGCCATGGCGTCCTCCTTCGTTGGATCCTGCCCATTAGCCAAGCAACCCGCATGCCTCGTCGATTGCGTCGCGCACGCAACGCGGGCGCAACACCTGCGCCTGTGATGGATGCGCTCGACGAGGACTGCGAATCACGGGGCGCCAGGACGAGCGCTCGGACCGATCCGGCGCGCGCGTCGGCGAGCGCCAGGCGGCCGCACGTGGATCGCGCAGGAGTTGCATCGTGCGAGCCCCGAAGCCGCGGGCGATGCGCGAACGCTGGCGAGCGAGGAGCAACCCGGCCCGTCGATCGAGCATCCAGCTCGCGGTCCGCCGCCCGGGGGAACGAAGAGCGACCGAAGATCCGGCGGCTCGTGATCGCCGCAGGCACCTGAGCCGCTCGGGGAGCGCTCGCCAGCATCGACGCGAAGCGGGCAGCGCCTGACGCGGGTCGATCTTCCTGGTACGACTCATGGGTCACCGTCAAGGACGAGGAGAGCGCATGAGTTCGGATTGCTTCGATGTCCGTGTGCAGAGTGTCGATGGCGCCACGGTGGTGTTCGACGTGTTGACGAGCACGGCCGGCAGCGTCAATGACCTGGCGACGTCACGCTCGTTCGCGCTGTTGCTCCTCGAGGACGCCCATCGCCGGGGGGCCAGCCCGGGAAGCTCGTCGCTTCATGAAACCCTCGAGGCAGACGCGCCCGAGGACTGGTACATCAACAGCGCGTGGATGAAGGCCAACGTCGGTCGTTTCGTGCAGGAGTCCGTGCTGGTCGAGCGCCGCAACAACCTTCCCGAAGCCGAGTTGATGAAGCGCGAGCTCGAGATCGAGGAGCAATTCGGTGGCCTGTCCCTCGTCGACGAGGACCAGTGGCAGCCCCTGCGCTGGGAGCGCTGCCACAACTACACGCTGCGGGTCACCGCGGCCGATCCGAAGTGGGTACAGCACATCCGCCCCGGACAGACGTTCGGCACCACCGCCTTTGACGTGCTACCCGAGCCGGTTCGCCTCGCGAACGCCGGGTCGGCGGTGACCCGGAAGCCGCCCGCCGCGAAGCAGCAGCAGCCCGCGAAGAAGCAGCAACAGCCCGCCGCGAAGAAGCAGCAAAAGCCCGCGAAGAAGCAGCAGAAGAAGCCTGCCGCGAAGAAGCAGCAAAAGCCCGCGAAGAAGCAGCAAAAGCCCGCCGCGAAGAAGCGGCAGAAGCCCGCCGCGAAGAAGCAGCAAAAGCCCGCCGCGAAGAAGCAGCAAAAGCCCGCCGCGAAGAAGCAGCAGCCCGCGAAGAAGCAGCCCCGCTAGGTCGCAGCTCCGTCGGTACGAACCGCTGTGCTACCCTGGCGTCTCGAGTCCATGCGATGGACGGCGCGCGCACCGGAGCTCATGACGGTCGGGTGGGTCGGCGGGAACCGAACCGTACCTGGGAGCAAGCATGCCAACTGAGGACATCGTCGATCGCAACCTCATCGTCTCGGACGAGGAGCGACGCACTGGCCAGCTGTCGCCCGAGCACCTTCGTCTCGGACTCATGCTCCTGCTCTGCCGCGGCTACGTGGTCCTGAAGCGAGCCTTGCCGCTCGAGCTCGTGGAGGCGGTGCGCTCGCGGTTCACGGTCATTCTCGACGACTGCCAGCGGAGCGCGGCGGCTCAGAGCCTACTCCCCGCCAAGGACACTCTTGGAGAGCCATGGACGTCCAAGGACGGAACCAGGTACTTGGTCGTCGAGTCTCGCTTCCGGATTTTTCCGCGGCTCGAGGGGCTGATGGCCGATCCGATGCTGATCGCCAATCCGTTCGCGACTGCCATCCTGGAACAGACACTCGGCGCTGACTTCTACTGCAAATCAGTAGGGAGCGACACGTGCCTGAAGGGTTCGATCCTCCAGTCCCCACACCGGGACATCAACTACTACGAGGATGGAGTTCCACAGTCGACCATGGTCAATATCCCTCTCGTCCATTGTGGTCTCCACAACGGCCCGCTGGAGGTATGGCCAGGTGGCAGTCATTTGTGGAGGGGAGCGCTGTTCGAGAGGTTCGGCCTGGAGCCATTCATCCAGGACGCCAGGAACCCGCCGGTCGAGCAATTCGCCGAGCACATGTCGACGAAGAAGATCGACCTCCGTCCCGGCGATCTCTTGCTGCGGGATCCCGGCATGTGGCATCGCGGAACCCCGAACCCCACGGATGAACCTCGAACCATGCTGACGATCGGGTGCTTCCGGCAAGGGTACGTCTACGAGTACGGGGATCCGCACTACAACCTGAGCTCGCAACTGTTCGAGCAGCTGCCGCCCGCAATCAAACGGATGTTCCAGCACGCCTTCCCGACCAGGGGATGATTCACGGTCCAATCGCGGTCGATCCGATCGCGGACGCGCGTGCGACGTTCAGAGCGTTTGTCGCCGACCGGACCTGGCGGCCTCGAGGAGGGCCTCGATGACCAGCACATCGGCCAGCGCCTCATCCGGGCTGTTGCGGTGCGGCGCACCGAAACGGATGGCCTGGGCGAACGCCGTCAGCTCGGCCTTCACCTCATCGGTATCCCCTGGGTAGGTGGTGACCTCTGATCCGACCTTGATCTCGACGGTCTCGCCGTTCCAGAGCAGACTGCCCCGATCACCGGCTACCTGGAGCACACACGTCACCAGGCTCGGAAGGCCAAAGGTGATCGCGAGCGCGCCGACGGCGCCAGACTTGAACCTCACGCTCGCAGTGACCGTGTCGGGCGTGGGAAGGACGGGCGAGACCTGGCTCGACAGCGCGCAGACTTCGGAGATCTCGCCGAGCACCGCGCGAAGCGTCGCGATCAAGTGGACGCCGCCGTCGAGCATGTAGCCCCCCTCGAAGGTCGCGGATCTTCGCCAGGGCGTATCGAACGGCCCTCCGAGCTCGACGTTGAAGTAGGCCGCGAGTTGGGCCAGCCGGGGCGTGCCGATCTGCCCGGATCGGACGACCTCGGCCGCGGCCCGGATCGCCGTCATGTACCGCCAATCCTCGGCCACCATCCAGACGCACCTCGTCCGACGCCACGCCTCGATCAGACGTCGTGCGCTGGCCGAGTCGGCGGCGATGGGCTTCTCGCTCACGACATGCTTCCCGGCCGCGAGGGCACGCTCGATGTAGTCCGGCGCCACGTCCAGCGGCAAGACGATGTCGACGGCTTCGACGTCGTCGCGCGCGAGGACATCCTCGAACCGTTCGAGCACCGCCGGTCGGGTTGGCAGGGAGGCGGCCAGCGCCTCGGCCTTCTGTCGGTTTCGACCGTAGATCGCGACGACTTCGAAGACTCCTGGGAGGCTCCGAAACGTCGGAACGTGCGCGTCCCGCGCCCAGTTGCCCGCGCCGATCAGGGCCACTTTGATCGGCGCCATTCCTGGGAGCGTCATATCTACTCTCGACGATATCAAGAATCAGTCGGACGAGGACAGTCGTGCGCGACGCGCAGGTGGAGTTGATCCCAGGCTGCAACTGTATCACCCTAGAATTGATGCGAACGATCGTCTGGCACATCCCGCCCGAGTACGGGCACTACGCTCCGACGAGGCTGTTGTCGAAGCAGCTCGTCGCGCAGGGCTGCCGCGTCGTCTATGTCTGCGAGCTCGACATGAAGGAGCACCTCGAGCGCGATGGCTTCGAGCACGTGCCCTACCTACCCGAGGCATATCCGGTCGGCAGCATCACCGCGCGCGATCGACTCGATCTCGACGCCACCTGGGAATGGTGGTTCAACCGCGACCAGGCGTTGTGGCGCGAGGCGTGCTCTGGCCGGCTCGAAGCGCTGCTCGCATCGCTCTCGCCCGACCTCGTGATCGGGGATCAGCTCAACCCCGATACGAGCCTCGTCGTGCACAAGATGAAGCTGCCGTTCATCCGCATCACCACGATGCTCCCTGCGTACTACGAGCCCGACATGCCGCCCATCTGGAGCGATGCGCTGCCGGGCGAGAGGTCGCGATGGGAGCTCGAGATCGAGTGGATGTGTCACGGGGCACTGGTGTTGCGCCAGCCCTGGATCCACCGCGACAACCCGATCAAGCCGAGCGAGTTCTTCAAGTTCGTCGAAGCGTGCGGGATCAACGTCGCGCAGATCAACTACCGCAGCGCGTTCAACTACCACGTCGAGTCGGATCCGGAGATCGTGATGTGCTCGAAGGCATTCGACTTCCCGAAACCAGCGGCCTCGGAGGTCCCCGATCGCGTCTACATCGGGCCGTGCCTGTCCGAGAACGACGCGAAGCCGTGGACGTATCCAGCCAGACGACGCGAGGCGCCGCTGATCTACTGCGCGTTCGGCAGCAAGTCGCTGTCGTATCCGACCGCGAAGGTCGTGATCGAACGCCTGCTCGAGCTCGCCGTGATGCGGCCGGAGCTCGACATCGTGATCGCGGCCTACGACGAGGTGGTCCGCGGGCTCGCGATCCCGCCGACGGTCCACGTGATTCATTGGGCGCCGCAGCGCGCGATCCTGCGCGAGGCGGATCTGTTCATCACGCATGCTGGCCTCAACTCGATTCGCGAGGCGATCTGGGAGGGCGTACCGATGCTCGCCGTGCCGCAGGCGTACGATCAGCGTGGGTGCGCGGCGCGCATCGTCTATCACCACCTCGGCGAGCGCATTACAGGGCCAGTGCCGGCGACGCCGGTGCTCGCACAGATGATCGATCGCCTGCTCGGCGACGCGACGTACCGGCAGGCGGTCGAGCAGATGCAGACGCAGTTCCATGCCGAGGCCCAGGATCTGGTTGGCGCGCGGTTCGTCCTCGACGTGCTCGAGAAGCGGATCGTGCCCGCCTCCGGTGCGTACTATGACGAGGTCGTGAAGCGACTGGGTCTGTCGCTGATGCCGGTGCTCCCCACCTGATCGAGTCAGAGAGCTCGACAACGTCGCTCCACCGGACCTGGGCCGCCCCGCGCGGGTTATCGCCGACGGCGACGTGTCGGCGATCGTGACGCGATCCCCGCGGCGCGCGAGCGCGCGGAGCGCGTAGGCTTGACGTCGCTTGACGATCGGAGGGATGCTGATCGTGATGAGCTCGTCAGCATCGGTGCTGCCCGCGGCGGCTCAGCTCGCGCGCACGTTCGATGTCGCACGCCTAATCGCCGACATCGAGAGACTGGATCCTGACACCTGGAAGCGACT
>JAGSPR010000376.1 GCA_018262455.1 Deltaproteobacteria bacterium | reverse complement strand
CCAGCTGCCCTCGATCCATTGCCAGCGACCGCTCTGCAGCTCCCAGCGACCGGGGGTCCAGCGCTGGCCGCTGTGCTCGCGCTCCCAGCGACCCTCGAGCCATTCCCACTGTCCGTTGCGCCAGTCCCAGCGCCCGGGGAGGAACACGAAGCCGTTGCGGGCCGCGATGCGTTCTTCGCGCGCAGAGGGTGGGGCGGCGTTCGGGTAATCGTTCACCCATCGGCCGTCGGTCCAGACGTAGCGATCGCCACGCAGCGACCATTGACCCGGGTCGAACCGGAAGTTCGGACGGAACGCCGCGAGCGAGCCGTTCTTCCAGACGTACTGCCCGTTGCGGAACTCGTAGAATCCGGGGATCCAGATCTGGCCCGGTCCGGGGTGGCCGACTGCGTTCGGTGGAGGGGGCGGAGGCGGCTGCGTCGGGTACTGCGCGATCGGCGCGACGTCGTCGTCCCAGTCGCCGTCGACACGAACCCAGACGCCGCCCTTCAGCTCCCACCTCACATCGCGCCACCGCTTGCCGGCGCGCGATCGCTCGTAGTGACCGGCGAGCCAGTTCCACTGGCCGTTCTGCCAGTCCCAGTGACCGCGCACCCAGACGAAGCCGGGCCGGTTGTTGAAGCGCTCCTCGCGGAGTGCCGGAGGGGCCTGGACTGGGCGGTCGTCGAACTCGATCCAGTCGCCATCGATCCGCACGAACACGTCGCCGCGCTTCTCCCAGCGATGGTCGCGCCACTTGCGGCCGGCGCGTTCGCGCTCCCAGTGGCCGCTGGTCCATTCCCACTTGCCACTCTTCCAGTCCCAGTTGCCCGCGATCCACACGAAGCCACGACGAGCGGCTTCGCGACGCTCGGCGCGCGCCGGGGGGGGAGCGTCGCGCGGCCCGCCGTCGTAACGATCGCGGCGGTCGCGGTCACGGTCGCCACGATCGCGGCGGTGGTCCCGGACATCGGGATCGGCAGACGCCACGGTGCTGACCAGCGTCACGCCCGCAAGGCCGGTCGTGAGCAGCAAACGAAATAGGTTCGAACGCATCGTTCCTCCTGAACGGTGACAGGGACGCAGGGTACCAAGAAATATTCACGTCGCGCGGGTTGTGATGTGAGGAAGTTCTGTCGCCAGCGCGCCAGGTTACGAACTGTTGATCGGGCTGCAGGCCATTGGGCCGCGCACCGCTGCCGCCGAGGTAGAGTGCGGCGCATGAGCCTGTACCGCTTGCTCCCCTTGCTCGTGGGGGTGGCATGTTCGCAGCCGCCTGTACATGATCAGGCACCACGCCTGGCGCCGCACACCAGGCACGGTGCGGTCACGTTGACGATCGTTGGCACCAATGACCTTCACGGCGCCCTCGCGCGTTTGCCACTGGTTGCCGGGTTCGTGTCCAACGTACGAGCTGCACGCGCGGCCGATGGCGGCGGCATGCTGCTGATCGATGCCGGCGACCTGTTCCAGGGGACGCTCGAATCCAACATCGCCGAGGGGGCCGATGTGGTCCGCGCGTACAACCAGATCGGCTACTCGGCGGCCGCGATCGGCAACCACGAGTTCGATTTCGGGCCCGAAGGCCCCGCGGTCACGGCAGCCTCGATCGAGGACGATCCGCGAGGTGCCCTGAAGGCGCGCGCCAAGGAGGCAAGATTCCCGTTCCTGTCTTCGAACATCGTCGACCAGACGAGCAGCGCGCGGATCAAGTGGCCGAACATGCCGGCCTCGACCCTGATCGACGTGGCAGGCATCAAGGTCGGGATCATCGGCGCGAGCACCGAGTCGACGCCGTTCACCACGATGTCGGCGAACTTCGCCGGGCTCTCGATCTCGCCGCCTGCGGTCGCGATCGCGGCGGAAGCCAGCGCGCTGCGCGGACAGGGCGCGCGCGTGATCGTCGTGACCGCGCACATCGGTAGCAAGTGCAAGGACCTCGATCATCCCAACGACGTTTCTTCGTGTGATCGGGACGAGGAGCTGTTCCGGATGATCGGCGATCTGCCAAAGGGCGTCGTCGACGTGATCATCGCCGGTCACACCCATGCGGGGATCGCGCACCGGATCTCCGACATCGCGGTGATCGAGTCGTACTCGTCGGGCCGCGCATTCGGTCGCGTCGATCTGAGGCTCGCGCCGGATGGCCACGTGACCTCGTCGAAGATCTACAGGCCGCAGGCGGTGTGCGGCGGCGAAGGCGAGGGCAACCCGATGCCGATCGCGGACTGCAAGCCGGGCAGCTACGAGGGCAAGCCGGTCGTCCCCGATCCGGCGGTGCAGAAGATCGTCGACGAGGCGCTGGCCCGTGCCGGCACGCGCCGGGCCGAGAAGCTCGGCGTGACGCTCGCGCAGACGGTGACCAAGTCGTACGGCGGCGAGTCGGCCGAGGGAAACTTGTTCTGTGATCTGATGCTCGCGGCGCGGCCCGATGCGCAGGTCTCGTTGACGAACGGCGGCGGCCTCCGTGCCGACATGCCCGGAGGCGAGCTCACCTACGGCGCGCTGTTCGAGGCGATGCCCTTCGATAACCGGTTCGCGGTCGTCGACCTCAAGGGCTCGCACCTCCGCAAGCTGGTGACGTCGAACCTGCAGCGGGGCGGCGCGATCCTGTCGTGGGGCGGGCTGGCGGCCCGGGCACGCTGCAAGTCGAACAAGCTCGAGGTCACGATCTCGGTCGCGGGCAAGCCGCTGGCCGAGAATAGCTCGTACACGCTCGTCACGAACGACTTCCTCGCATCCGGGCGCGATGGGCTGATCGGCCGGCTCAAGCTCCCCGACGGCGCCATCCAGATGACCGACGTGATCATCCGAGATGCGATGGCCGAGGCTCTCCGCAAGCTCAAGGGCACGCCCCGCGCTACGATCGATCCGGCCCAGCTCTACTCGGCGACAAGAAAGCGCATGGACTACGAGGGTGAACGTCCGGTCGAGTGTGGAAAGCCAACGAGTCGCGAGACGGAGACACCTGAATGACCTGGTCACCGAAGAGCTGGCAGAACCACCCCGCGATGCAGCAGGCAGGGTACGGCGATCCGGCGAAGCTCGCGAGCGTCGTGGAGGAGATCGGGCGCTTGCCGCCGCTGGTGACGTCGTGGGAGGTCGAGCAGCTCCGCGGTGAGCTCGCACGCGCGGCCGCCGGTGAGTCATTCGTGCTCCAAGGCGGCGACTGCGCCGAGAGCTTCGATGATTGCCGCGCCGAGCCGATCACGGCGACGCTGAAGATCCTGCTGCAGATGAGCCTGGTGCTCGTCCACGGCACTCGCAAGCCGGTGATCCGGATCGGCCGCATCGCGGGTCAGTACGCGAAGCCGCGGTCTGCCAACGACGAGACACGCGGGGATGTGACCCTCCCCGCGTACCGCGGTGACCTCATCAACCGCGACGCGTTCTCCGCCGCCGACCGCGAGCCGGATCCGACGTTGATGCTGCGCGCCTACGAGCGTGCCGCGTTGACCCTCAACTTCATTCGCGGGCTCACCGAGGGTGGGTTCGCCGATCTCCACCACCCCGAATACTGGGACGTCTCGTTCGCGAAGGGCACGCCGAACGCCGATCAGTATCAACGGGTCGTCGATTCGATCCGCGAGTCACTCGACTTCGTCTCGGCGATCACCGGCGTCGAGAGCGAGGTCCTTCGCCGCGTCGACGTGTTCACCAGCCACGAGGCACTCGCGCTACCTTACGAGCAGGCGCAGACCCGCCAGGTGCCGAGGCGCCCGGGTTGGTACAACCTGTCGACGCACTTCCCGTGGATCGGCATGCGAACCGCCCAGCTCGACGGCGCGCACGTCGAGTTTCATCGTGGGATCCGTAATCCTCTGGGGATCAAGATCGGTCCCGCGATGACGAACGAGTGGCTCGTCGGCTTGCTCGACGTGCTCGATCCGGATCGCGAGCCTGGACGGATCACGCTGATCCATCGCATGGGCTCCACCCAGGTGGCCTCCAAGCTGCCGGCGCTGATCGAGGCGGTGCGGCGGACCAAACGCACCGTGCTCTGGGTCTGCGATCCGATGCACGGCAACACCGAGACCACGCCGACGGGGATCAAGACGCGACGGTTCGACCGGATCATCTCCGAGCTCGAGCAGAGCTTCGAGGTTCACTTCCAGCTCGGCTCACGGCTCGGGGGCGTGCACGTCGAGTTGACGGGCGAGGACGTCACCGAGTGCATCGGCGGCGCGCGCGGGCTGTCGGAGCTCGACCTCGAGCGCGCCTACAAGAGCCGCGTCGATCCGCGCTTGAACTACGAACAGGCTCTCGAGATCGCGATGCGGATCTCGAACCATGTCCGCGGCCGGCCCTCGCTCGCGGCCATCCCGGCCATCCGTTGAACCGGAGGCGAGACGGGCTCAGAACGCGCCGCTGACCGCGAAGCCGACCTGATCGTTGGTGACCACCGGTGCGAGCGCGGTTGCGTTGTGCTCCCGCTTCGGCGCGGTCCAGACCAGGTACACGCCCAGGCCCACCGCGGCGACCCCGGCGATGCCGGTCCCCGTGAGGATGTTGAGCCGGGCGGACGCGTTCGTCGGCTTGCCGCTGCTGTTGAAGTCGTCCGAGACCTTCTTCGCGTAGAGCACCGAGCCCCCGAACACACCGGCGCCGGCGATGCCGATGCCGATGCCGATCACCTGCCGCTTCCGGCCCGTGTTCGTGGTGCTGACCACGTCCTTGGCGGAATGCGCGTCCTGCAACGCCGGGACGACGATCGTCTTCGCGTCCTTGTTGGCGATCGTGAAGCGATCTGCGTAGCTGACCTTGTTGGGCGCACGCGCCTCGAACTGGTGGGAGCCGGCATCGATGGGGTACTCGGCGAGATCGTCGCCTCTGAGGATCACGCCGTCGATCCGGACCTCGACCTCGGGCGCTGCCGTGACGACGATCTTCACGGTGGCGACCCGCGACTTGAGCTCCGCGGTGCTGGCCGTCGCGGCCGCCTCGTAGTCGGTAAGCCGCTCCGGCTTGGCCTCGCTGGCCGCGACCTGCGCCTTGCGATACCACCGCAGCGAGGTCGCGAGCTTGCCGAGCTTCTCGTAGCAGAGGCCGAGGTTCAGCATGACGCCGGGCGCATTGCGATCGAGCGCGATCGCGGCCTCGAACTTCACGCATGCACCCCGCGCGTTGCCGGTCTTGATCAGCTCTCGACCTTCCATGAAGAGCTGGTCGGCCTTGTCCTGTGGCGTCTCGGCGCGAGCGGGATCCGACGCGAGGAGCAACGCGATGATGAGGACCCCGGGACGACGCATGATCCCATCATACTCCAGATCAGAACCAGCCGACCGCCACGAGGCCCGCACCGTCGCGGCCGACGTGTGGGAGGAGGCTCACCTTGCGTTCTGCGGTCGCGCTCGGCGCCCGCAGCCACAGGTACACGCCGGCGGCGGCGGCTCCGATGCCCACGACGGTCACGACGGTGCTCACACTGCCGAGGGTCCGCGCAGACTCCACCGTCGCGCTACCGTCGGCGGTGCACACGCGGGTCTCCCGATCGCACGCGCCGCTGTCGAACGGTTCTTGATAGCGACTTAGCGCGACCAGGGCGAGCGTGATGCCGGTGGTCGTCGTCGCGATCCCTGCGATCGTGGTGATCTTGCCGAGCGTGCGTCGCGAGCTCTTGGTGACGCTCTTCTCGAGTGGCGGGACCACGAGTTGCTCGCTGGCGCGCCTCGCCAGCACGATCGACTTGCGGAACGCGATGCGCCCGGGCGCGGTCACCACGATGACGCGCTCGCCCGGGTCGACCGGGAGGTTGGCGAGGTGATGCAGCGGGATGACCCGATCATCGACGAGGAGCGTCGTTTCGGCGACCGGGGGCTCGGCGAACGTGATCGTCAGGTGGGGGACTTCGGGCCTCAGCAGCGCCAGGTGCTGTTCAGCGGCACGCAGGTACTCGTCCAGCTTCTGCTCGTGGGCACGATCGACGATCTCGGTCAGCTTGGCGATCGCCGACGCGATCCGGCCAGTCGCCTCGTCGCACAGCGCGATGTTCAGCAGGGTCCCGATCGCCTGCGGGTTCGCCGCGTAGGACTGCTCGAACTTGGCGCAGGCTTGCTGCGGGTCGCGGTCGCGCAACGCGACGGCCTCGTTGAACAGCTGCTCGGCCTTCGCGTTGTCGATGTCAGCGGTTGCCGGATGCCCGAGCGCCAGCACGAGACCGATCGAGATCGCAAGACCGCGACGAGGGAGCATCCCGGGACCGTATCAGCGCCCGCCGCTCAGTGCGATTTCCTGGAGCACGGCGCGCCAGGGCGGATTCGATCGATCGCCGGGCAGTCGTCGACGGGCTTGGGCGGATCGTCCACCTTCGGGGTCGGGACCTTCGACACCTCCTTGCCCACCGTCTTGCCGGTCTTGTTCGGATCCTTTTTCACCGTGATCTTCGGGTTCCTGATCGGGCGCTTGGTCGAGTCGACCACCTTGGGGGTGGGCTCCTTGTCGCCCACGGTCTTGACGATCGCCTGTGCGCTGCCGGGGCCCACGACGGGATGGGGCGTGGTGGTAGCCAGGTCGCCGGGCTTGCCCGTCGCGAGGCGCGGGTCGATGACGGGGGGGGGGGGGCCGGGCACGACCTGTGCTGGCTCGGGCGCGAGCTTGACCGGCTCGGACGCGTTCCTGACCACGGGTTCGGCCTCGCCACGGTCTCTGAGCATGAGCACGGCACCGACGGCGACACCCAGCACGATGAACCCGAGCAAGAACACGGGGAGCTTGCTGCGACGAAAGGCGATGGCGGTGTTCTCGCTCGGCGAGAACTCGTGCTGCGCGGAGACCGGCGCGCTGCCCGGCGCGGACGCCTGGAAGGGACGCCCGAAAGGATCGGTGCCTGGCCCGGACGCCTGGAACGGACGCCCGAACGGATCGGTGCCCGGTCCGGACGGGAAGGGACGCCCGAACGGATCGGTGCTCGGCGCTGGCGATGGCGTCACGGCGCGTCCCGGCAGCGGCGTGCGACCCGCGACGCCTTGTTCCCAGTCGGCGTGGTTGCGTCGCCCGAGCACACGCTGCATGCGCTCGACGAGCTGCGCGGAACCATGTGGGTCCTGGGCGAATGGAATGAGATCGCGGCCGAGCTCGGCCATGTTGGCGTAGCGCTGGTCGGGCGACTTCGCGAGGCACTTGCGGACCACGTCCTGCAGCGCGGGCGGGGACATCGTCATCGGACCGGGCGAATCCATCGCGACCTTGACGCACATTTCGGAGAAGCTGTCGGCCTCGAACGGCCGGTGGCCTTCGAGCAGCTCGTACAGCACGACGCCGAGTGACCAGATGTCCGTGCGTGCATCGACGAGCCGAGCGGACCGCATCTGCTCGGGAGACATGTACGCCGGCGTGCCGAGCAATGACTGGGTCTGCGTCAGCTGCATGTCCGCGCCCGTCGGCGCCTTGGAGATCCCGAAATCGAGGACCTTGAGGATCGCGCTGCCGTCGGGTCGCCACGTCACGAACAGGTTCGTCGGCTTGATATCGCGGTGGACGATGTCGATCGAGTGCGCCTCCGCGAGGGCCTCGGCCGCCTGCAACACGAGCGCGCACGCCCACGGTGCCGGGATCGTACCTCGCTGCTTGAGCAGGTCCCCGAGGTCGTGACCATCGAGGAACTCCATCACCATGTACGGGACGTCCGACTCCGGGAACGTCCCGACATCGACCACGCGCGCGACGTGCTCGCTGCGCAGCTTCGAGGCCGCCCGCGCCTCGCGCATGAAGCGCTCGGTCGCATCGCGGTCGAGCACCACGTCTTGCCGCAGCATCTTCAGCGCGACCAGCTCGTTCAGCCCGAGGTGCGTGCACTTGGCCACCACACCCATGCCACCCTGGCCAAGGATCGCATCGACGCGATACTTTCCGAGGAATACGTGGCCGATGCTGATGCCCGCATCAGCTGGCTGGATTGGAGACTGCGCCACCGAACGAAAATCGTAGCTCGCCCGGCGTGAACGCTCAACCTGCTGCAACGTGTAGGTTTTCGCCTACGCACCGGTGGTGCGCGGGTTCCTACACGGCGGCTAATGCTGGATCTGATGGATCTTCAAGACGTTGGTCTGAAGCCCCGAACCGACCGGTACGGCCATGGTGATCAGGACGTTCTCGCCGGGCGACGCCAGATTGCGCTCGATCAAGATCCCTTCGACCCGATCCAGGAGCTCCTCGGTCGTGGCGGCCGGGCCGATCATGACCGGGGTCACGCCCCACACGAGCGCGAGCCGGCGGAATGTCACCTCGTTCGTCGTCAGGCAGACGATGTTCGAGTCGGGGCGATACTCGCTGATGAGCCGACCCGCACCGCCCGAATCCGAGACCGCGACGATCGTCCTCAGCTTCATGGCGCGGGCGGCCGTCATCGCGGCATGGGCGATCGCGTTGGTCGAAGACGCGAGCTGGAGATCGGGGACTTCCTTGTTCGCGTGATAGTAGGCGCTCTTCTCGATCTCGTCGATGATGCGCGCCATCGTGCGCACGGCCTCGACGGGATGGATGCCCGAGGCGGTCTCGCCCGACAGCATCAGGGCATCGCTGGCATCGAGCACCGCGTTCGCGACATCGGACGCCTCCGCTCGAGTCGGCCGGGGCTGCGTGATCATCGACTCGAGCATCTGGGTCGCGGTGATCACGATCTTGCCGCGCTTGTTGGTCTCCTCGATGATGCGCTTCTGCCACAGGGGGACCTTCTCGGGACCCATCTCGACCCCGAGATCGCCGCGCGCGACCATGATGCCGTCGGCCGCATCGATGATGTCGCCGAGTCGCTCCAGGGCCTGTGGCTTCTCGATCTTCGCGATCACCGGGATCGACACCTGGTCGACCGTGAGCAGCCGTTTGGCCTCGATCACGTCCTCCGGCCGACGGACGAACGACAGCGCGACGTAGTCGACGCCGTAGCGCAGCGCGAAGCCGATGTCGGTGCGATCCTTCTCCGACAACGCGGGGGCCGAGACCTCGACGCCCGGCAGGTTGATGCCCTTGTTGTTCTTGAGCACGCCGCCGGTGATGACGACGGTCTTGACCTCGTGATCGCCGACCGCGGTGACGGCGAGCCCGAGGTAGCCGTCGTCGAGCAGGATGTGATCGCCGACCTTGCAGTCCAGCGGCAGCATCGAGTAGCTCGTCGAGACGCGCTTGTCGTCGCCGACGACCATCTCGGTGGTGATCGTGAACTCGGCGCCCGCGCGGAGCTCGACCTGGCCGTTGGCAAACTTGCCGACCCGGATCTTGGGACCCTGCAGATCGAGCAGGACGGCGATCGCCTTGCCGCGACGGTCGGCCTCGGACCGCACGATCTGCAGCATCCGCGCGTGATCCTCGTGCGTGCCGTGGGAGAAGTTGAGTCGCGCGACGCTCATCCCGGCATCGATCAGCTCGCCGATGCGTTCCGGTGTGGAGGAGGCAGGTCCGAGAGTGCAGACGATCTTCGCGCGCGGCATGGGGCGTGAAGTTAGCGCGAAAACCGTGACTGGACCGTCACGGGCAGTGAGCAGATCGAACGACGCGGGCCTTATTGGCCCTTGCTGAACCACGCCCGTTCCCGGTATGACCACGACGATGCAACGCCTGCTGGTGGCTGGTGCGGCTGCGATCGTCTGGATGGGCTCGCTGTGGGGATGCACGGTCCACCAGGACCAGCCGGACCTGGAAGGTCAGGACATCCGCCTGACGTTCATCCATACCTCCGATATCCATTCGCGGCTGTTCCCGTACACCTTCACCCCGAACACGTTCGACAAGGGCTACGGACTGACCAAGGGGCCGTTCGGCGGGGTGGCGAGGATCGCGACGGTGGCCAGGCAGATCCGCGCGTCCTCGAACCGCTCGCTGTGGCTGGACTCGGGGGACTGCTTCCAGGGTGCGCCGGTGTTCAACCTGTTCAAGGGGGAGGCCGAGCTGCGAGCGCTGTCGCTCGCCGGAATGGACGGCGCCGTGCTCGGCAATCACGAGTTCGATCTCGGGGCGAAGAACCTGTTCGAGAAGATCGACAACTGGGCGACGTTTCCGCTGCTCGCCGGCAACTACGGCTGGGACGATCCTCCCGCCGGCGCGCAGAACGCGGATGGCCGGTCGCTGCGCGACGTGATCGCGCCGTACGCCGTGTACGACGTCAAGGGCCTCAAGATCGGCGTGATCGGCATGGGTAACACCAGCACCATCACCTCGATCTATGGGACCTGATCGTCGTCGTCAGCCACCTCGGGCTCGACGAGGACGAGGACCTCTCGGCCTCGCAGGTCGACGATCCGAACGCAGCCTTCTCCAAGGAGACGCTGGCCGGTGTCGACCTCATCCTCGGAGGTCACCTCCACATCGTCACCAACCCGCCGAAGATCATCCCCAACGACGATCAGGGTCACAACACGGTGCTCGTGCACTCCGGCGCCTTCGCGAAGTTCGTCGGCCGGCTCGACGTGGTCGTCAAGGTCGGCTCGAACAACGGCGATCCCGCCACCCGCAGCCGGATCACGGCGTTCTCCTATAACAACATCCCGGTCCAGAGCGACATCCCCGAGGATCCTGAGATCGCGGCGCTGATGTGGCCGTACTCGGTCAAGATCAACCAGGACCTCGATCTCAACGGCGTGTTCGCCTACATCAACGCGAAGGACGCTTCCTCGGCCGTTCAGAAGATCGCGCGGACCGACAACACGGGCGGCGACTCGCAGCTCGGCAACATGGTCGCGCGCTCGATGCAGCTGCAAGAGGGGGTCGAGGCGGAGTTCGCGATCACCAACTCGCTCGGGATCCGCGCAGACTTCGATCACGGGCCGCTGACGGTCGAGCAGATGTACAACGTGTTCCCGTTCGAGAACTCGATCACGGTGATCTACCTGTCCGGTCAGGAGGTCCAGGAGACGCTCGATTACGTCGCGGAGCGCTCGGCGAGCCGCGGCTGCCGGTCGCAGGCACAGGTGTCGGGCATCGCGTTCGACATGGTGTGCAGCGGGGTCTGCGACAACGGCAGGAGCTCGTGCGCGAAGAACATCGCGATCGGCGACAACTGCCGGAAGGACGGCAACCCCGACGGCCAGATCGACTTCACCCGGTGCGCGCCGCTCGTCCCGACCAGCCTGTACCGCGTCGCGGTCAACGACTACATCGCCGCGGGCGGCTCCGGGTTCGACGTGCTCCGGCGCAACTCGTCCAAGCAGGACACCGGGATCTCGCTGCGTGACAGCCTCCGTGTGTTCCTGAACAGCCAGTCCCGGTGCACCACGCAGGGGGACGACACGGTCGTCTGCAACTCCAGCGCGGAGTGCAACGGTGGCACGTGTACGCCCTCCCATGCATGCATGCCGCTCGTGCCCGTGAAGGATCGGTTCGGCGCGATCTCGTGCCTCGACGAGAACACCGAAAAACATGACGGTCGCATCCGGCCGACGTTCGAGTGAGGTCCATGCGCAAGCTCCTCTTCATCAGTCTCGTGTTCGGCGGATGTACCGACGAGCGCGCCGCGATCACGGGCACCCAGTCGCTCGCGATCACCGTCGTCGCCCCGACCGACGTCGGCTCGCCTGACAACCGGCTCCCCGATACCCAGCGCAGCGTGACGATCGACATCTCGGCGATCGGCGCCGACAACCAGCTCGACACGAGCTTCGACACCGACGTCCAGGTCTACGCGCAGTTCCTCGGCACCCTGTCGCCGAAGTTCGGCGAGACACCGCTCGCGACGCTTCACGTGACCGGCGGCGTGGCGACCGGCCAGACGATCACGCTGCCGAGCGTGTTCGGACCGACGATCTTGTGGATCGACGACGGCGCCGGCCTGGCCACGCAGTACATCCCGGGCACGATCACCGGCAACTCGCCGACCCTGTGGTTCCGCGAGCCGTTCATCGTCGACCTGCAGCGGCCCACCAACGAGATGGCGCTCGACGCGCTGGCCCACTCGCCGCTCGAGGACAAGCAGATCACCGTGCAGAGCTCGCGCCACGGCGCGGTCGGCCGGCTGGTGGTCACCTCGGTGTTCGCCCAGGGCTACACGGTCAGCGATCTCGCGTGTGCCGACGCCACGGGGGCACCGCCGTGCACCGCGGGACCGTACGACCACGCGATGGTGTTCACGTTCTCCTCGCCCAAAGATCAGAACTTCGATCGGATCGAGCTGGGCCAGGTGATCGCGGGCTTCGCGGGCGGCCAGTCCGAGTTCAACGGCCTGACCGAGATCGGGTTCCCGCAGACCTTCGCGGTGGTCGACGCCAACGGTAACTCGGTGCCCGACATCAACCTGGCACGCCTGCCCGCGCCGGTCGTGTTCGAGGTCGCCTGGTTCGCCGGGCTCAACGATCCGAACGGCGAGATCAACTTCGAGCGCAACGAGGCGGCGCCGATCGAGGTCCGCGGTGGGAAGGTGTGCGATCTCGATGACGACTTCGACAAGCACAAGCAGTGGAAGCTCGACCCGTCCGGCGTGGGCGGCGACTGCAGCCAAAACAACAACGTGATCAACGTGGTCACGAGCGGCGTCGTCTCGGATCTGGACCCCGCGACGCTGGTAGGCAAGACGTTGCCGCGCGTCGTCGGTGTGCTGCGTCCCGTGTTCAACAACTGGATCATCTTCCCGCGTGGGACCAGCGATCTGACCTTGCAATAAAGAGGACTCGTGGCCTTACGGAATGGACTCTCGGCGACACCGCGCACCGCGCTGGGCTTCATGATCGCAGCGGTCGTGGCCGCTCCGATGGCAGCGCTTGCTCAACCCGCAGACCCGGCCCCGCCGCCGGCAGGTCCGCCGAACACGTCACCGGCGCTCGATGACGCCAAGGTCCGCGAGATCGTCGATCGCGAGATCGCGCGCGTGCTCACGGAGCGGGCCGCGAAGGATGCCGCCGAGCGCGCCGCCAAGGAGGCCACCTCCCAGGAGGCCGCCCAGCCGGACAAGTCCGAAGCCCTCACCGGGCAATCGGGCTTCATGGACACGCGCCTGGCGTTCACGTTGACCAACGAGAACATCCTCGCGAAGCCGGGAGAGACGATCCCCAGCGTGCCGGGCTGGCGGTTCGGGGTTCCGAACTCGCTGGGCGTGCTGTTCTTCGACAACTACGACACCCGGTTCTCCGGGTTCGAGACGCTGTCGCACGCCACGATGTACCGCAGCTTCACGCGCGGTCACCTCCAGGCCGAGGCGGCGTTCGTGCTGCGGATCAACGAGCTGTCCGAGAACAACATCTCGCTCTCGGATGCCGGCACGTACCTCGTGATCACCAACTGGAAGGACCCGACCCACAAGGACCCGACGCGGATCAGCTTGACCGCGTTCCCGGTGTCCTCCGATCGGTTCCGGCTCGGCTACAGCTACCGGCTGTCGTGGGGCGGCTCGCCCGAGTACATCGGCCGCACGCGCGGCCGGTCGTCGAACCCGGGCGTCAAGCTCCAGTATGACGGCCGCAAGTCGTACGCGTTCCTCGGGGCCAAGAGCGCCATCCTGGTCGACCCGGGGGATGGCGAGCAGAAGTCGGCGCTCGCGGTGCTCGCCGGTGCCGGTATCGATCCGCACCCGATGGTCCGGCTCGAGGTCAACGGTGGCTACTTCGACCGGGGCTACAACGAGCTGCAGGACGTGGTCGATCAGAAGGTGATCCTGTACGGCGCCTCGGCCCAGGTCTCGATCCACAAGGGCGCCCCGCTGCGGTCGTCGGTCGACTACAAGCTGTACAAGCACAACGGCGAGCAGGTCAGCCAGCTGTTCTTGCCCGAGAAGTATCCCGGCGGGCTGTCGTGGATCGCCCAGTCCGAGCTCACGATCCTGGGCCAGACGTTGAAGGACCCCGAGGCGACCGGGTCCACCACGACCCAGCTCGGCCATGCCGGCGACCTCAATATCCGGGTCAAGAAGGACCGGATGCGGCTGCGGCTCGACCTCAGCTACCGCGATCTCGCGTTCATCCTGCACTCGCAGCCTAGCCTGCCGTCGTACTCCGACTTCCCGAAGGTCTACGAGCTGACCGCGAACCTGTTCGCGGCGGTCGGCTTCGACCGGAACTGGGGAGACTGGCTGACGCTGGGCGTGATCGCGGGCATCGAGCGGCCGGCGACCCTGACGTCGCCCAAGGGCATCCCGGGCGATACCTCCGCGGGCAAGTCGACTGCCGTGATCCGGAACAACAACATCGACACGCTGATCACCATCCTGCCGCCGGGCGACGACGTGTTGCCGCAGACGGCCGTGAAGGGGACGGCCAAGATTGATTTTGGCTCGATCTACAGCGCGCTGTTCGAGGTGTTCTACAGCTACGACCCGAACCAGACCCGGTTCCAGCGCGAGTGTCCGGACCCGATGAACTGCGCGTTCCAGTACGTCTCGGGCCAGTTGAACCAGCTCGGAGTGAACGCGACCCTGCAGGCGCGCTTCTAGTCCCCTGGATCCGTGATTCCTGGCAAGAGTCCGTTCACTTGCCACCGGTTGCACACGTCGCGGAATTGGTGACCAGGCTCGAACGCGCACTGCACCTGCGTTTGCACCGCCGACTTCCACTTGCACTTGCGAGTTAAGACCTGCACTTGCACTTTCGAGTGTATGTGCAGGTCTTAACTCGCAAGTGCAAGTGGAGGGTTCTGGTGCAAGCGCAGGTGCAGGTGCAGTGCGCGTTCGAGCCTGACCTCCCGTGCCCCGCACGTCCTGCGTGACTGACCTTCACGGGAATGGAACCGAGGCGGCTCAGGAGTACGTCAGCGGGCTCTGAACCGTGTTCGCGGGAGTGGGCCTTGGGGGCGCGGATCAGCTCGGTGAGTTTTTGAGGCGAGAAACCCTGGCGAGCCTTTGATCGAGGCTAGACTTGGTACCCCGGTGCGCTGATGACGCCGGGTTCGTATGACGACCCAGACCGATCAGCCTGTCGCCCGCCTCGCCGGCGACGATCGT
>JAGSPR010000765.1 GCA_018262455.1 Deltaproteobacteria bacterium | reverse complement strand
GGTCGAACGTGGGGGGCAGGGTCTCGTCGGCCGGCCATGACACGAACAGCGGGTGGTCGATGAACGCGCCGCCGGTACCCGGGACGAGCTTCAAGCTGGTGAGGTAGAGGCCGGATCCGAGGGCCTGGGCCACGAAGCTGATCTTGCCGCCGATCACCCCGTCACCGACCGCGTCGAGCGCGACCGTGTTGATGGGACAGGTCGGGGCGCCAGCGAGCCCGCCGGTACACAGCCGGGGGATGAACTTGTCGGTCTTGAAGGCCGCACTGTCAGGGTCCAGGTCCGAGGCGTCGTGTTCGGCCTGGACCCACTCGAGCAGGTTCGAGGTCTGGACGGCATCGAGCGGCGGGCCTGCGTGCGCACCCTTCGTCATCAGGCGCGAGGAGCCGGTCGCCTCGAGGTTCACGACCGACGGCGTGAACGCCAGCAACGTGTCGCGGCGGACCAGATCGCCGGTCCCTTCCAGAAATCCGATGTTCGGCTGCGACCCGTTGTGGCAACTCAAGCAGTTTGCCGTCAGGACGGGGAGCGCCTTGTCGAGCCACGCCGTGCGGGCCAGGGCCGCCTGTGGCGTGAGGCCTCCGCTCCCGGCTTCATCCTCGATGAGGCCAGGGCACCCGGCCATCACCAACAGGCAGGCCCCGACGATCACGAGTCGGACCAGGGTCACGACGAACCTCGCTGTTCTCCGCAGGTGGCCGGCGTTGCGACGGGGTCGATCGTGGTGGTGGGGGCCGTCGCACGAGCGGCGAGAGACCCTGGGATCGGAGCGAGATGCCTCAGCATGGGAAGTCCTCCTTCTGTTGCGAGCGGCCCTATCGGCGCTCCTCCGTCCCGGTTGCTGAGTTTCTTCAGCGATTCGCAGATTCGCTCCGCTCGGAACGATCTCGACGTGCCACCGGCAAGACCGAGGACATGCCCGGCGATGGATCGATGACCGGGTCGCCGGTTCCGGTCCAGGTTCGCTGGTGATCGTGGACCGAGCGCATCCGGAGCCATGGTCGGCGCTGGCTCGCCGCTTGCTGGATGACTGCGATCTAACCCGTTCGCGGACCGATCGGTCCGAGGAGATCGCGATGAACGTATCCAGCTTGGTTCGCAAGACGGTCACCACCTGCACGTCCCACGACACCGTCGAGCGTGCAGCGCAGCTCATGTGGGAGCGCGACATCGGCTGCCTGCCGGTGATCGACGACGAAGGACACGTCGTCGGGATGATCACCGATCGCGACGTCTGCATGGCGGCCTACACGCAAGGCGCGCCGCTCCGCGCGATCCAGGTCGCGACCGCGATGTCGCATCACGTCTTTTCCTGCACCGAGAACGACGATCTCAAGACCGTCGAGCGCACGATGAGCCAGCACCAGATCCGGCGGATGCCCGTGATCGATGCGCAGGGGCACCCGGTGGGGATTCTCTCGCTCAACGACATCGTGCGCGCGGCGAGTGCGGGCAAGGTAGCGCCGGCGGAGGTCACCTCGACCCTCGCGGCGGTGAGCGCACCACGGCCCCTCGCCGCTCCCCCATCCTGAGTGGGGCAGCCGTGCGTCGCAGCGTCGCGCGCACGGGGCGAAGCGCACACCGCGTCAGGCCCGCTCACCTGAACGCCGCCCGAACAATCGGCGACGGGAGAGCAGATCCCTGTGCTACCGTCCAGCCGCCTTCGTGCTGGAGCGAATTCGACAGCGCGTTCCGGACTTGCTTCGCCGTGCCCGGTGGCACGCGGGCGACCTCGGATGGAACGCCAGCTGGCGAGCCGCTCGCGCCGTGGCCACGCCATGGGCACGACCTCGGTACGAGGCGGCGCGGGACAAGCTCCGGGGCGACCGGGCGCCGGCACGTCGGGGGGAGGTCGTCGTCGCTCGAGACGCACTCGATGGCTGGCTGCGCGATGCCGCGCCCCCGGGCGTGCCGTTCGACGCCGTGGTGTTGCAGGGCAGCGAGCTCCGCGCGCGGTTCGGTGACGGACCGCTGGAGCGGCGGAGCCTCCACATGCTCGGCCGGCTGCGGATGACTCACCGAGCCATCCCCTGCGAAGCGGTCGTGGTGCTCGCCCTGTTCAGCGACGTGGCGGCGGACTACTACGTCGAGACCATGGCCGCCGACGTCGCGGCGCACGTGAATCACGAGCACGGCAAGGGGGTGGCATTTGCCGACTCCCAGTCGAACGTGCCCGTGCTGCTGAAGGAGATCGCGACCGCGGCAGGGCTGGGCACGATCGGCAAGAACGGGCTCTTGTTCTCGCGCCGGTTCGGCTTCAACTGCAAGCTGAACATCATCTTCCTCAACGCCGCGGTCGATCGCTACGACCCGATCCCGACGAGCGAGGGATGGAAGCTCCCCGACTGCAGCACGTGCAACCTGTGCGTCGAGGCATGCCCGGTCAGCGCGTTCGACGACTACGTCATCACCAGGACCGAATCGTGCGACCGCCTGATCGCCGGGGACTTCTTCGGCCCGCGCCGCGATCACATGTGCAGGGCATGCATCACGAGATGCCCGGTGTCCAACGATGTGCTGAAGCTCCGGCGTCACGAGGGGGTGCCGAAGCGGGCGTTCTGGGACAACGAAGCCCAGCTGGCCCTCGCCGCCGACCTGTTCATGTATCGACCGTCGCTCTTCGTGTGGCTGCTCCAGCGCTTCTACTACGGCTCGGGCCTGCCAGGTCGCGCCACCGACCAGAAGCCGGACTTCTCGTCGGCTCTGTCTTCTGCCGTGAACGTGACGACGACCGACAAGACCCGCGATGGCTGGCGATTGTCGACCAAGTCCCGACGGTGAACATGCCCGACACCGGTCGCTCTCGCGCCCGGCTCGCGACGGATTCGATCTAGTGTCACAGCATGGAGAGCGCGTGAAAGCGTGGGCGGGCCGCACCGCCGAGCTCCACCGCGAGCTCGCGGCGATCGCCGAGGTCGACCCGCGGTGGTGGCTGTTCGCGGGGGGCGTCGCGGTGGCCGAGCAGTGGGCGCAGCCCGACGTCTACCTCGCATGCGACGCCGAGCCGGACGCCGACACCTTGATGGGCTACCGCGCACCGCGGCTGCGCGATCCCGTGATCGACGCGATCACGCGGGCCAACGCCGCGCGCACGGCGCTGCGCGAGCTCGATGGCGCCTTCCCCGACCAGCCGCTCGCGGTCACGATCGATCGTGCGCGCGGCGCGACGACCCCGGCCAGCGCCCTCGAGGTCGCCGCCTTCGCGGTCGGCGACAAGTGCCTGGTCGCCAGGCTCGACGATCCGACGCTCGCCACGCAGCTCGCCGCGGTGCTTG
>JAGSPR010000764.1 GCA_018262455.1 Deltaproteobacteria bacterium | reverse complement strand
TCAGCCCGTGCAGCATCCGGCGGTTGCGCTGGTCAATCCGTACCGCAGCGACTCGACGTTCCCTTTCCGCGGCATGGCCTCTGTCGGGCTCATGTTCTACATCGCTGCCGCGCTGCGGACCGAGCTGCGCGATCGCGGTCGGTTTCGCGCGGGCTCGGCCGAATGCCGCGAGCCTGACGTCCGGGATCTGCTCGATCTGGTCGCGCTGGGCACGATCGCCGATCTCGTCCCGCTCACAGCCGAAAACCGGATCCTGACGGCGCTCGGGCTACGCCGGCTGCAGACGAGGTCGCGGCCCGGCGTCGCGGCCCTGCTCGCAGCGGCGGGCGTCGATCTCGAGCGCGATGTCGATGCTCGCACCGTCGCTTGGAAGCTCGCGCCGAGGATCAACGCCCCCGGTCGGCTCGGCGCCGCGGAGCCCTCGCTGGCCTTGCTGCTCGCCGACGCGGACACTGCACCGGCGTGCGCGCAGGCACTCGAGGAAGCGAACACCGAGCGGCGCGCGATCCAGGATCGGGTCGTGGGTGAGGCCCTCGAGATGCTCGGCGATCGCGATCCCGGTCCGGCGATCGTGATCGCAGGGGAGGGCTGGCCCGCGGGCGTCGTCGGGATCGTCGCGGCGAAGCTCGTCGACCGGTTCCAGCGACCGGCGTTCGTCGTGGGGATCGACCCGGTGAGCGGCATCGGACGTGGCTCGGCGCGGACCTGCGGCGGCATCAACCTCTACGACGCACTGTGCGAGGCGGCGCGGGTGCCCGGCTGCCTCGACCGGTTCGGCGGGCATGCCGCTGCCGCCGGGTTCACGATGCAGCGGGAGTCAGTGGGGGCGCTCGCCGAGGCCCTTGGGGGAGCCTGCGCGAGGCTCGCGCAGGGCTCCGGCCCCGTGATCGCGGGCCGCGAGATCGATGCCGAGGTTCGGCTCGCCGAGGTCGACGAGCGGCTTGCCCAGGAGCTCGCGGGCCTCGGACCGTTCGGACAGCAAAACCCGGCGCCAATCCTCGTGACCCGCAATGCCCGGATCACGGCGCTTCGTCGGGTCGGTGATGGCTCGCACCTCAAGCTCACGATCGAGGACGACCGCAGCACCACGCGCAGCGCGATCGGCTTCGGGCTCGGAGATCGCCCGGTCGAGGTCGGCGCGCACGTCGATCTGGCGTTTCTGCCCACCGTGTCGACGTTCCAGGGCCGGCGAAACGCCGAGCTCGAGCTGTCCGACCTCGCGATCGTCGGTAGCGAGGCGGGGGACGCGATGATCGCCTAGCAACCTCGCGCCGCTCGCGGTATCCCCTGAGGGTGAGCGCGGACCCACCGAAGCCAGCAGATGAGGAGGCTCCTCGCTCCGCCCCGAGCGCACCAGCCTCCTCCGAGCTCGCCGGCTCCACGGGCGCCGCCGCCCACCGACGTGCTCGACTCGGGGATGTCCCGCGGATCCCCCGGCGCGCCGGGTTTCGGGTCTCGACCGCGCAGCTCGTCAAGATCGGGATGACGCTCGGGCTGCTGGTGCTGCTCCTGGTGGTCCAGAAGCCCTGCGCGGACTCGGTCTCCAAGCTGGTGACCGGTTTTGGCGACGTGGGATCGGGCTCCGCGATCAATATGCCCAAACCGGGCACCGTCGCGCTAAGGACGCTCTACACTCTCACCACTTTGCCCCGCGACGACATCGCCAAGTAGCTGAGCCTTCGCGCCTTTTCACAGGACGCTCTACACTTTCACCACTCTCACCCCAGCTCGGGGCGAGCTACTTCCACAACACGGCGTGCTCGAGACACGGCATCTGCGAGCGGCGCTTGTCGATCACCGCGCCTTCGAGGGTCGCGACCACGACCCCGTCTCCCTCGGCGCGCTCGTCGACGATGGTGCCCCACGGATCGACGATCATCGAGTGGCCGTAGCTCTCGCGCTTGTCGTTGTGGCGTCCCCATTGCGCGGCCGCGACCACGTACGCCTGGTTCTCGATCGCACGTGCGCGCAACAAGACGTGCCAGTGCGCCGCCCCGGTGTGTGCGGTGAACGCGGCCGGCACGAGCAGGACCTCGGCGCCGCGCTCCTTGGCCAGGATCCGGTAGAGCTCGGGAAACCGGACGTCGTAGCAGATCGAAAGGCCCACCTTGGCCCCGGCGATCTCGACGACGACCGGCTCGCCGCCGGCCGCCGTGGCATCGGATTCGCGCAGCGTCGCACCGCCGGGGATGTCGACGTCGAACAGGTGGATCTTGCGATACCGCGAGACGAGCGCGCCGCCCGGATCGATCACCACCGCGGTGTTGTAGGCACGCTTCGGATCCTCGGCGACCCGCTCTGGGGTCCCGCCGCCGACCAGCCAGATCCCGTGCGTCGAGGCGAGCCCGCGGAGGGTCGCCATCACCGGGCCATCGCCTTCGAGGGCCTCGACGATCGGCAACTTGTCGCCTTCCCCACGGCCGAGGAATGCGAAACATTCGGGGAGGACCACGAGCTGGGCACCGTCGGTGGCCGCACGCCCGACGAGCTCGCGACACACCGCCAGGTTGGTCGCCAGATCGGGGGTGGAGCGGAGCTGGACCGCACCGACGCGAAGCTGCCAGGAGCTCATGGTTGGTACACCTAGCACGCCCGCCTTGGCGGCTCCGGGCGTGGTCCGGGCTGTCTTGCGCGACCTCGGGCGCGACGCCTGGCGCGATCTGCAGGTTGGAAGACACTTGCCCTCCACAACGTGGGGTGGTACCCCTCCCGCAGCTTCAACTGCTCCGCGGTAGAGGTGGCCCTTCGGCCACCTTTTTTGTTGTCTCAAAGTTGTCTCGAGATGTCCCGTAACCCCCTCCAACAGCGCCTGATCTCGATCGTCGAGCCCGTCTGCGAAGCAGCCGGGTTCGAGCTGGTCGATCTGCGCTTCGTGCTCGATCAGGGCGGGTGGGTGCTGCGGGTCTGCGTGGACCTGCCGATCGCCGACGACGTCGACATCACCGAGGTTCCGGCGGATCGCGTGGACCTCAACGATTGCGAGAATCTCTCGCGCGAGCTGTCCGCGGTGCTCGATGTCGATGACCCGATCACGCAACCGTACAGCCTCGAAGTCGGCTCGCCCGGGATCGATCGGCCGCTCCGCACGGCGAAGCACTTCGAGCGGTTCGCGGGGAGCCAGGCCAAGATCCAGATGGCCGTGGGGCTGCCCACCCCGTCGGGCGAGCGCCGGAACTTTCGAGGCGTGCTCGAGGGCGTCGAGCGGGACAACCTGCTCCTCAACGTGGATGGCCAGACCTATCAGCTGCCGATCGATGACGTGGAGAGCGCCAAGCTCGTGCCCGACTGGGACGAGGTGATGCGCGGCAAGAGCGGCGTCGGCAAGACCGGCCCCAAGCCGGTCAAGCCTGGCCACCGGCCCTCAGCGAAGAAGCAGAACACCAAACCCGCGACCGGATCCCACGAGGGCCCGGCCGCAAAATCCCCGACGCGGTCGGGGCGAAGCAACGACTAGGAAGACGGAGCTTTCCAATGGAAGCCAAGCTGGACATGGTCCTCGAGCAAGTCGGCCGGGACAAGAACATCGACAAGAGCGTGCTCATCAACGCGCTCGAACAAGCCATCCTCACGGCGGCCAAGCGCACGTTTGGCATGAACCGCGAGATGGAGGCGAAGTTCAACGCCGAGACCGGCTCGGTCGATCTGTTCCTCATCGTCAACGTGGTCGACGAGGATGACGCGATCGAAGGTCGCGAGATCACCGTCGCGGAAGCCCACAAGGCTGGCCTCGAAGCAGAGCTCGGAGACGAGTTGCTGTTCCAGGTGTTCTATCGCTCCGAGGACGACGATCGCGCCCGCGAGCAGGACGAGAAGTTCGGCACGCTGATCGACCTCAAGAACGCGAGCAAGAAGTTCGGCCGCATCGCCGCGCAGACCGCGAAGCAGGTCATCTACCAGCGCGTCCGCGAGGCCGAGCGCGACAACGTCTACAACGAGTTCAAGGACCGCAAGGGCGAGATC
>JAGSPR010000115.1 GCA_018262455.1 Deltaproteobacteria bacterium | reverse complement strand
GCCGACCTGGAACAGGTACTGGAGCGGCGATGTGTCCGCGATGACGACCGCCATGGTGGAGGCCTCAGCCCCGAGTCAGTCCTGGTGTGTCGCGCGGCGGGCGTTCTCTAGATCCTGGTCCAGATCAACGGGGCTCAGCTGGAACGGCGAAACGCCATACTCTTCGAGGTTCGCGAGAAACTCGACGCGGGCAAGCCCCGCAAGTGCGGCAGCCGCTCCCGACGACAGCCGGCCAAGCTCGTAGAGTTTCATCGCAGCCAGCAGCCGAATTTTTCCTGCAGCGCTCGCCGGATCCGCACCGAGGGCACTCAGCACCTGCTCCGGGATCTCCAAGGTCGCGAGCATGAGCAGGAGCATACCAGACGGGGATCTGCCACGCGAACGCAACCTACCAGGGGCCGTCGGCGGTTTGCGGCGAGCACGACGTGCGAGCGGGGAGCCGAACCCCCACGCGGTTAAGCACAGGAACCTAAATCCTGCGTGTCTACCAATTCCACCACGATCGCTTGCGGCAATCGTATATCACGACGCACGCGCCGGCCTTCACCGGGTGCGCGCGACGAAGTCGGCCACGATCCCGGCGAGCTGTTCGCCGGCATCTTCCTGGACGAAGTGGCCGGCGCGCTCGATCGTGACGTGCGGCTGGCCCTCGGCGCCGGGGATCGCGACCTGGAGCAGGAGGTCGGCGCCCCGCGTGATCGGATCGGTGTCGCCGAACGCGGTGAGGAACGGCCGGGTGTACTGGCGAAGCTGGGTCCAGGCGGCGCGGTTCGCCGGGCTCGCGGGGTCGTCGGGGTGGGCCGGGACGAGCAGCGGGAACTGGCGCGCGCCGGCCTTGTAGCGCTCGTCGGGGTAGGGCGCGTCGTAGGCCGCGATCACGTCGGGCGCGAGCGGGCGCGCGCAGCCGCCGGCGACGATCCGGCCGACCGGCAGCTCGGCGACGGTCTGGGCGAACGATCGCCAGGTGAAGAACGCGGTGGGCGGCGGCTGATCGCCGGTCGGCAGGAACGTGTTGCTCGCCACCACGCGGGCAAACCGCGGCGCGTCCTCGGCGACGAGCCGCAGGCCGATCAGCCCGCCCCAGTCCTGGCAGAACAGCGTGAGGTCGCGCAGCCCGAGCTGGTCGACGAACCCGGCCATCCAGTCGACGTGCTGCTGGTAGGTGTAGACCTCGCGCGCGACCGGCTTGTCGGACCGCCCGAACCCGACCAGGTCCGGGGCGATCACCCGCAGCCCCGCGCCCACGAGGCCGGGGATCATCTTGCGATAGAGATAGCTCCACGACGGCTCGCCGTGGAGGCAGAGCACGAGTGCGCCGTCGCGCGGACCCTCGTCGAGGTAGTGCATGCGGAGCTCGCCGCCGAGCTCGACGTAGTGCGGCGCGAACGCGTAGCCGGGGAGCTGGGCGAACCGGTCGTCGGGGGTGCGCAGGATCTCCATCGCCGCATCATCGCTCGCCGAGCAGCGAGGCGGCGAGCGCGAGCAGCAAGCGTTCGCCACCCATTCGCCCGACGAGCTGGACCCCGATCGGGAGCCCGCTGCGGGAGCGGGCCGCCGGGATCGAGATCGCGGGCTGGCCCGAGGCATTGAACGCCGCGGTGAACGCCCCGAGCGGTGCGGCGGCACGGAACGTGGCCTCGCCGTCGAGGTTCGCGAAGCTGCCGACCCGCGGCGGGAGCACCCCGGCGGTCGGCGTGACGACGACATCGGCATCACCGAACCACGCGAACACCCGGCGGGCGAGTGCGGCGCCCGCGGCCACGGCATCGCCGTGCGAGACGCCCTGGCCGCGGCCATGGAGCCACAGCGTCGACGGCTGCATCAGCCGCCGCATGCCGAGCACGAGCGGGAGGCGGCCGGCCATGTGGGCCATGATCGGCAGGAAGTCCTCGAGCTCGCCGGCGAGCGGCGGCGCGTCCTCGAGATGGTGCCCCTCGGACGCGAGCTGCTGCGCGACCGCGTGGGTGGCGGCGGCGATCTCGGGGTCGACGTCGACGAGGTGCGAGGAAGCGAGCACGCGGACGCGGAGCGTGGGGACCGGCTCGCCGCACGCGGACAAGAACCGATCGTGGGTCCCCGCGAGGACATCGGTCAGCGCGGCCGCATCGCGCACGGTGCGAGCGAGCGGGCCGCTCACGGCGATGCCGGCGGGATCGAGCGCCGGAGACATGCCCTGCAGCGTGCCGCGGCCGGTCTTGAGCCCGACGAGCCCGCAGAACGAGGCGGGGATCCGGATCGAGCCGCCACCGTCGGAGCCAGCGGCGATCGGGATCATGTTCGCCGCGACCGCGGCCGCGGAGCCTCCCGACGATCCACCGGCGTAGTGATCGCGCGCGTGCGGGTTGCGGCTCGGCGGCGACTCGATGAACGGCAGGATCGCGAGCTCCGAGGTCGCGAGCTTGCCGAGCAAGACGAAGCCGGCCTCGCGACACGCGCGGGCGGAGAACCCGTCGACCGGCGCGTACAGCCAGCGAAACGCGCGCGAGCCATAACCCGTGACGTGACCGCGGAGGTGCTCGAAGTCCTTGATGCCGGTCGGCACGCCGAGGAACGGCGCCTGGACGCCGCGGGCGATCAGCGCGTCGGCGCGGCGGGCCTGGCGCAGCGCGCGGGCCTCGGCGACGCCGACGAATGCCCCGAGGTCTGGGTTGTCACGCCGGATCGTGGCGAGGCTTCCCTGCGTCAGCTCCACCGAGGACACCTCGCGCCGGCGCAGCCGGGCGGCGAGATCGAGCGCCGAATCGCTAGCGAGCATCTTCATCGACGACCCACGGTCATCGTCAAACCCAGCGCTGTACCGAAGGCGGTGGTCAGCACCGGGTTCGAGCGGGTGGCTCAACCGCTGTCGCAGCCGAACAACCAGTAGTACGCGAAGCCGGCGGACGCGCCGACGACGGCACCGACGACCGGGAGGTAGCGGCGCAGGGATCGGGGTGGCAGGCCGGGCACCCTCCAGAGGTAGCACATCGCTAGACGACCAGCGTGGCCCCGTCGATCCACACCGAGGCGGGGCCGAGGTACGCGCCGCGCTGGAGGGTGGTCGCGCTGCGGCGCGCCCGGGCGAGCGCGGAGACCAGATCGAGCCGGATCGTGCCGCCGGTGAACGGTCGGGACCGGCCATCGCGGTGGTCGTACGCGAGCGCCAGCTCGAGGCTGGCATCCCCGGTGTAGGGGTCGATCGACAGCGCGTGCAGCCGGCGGATCTCGATCGTGCGGCCCGCGCCGGGCTTGCCGTGCCAGGTGCCCGGCGCGACCACGAGGTTGCGGACGCCGCCGTTCGGGTCGCGTCCGCGCAGCGCGGCTTCGCGGACCGAAAGGCCGAGGCCGACGGAGACGCCGCGCTCGATCATCGGGAACCTGCGGATCGCGTCGCCGTCGTCGCCGACCGGGTTCGATCGGGTGGCGAAGTCGAGCGCGCCGTCGCTGGTGATCGTGAGCGGCTCGTCGACCTGGTTCGCGCCAGGTGCGATCGGCGTGCCGACGCGGTAGCGGGTGATGCCCTGGCGCTCGGCGATCGATTCGGCCTGCGCGGCGAACACCGACCACACGCCGAGGCCCTCGCCATGGAGGAGCGCGTCGGCAGACAGGATCAGGTCGGCGCGCCCCGCGATCGGCGGACCGGCCTCTCCGAGCTGCTCGAGATCGGCTTGCGCCGCCGCGATCGCGGGCGCAAGGCCGAGGTCGGAGATGCGCCGAGCCTCGCGCACGATCTCGAGGCTGCGCTCCGCCGCGATCACCAGGCCCTCGACGCGCAGCTGGCTGGCCAGCCACTCGTCGTGGAAGCCGCTCTTGGCCTGGACCGTGATGCGCTCGCGCAGGACCGTGGCAGCCACCGAGACACTCGAGCCGCTGCCACGCATCCGCACGCCCCGCGCGATCGCCGCCGCGGCCTCGACCAGGTCGCGCTCGGTGAGCGCGGGATCGAGCACCCGGACCTGCGCAGGCGCCGCGGGCGGGGCGGTCTTCCAGGCCGGGCCCACCGTGGTGGCGGCGAGCGAGATCGCCTCGTCGACGAGGCCGAGCGCGTCGCCGTCGCTGCTGCTGGTGATCTCGAGCCGCGCGGAACCTCGTCCTCGCGGGACGTCATGGTGGATGATCACGGTCGAGCGGGTTCGGTGCTCGCGGCGCCGCAGGTCGTGCGTGTCGTCGGCCACGCCGAGCTCCTGGGCGTGCTCGAGCACGATCCAGTCCGCGACGCTGCGGCGGAGCAGGGCGCGCACCAGGTCGCGCCGCGTGATCACGCGAAGCCCCGGCGGAGCCGGACCAGGCCGGTCGTGCGCACCCACGGCGCCTCGACCGATCGCCAGCGCGGCTCGCCATCACGGTCGTCGCGGTACGAGCTCACGTTGGTGTCCGACGACACCCCCGAGATCGCGCCGAGGAGCGTGCGGAGGTCACCGACGAGCTCGACCTCGCCATAGACCCGTCCGGTCTGCTGGCCGCCGCGGAGCTCGCGGGCGCGCGCGGCACCGATGATCACGCGCGACATCCCCGGTTCGACGATCGTCGTGCGCGCCTCCTCGAGCAACAGGCCCTCGTCCCCGAGCGCCGCGTGCGCGGTCGTTCCTGGCGCGAGCCGCAGGTGGGAAGGCGCGGGCTCGAGCCTGCCGGTGTGGCCGGGCCGGCGGCCGCGTCCGCGCCCGCCACCCGCGTGCTCCGAGAGCACGGCCATGAACCGACCCGCGGAGACGAGCGTGACCGGGGTCGCGGGATCGCCCTCGTCGTCGAACACGAACCCACCGTACGCGGTCGGCACGGTCGGATCATCGACCAGCGTGACCAGCGGCGCGGCCACCTGGGTGCCGGCGACGAGGGCGCGGCCGACCTCGGGACGGCGGGTGGAAGCCGTGGTGAGCAGCGCCCGCGCGATGGCGTCGACCAGGCTGGCGGTCAGGCTCGGATCGAGGATCACCGTGCGCTCGCGGGCCTCGAGCACGCCCGGGGTCATCAGCTCGAGCGCGCGCTGCGAGGTCCGTCGCACGAGCGCGACGTCGAGGGCGTGGTCGTCGAGCCCGCCGATCCAGGATCGTTCGGCCTCGCTGACGACCGGTCGGGTGCCGTTCCACGCCGCTCGCACCACGTGTTTGCGGACGCGGACGAGCCGCTGCTCGCGATCATGGGTCGGCGCGATCGACCACACGTTCGCGTCATCGAGATCGATCATCGCGGCGGCGTAGACGATCCGGCTGTCGAGCTTGTCGCGCTCGGTGATCGTCTCGAGCTGATCGTGCAGCTCGGCGTCCGCGAACCGCGGGGGTGCCGGCGGCTGGGCCGGTGGAGGCCCGAAATCGATCGTCGCCTTCCTGGTCGAGGTCCCGACGAGCGCGCGCACCGCGGCCAGCACGCCGGCTTGCGACAGATCCGACGTGACCTGTTCGCGCCACAGGCCCTCGCGATCGCGCACGGTGAGCACCAGGCCTTCGCGCCGCGCACGCGCGACCCCGGCGCCGAGCACGTCGATCGCCGCCGTCGTCCGCCGGCGTGCCACCGCGAGGGCATGGACGGAGGGATACGCGACGGCGAGCCGCGCGACCGCATCGCGCAGCCAGGTCCGGACCTCGCCGCTCGTACTCGTGACGCCCCGCGTGGACCGCACCGCGGAGGGCCGGCTGCCGCACGCCCACAGCAGCGTCGAGGCGGAGCCGATCCCGAGGCCCGCGAGTAGCTCGCGCCGGCTGGGCCGGGTTCGAGTCATCGCGCCGATGATGCCACGCTACGCGGCGCTCAAGGCTCGATCGAAGGGCCGGGCTTGGCCGGATCGTTCGCGGGCTCGGCGGGCTCGGCGGGCTCGGCGGCCTTGTGGGCGACGCGCCCGTGGGCCTCGATCTCGTGCTTGGCAGGCGCGGTCTTGGGTCGCTTCGGGTCGAGCTTGGCCGCGAGCTTGGAGCCCGGCGCGCCGCGATCGAGCCAGGCCGCGACCCGGTTGAAGTCGGCGAACCGGGTCTGCTTGGCGTCGGCACCGAGGAACGCCATCACGACCTCGCGCGAGTCGATGCGAGCGCCGGTGATGAAGCAGTAGCCAGCGGGCTTGGTGTACCCGGTCTTGCCGCCGACCACGTCGTACTTCTTGGCGACCAGCGGCGCGTTGGTGGTGCCGTAGCCGATCTTCGAGTGTCGCTTCGACACCACGGTCTCGAATTCGTCGCCCATGATCTCGCGCAGCACGCGGTCGCCGAGCGCGGCGGTGAGCGCGATCGCCATCTCGCGCGCGGTCGAGACGTTGCCATGCAGCCCGGACGGGCTCGTGAACTTGGTGTGGGCGAGCCCCAGCTCCTTGGCGAGCTTGTTCATGGCGGTCACGAGCTCATCCGGATCCATGCCGGCGGCCCGACCGAGCGCGGTCGGAGCCCGGTTATCCGAGGCCATCAGCATGGCCCGCAGCAGATCCTGGTTGCGGAACTTCTCACCGACATCGAGCCGGGTCCGGGCGCCTCCCGCCGCCTCCTTGGCGTCGACCCGGTTGATCTCGGTCCAGCCGCCGAGATCGAGGTTGTGCTTCCTGACCACCATCGCGACGAAGATCTTGGTGGTCGACGCGATCGGACGGACGTCGTCGGCCGCCTTGCTGAAGATCTCCGCCCCGGTCTTGGCGTCCAGCACCACGACGGCCTTCGATTTCACGTCGGGCAGATCGTCGGCGGATGTCGGGCCAGCGAGCACACCCAGTACGACCACAGCGGCGAGGTGTCGCATCGCCGACATCGTGACACGTCGATCCGGCCCCCGGCGACTTTTCAGCCGGTTGTGGGCTACTATCACCTTCGCTCGGTCCGCGAGGAACGACCGGGCGAGGGAACCGCATGGACCCCCGAACCGGGCCCCCGCAACCAGATCTCATCATCGGGCAGACCATCGGCAACTATCTGGTGACCCAGAAGTTGGGCGAGGGCGGGATGGGTGCGGTCTATCTGGCCGAGCATCCCTCGATCGGCAAGAAGGTCGCGCTCAAGGTCCTGCACTCGGAGTTCTCGGGCAACGAGGAGGTCGCGTCGCGGTTCTTCAACGAGGCGAAGGCGGTCAACGACATCGGTCACCCGAACATCGTCGACATCGTCGACTTCGGGATCATCCAGGCCGGGGCCAACCGCGAGCAGCTCGTGTACTTCATCATGGAGTACCTGTCCGGGAGCACGCTGTCGGCGCTGATCCGCGCCGAGTCTCCCTTGCCACCGGAGCGCGCGCTCGGGATCGCGCTGCAGGTCGGGGATGCGCTCGGCGCGTCGCACAAGTGCGGCATCGTTCATCGCGATCTCAAGCCGGACAACATCATGCTGATGCAGCGGGGCCGCGAGCGCGACTTCGTGAAGCTGCTCGACTTTGGCATCGCGAAGCTCACCGGCAACACGACCGGCTCGAGCCGGACGCGGACCGGCATCGTCATGGGGACGCCCGCGTACATGTCGCCCGAGCAGTGCGAGGGCCGCGGCGACATCGATCACCGCGCGGACATCTACGCGCTCGGCATCGTGCTCTACGAGATGCTGGTCGGGCGGGTGCCGTTCATCGGCGCGGGCTATGGCGAGATCCTCGTCCAGCACCTGACCCAGCAGCCGATTCCACCGTCGCAGTACCGGATGCTCAATCCGCATGTCGAGGCCGTCGTCATGAAGGCGCTCGAGAAGCGGGTCGAGCTGCGTTACCCGAACATGGACGAGATGATGCGGGCGATGGCGGATCCGGTCGGCTACGTCGAGGCCTGCGGCGGCATCGTCGCCTTCATGCAACGCCAGCTGATGCCGTCGACCAGCGAGCTGCCGCCCAACCGGATGACGCCCACGTCCCTGACGCCAGCCCCCGGGATGACGCCGCCCCCCGGGATGCTGACTCCCATGCACGGCTACCCGGCGCCGACCACGCTCGGCGGCGCGGCGGGAGAGCTCCACAAGCCGCGCAGCAAGGCGGGGTTCGCGATCCTCGGCGCCGCGCTCGTGGTGGCTGCCGTGATCGCAGTGGTCATCGTCACCAAGGGCCCGACCACGGTCGCCGGGACGGGCACGGCGAGCGGCAGTGGCGAGGCACTCGTCACGACTCCCGACAGCGCCACCCCGAGCGCGGTCGGCTCGAACGACGCCTCCTCGGGGAGTGGCTCGGCCGTGACCGCGGTCGGTAGTGGCAGCGCGGTCGGTAGTGGCAGCGCGGTCGGTAGTGGCGCCGCGGGCTCTGCCGGCAGCGACCTCGCCGTGGTCTCCACGGTCGCGAAGATCACGATCACGACGACGCCGCCCGGCGCCAAGATCTTCGTCAACGGTCAGGAGATCGGCCAGACCACCGGCGAGACGTTCGAGCTCCAGCGCAGCAGCTCGCCGGTGCGGGTGATGCTGCGCTCCGACAGCAGCAAGTACGACGACGTCATCTTCAACCTCGTTCCTGATCGCGACATCAATGACGAGCGGTTGTTTGTGAAGAAGAGAAAGACCTCGGGGACCGGCAAGGGCTCGGGCACCTCGGGGACCGGCAAGGGCTCGGGCACCTCGGGGACCGGCAAGGGGTCGGGGACCGGCAAGGGGTCGGGGACCGGCAAGGGGTCGGGGACCGGCCGGGGCAGCGACGATACCGGCCTCGAGAAACCGTGACTGGAACGCGAGCACACCACGCTCGGAGACACTCATGAAGCGGATGATCTCACTCGTATGTGCGTTGGTGCTGGTGCCCGTGCTCGCGGCGGCGCAGCCGGATACGCCGGAGCAGTGGTACAAGGAGGGCGAGACCCAGTACAACCTCGGCAACTTCGACAAGGCGATCGAAGCGTTCAAGCAGGGGTTCGCGCTCGAGTCGAACGAGAGCAAGAAGGCCGCGTACCTGTTCAACGTGGCGCAGTCGTACCGCCAGGCCAAGAACTGCAAAGAGGCGCAGTTCTTCTACAAGCGCTACCTCGCGCTCAAGGACGCCGACACCGTCAAGCCGATCACCGACGCCAAGCGCCAGGAGATCGAAGGCCTGATCCGGTCGCTCGACGAGTGCGCGAAGCAACAGGAAGCCATCCGCAGCAAGCCCCCCGATCACAACGAGAAGCCCGACGGCGAGACCAAGCCGGATCCCGCCAAGCCGGATCCGGACCGGGTCGCCGATCCGACCGACCCCAAGGATCCGGACGGCACCCAGATCACCGAAACCCAGCCGGGCACCCCGCGCCTGCTCTCGGTGCGGCTGGCCGGAGGTGGCGCGAAGCTGTCCACCGGCAAGCTCAATGTCCCGCTCCAGGCAACCGCCGCTCTGATCGCGGGCTATCCGCTCGCGATCAACGACAAGGTCACGGTCGAGCTCGGCGGCGGCTTCACGTTCACGCCCGTGCCGTTCCAGAACATGATGGGCAAGAGCAGCTCGGCCAGGCTTTACGGCCTCATGGCGAACGTGGGCGGCACCTACCACGTGGCCCCCAAGGTCGGGCTCCGCGGCGATCTTGGCCTGGGTGCGCTGGTGTTCGGCGGCGTCAGCAACAGCCCGTTCACCTCGTTCGCGCCCACCACGGGCGCCCTGACGATGTTCCACCTGCGCGCGGGCCTCTCCGCCGATTACGCGGTCACGCCGAACGTGATCGTCACGGTCGTGCCCTTCGCGTTCTCCTACAGCCCGGCGAAGGCAGGCCTCCGAGACGACATCAAGGCGATCACCGCGATCGACTTCATGGTCGGCCTCGGATACCGGATGTGAATATGAAGAAGTGTCCATTCTGTGCGGAGGAGATCCAGGACGAGGCGATCAAGTGTCGCTTCTGCAACTCGTTCTTGAGCGCGGCGCCGCCGGCAGCCGAGGCTGCGGCCGCACCCGCGCCCGCGCCCGCCAAGGCGCCGTTCGCGCAGGCGACCAAGGACGACAAGGAACCCGAGCGCAAGACGCTGTACGAAGGGGTGCCGTCCTGGAAGGCGTACCTCGGTTACTACATCGCGAGCGGCTTCGCGGCGATCGCCATCATCGGGATCTCCACGCGGATCTGGGACGCCGAGACGGCTTGGTCGACGAAGATCCTGAACGTGGTCATCCCGGCCGCGGCGGCCGCCGTGTTCATGTTCGCGGTGACGCTGTATCGCAAGTCGATCAAGTTCCGGGTCACCAACACGGTCATCGAGACCGAGCGCGGCCTGCTGTCCAAGCGGATCGACGTCCTGCAGCTGTGGCGCTGCCGCGACGTCCGCTACAAGCAGAACCTCGTCGACCGCATCCTCGGGATCGCGCACGTCGAGGTGTTCGCCTCGGACGCGACGACGTCGCACCTCGAGATCGTCGGCATGCCGGCCTCTCGCCAGCTGTTCGAGCAGCTGCGTGACTCGATCGAGATCCAGCGCCAGCACAAGAACGTCTACGGCGTCGTCTCGTAGGCCGCCTGCAGATGACCGCCCCGCTCCGTGCCATCCGCGGGATCGTGTTCGATCTCGACGGCACGCTGGTCGATAGCTTCGATGACATCGCCGGGCACCTCAACGCCGCGCTCGTCGATGCCGGGCTCCCCACGCGCACGCACGCCGAGATCCGGGGCTGGATCGGGAGCGGCGCGGGGCACCTCGTCGCGGAGGCCGCGGGGCATTCGGCACGCGCGGTCGACGTGCTAGCTCGCTATCGCGCGCACTACCTGGCCGCGCCGTTCGGCAGGACCTGTGTGTTCGCCGGTCTGTCGGCGGTGCTCGATGCCCAGGTGGCGAGCGGCCGGGTGCTCGGCGTGCTCTCGAACAAGCCGCACGAGCTGGTCGTGCCGATCGCGGACCAGCTGCTCGCCGCCTGGCCGTTTCGCGTCGTGATCGGCGAACGCGTCGGTCGGCCCCGCAAGCCCGATCCCGAGGCCGTGTTGCCGCTGCTCGCCGAGCTCGGGCTGGCGCCGGCGCAATGCGCCTTCGTGGGTGATTCGGAGATCGACGTCGCCACCGCACGGGCCGCGGGCATGCCCGGCATCGCCGTCACCTGGGGGCTGCGCGACCCCACGGCGCTCGCCTCGATCGGCCCGGACTTCCTCGTCGCGACCCCCGCCGAGCTTGCCGCGCTGTTCGGGTGAGGATTTCGGCCGCGCGCGCGGCTAGGATTCCGCGCATGCAATGTCCGAAGTGTCACGAGGACGTGTCGCCGCTCCCGGTCGGCTTCACGTGGTGGGGGGGCCTCATCGGCTCGAAGATCATCAGCCACGTCGAGTGCCCGCGCTGCCATGGCCGGTTCAACGGCAAGACCGGCAAGTCCAATGACGCCGCGATCGCGATCTACATGATCGTCGTCGCGGTGATCGCGTTCACCGCGATGTTCGCGATCATGCGTCACTGACCTCCCTACGGGCCGAGCGGCTTGGGCGTGATCGGTGCGGGGCGCTCGCCGGCCGTGCTGCCCATGACGTCGATCTCCTTGAGCAGCAGATCCGGCGTGATGATGCTGCTCTCGATGCCGCCGGACGGCACGAAGCCATCGTCGGTGCCGCCGGTGAGGCGGAGCTGGAGCTGGCTCTCGTTCGCGGCGAGGAAGTTGTACGTCATGGTCTCCTTCGAGACCGCGAGGACGTCCTTCCAGGCCCGGATCGGGATCTCCGCGAGCTGCGCGCCGCGCACGAGCTCCTGCTTGCCGTTGGGGTAGACCTTGTAGGCAAGGATCGCCGGGGGCGGCAGCTGCTGATCGGTGCTCTTGATCATCTGCACCAGCTCGCGGCGACTGAACTCGGGCGCGGAGGTGATCGCGGCGTCATCGAGCTTGCGGATGATGAGGCCGAACTTGAGGTTCTCGGCGCGCGCCGACGCGATGAGCTTCTGGACGAGCGCGGCGCGGGGGACCGTGGCCTTGCCGGAGACGAACAGGTTCGTGGCGCTGCCGTGGAACGCTCCGCCATCGGCGGTGCGGCGGGCGTGACCGTTCGAGGTCTGGGCCTTTGCCGACGGCGTGCGGCTGGTCAGCAACGTCTTGAGGACACCGTCCTTGACCACGTCGATGCGCTGCGAGGGCACTCCCTCGTCATCGATCTTGTAGCCGCCGATCAGCGCCTTGCCGCCGCCGATCCGGGCCGTGGGATCGTCGATGATCGAGAGGCTCGGGGCGAGCACGCGCAACCCGACCTTGTCGGTGAGCGCGCCGCCGAACGACTTGGCCTCCTGCGGGCTCAGTCCCTCGGGGACGGGGGTACCACCGAGGTGGGGCGCGAGCGCGGTGCGGATCAGGCCGACCGCGCCTTCGCCCTCGAACAGCACCGGACCGCTGTAGCGATCCATGAGCGGGGCCTTGGCGAGCGCGCTGATCGTCTCGACGAGCTTCTTCGACTCGGCCTTGAGCTCGTCATCGCTCGGCAGGTCCTTCGCGGTGTGGCCGTAGCGCAGGAAGTACTGGTGGAGCTCCTGGCCGTCGTCGGCCTGGCCGTTCGCGGTGATCACGATGCCGCTCGCACGCCGCGTGTCGGTCACGCTGGTGCCTTCGGTCGTGAGGTACCACCGGCGCTCGAGATAGCTGGTGACCGCGACGCGGGAGTCGCGCACGGCAGGCTGGTCGCGGAACACGCTCGAGAGCGCCTTGGCGCGGGTCTCGAGCTCGTCGACCGTCTCGAGATCGGGCACCGTCACGGGGGTCTCGCTGACCAGGGGCTTCTCGGTGGTCCACGACGGGATCTCGGTGCCACGCGTGCCGCCGGCGCGCCGCGCCTCGAGCTTCGCGCGCAGCTGGATCAGCGCCTCCTTGTACGCCGCGTCGGTGACGAGCCAGGCGGCGCGCCGCGCGATCCGAGGCGTTGCCTCGAGGGGCAGGTTGATCGCCGAGACGCCGTCGATCTCGTCGGCCTGGGGCACCACGAAGTTGGAGTTGTCGAACGCCGGCGTCCCGACGCGGACGCGGGCCTCGAGGTTGACGAAGTGCCGGTTGCGCTTGCTGGTGGCGAACCCGAGGCTGGCCGACGCGTCGTTGACGTCGACCTCGGTGATCTTGTAGGCGATGTGATACGGCTTCGGCGCGTTCGGGATCTCGAGCTGGCTCATCGCGCGATTCATCTCCTCGGCGACCGAGTCGAGGATCTCGTCGGTGACGGCCTTCGAGGGGCCCGCGTCGGCGACGGGCTTCGGCGCCGGCTTCGCGTCGAGCAGCGACGGACCGGGAAGCGCGAGTGCCAGCATCGGCGCGAGGACGACGAACAGCGAGCGCTTCATGGCGTCTCCTTGCGAGCCGGGCGGGTCGGCGAGGTCGTGATCGAGGGTGGGCCGAGCAGCGGCGGGCGATCGGGGGGGATGAAGCCCTTCTCGACCTCGATCTTCTCGAGCAGCAAGCTCGGGGCCGAGGCACTCACCGGGACCCAGCCACTCTCGGCGCCGCACACCCCGTTGAACGTCTCGATCTCGCGGCTGGCGGCTCGGATCGACTGCAGCGCGACCAGCGGCGTACCGCTGATGTCGATCCCACGCACGAGCTCCTTCTTGCCGTCGGCGTAGAGCTTGTAGGCCATGACCGGGTTGACCTTGAACGCCTGCGGCGCGAACGCCGAGGTGTTGGTGAAGCCGCCGCTGATGTCGGTGAAGATCATGCCGTACGGCCGGTTCTGCTTCTTGACCTCGGCGAGCAGCAGCTTCTCGAGATCGGCGCGCGGCACGCTCTTCTCGACCTCGACGACGAGGTTGCCCTGGCGCGCCACCGGCGGCAGCCCCGGCGAGCGCCGACCGTGGCCGTTCGAGCTCGGGAAGCCCTTGATCGGGTTGCGACTCGTGTTGAAGCCGACGAGCTTGCCCTTGTCGATCAGGTTGACGTGGCGCGCGCGCACGGCCTCGTCGTCGAACCGGTAGAACCCGTTGAGCTGGATGCCGTTGAGCGTGACGATCTGTGGATCGTCGTAGACGGTCAGCCAGTCCGGCGCGATGTCCTTGCCGACGTACGACGCGAAGGTCTGGCCGCCCGTCGTGTCCTTCTGGCGGTGGCCCTCGATCCGATGGCCGAACACCTCGTGGAAGAACACGCCCGCGGCGCGACCCTCGAGGATCGCCGGGCCCACGTACGGCTCGGCGAGCGGGGCGTCGTGGAGGGCATCGAGATCGCCGGTGACCATCGCGATCATCTTGTCGACATCCACGTCGGCCGGCAGGTCGGCCGGCGTGCGGCCGAACCGCTGCTCGAGCCGCGACAGGTTCATGCCATCGTCGGCCTTGACGCCGACCGACACCGCGAGCTGCGCGTTGGTCCACGACACCTGGACCTGGCTGCCCTCGCTGTTGACGAGCCACGCGGTGTTGAGCTGGAACACGACCCCGCAGGTGCCACGGGTGGCCTGACCCTTGAGTGCCTTGGCCGAGCACTTCCGGAGTCGCTCGATCCACTGGGTCTTGTCGAACTGCAAGGTCGCCGGCTTGCCGACATAGACCTCGGGCCGCGACGGTGAGAAATCGGGCACCGGTGCGCGGTTCTTGAGGGTCGCTTGATCCTGGCGCACGTAGCCGAGCGCGCTCACGGCCTCACGGTAGCGTCGGTCGGTCTCGAGCCAGAGCGCGTTCGAGATCGCCTGCTTGTCCTCGCCGAACGGGATGACACCCCGGCGGGTGAGCGGTGCGTTGAGGCCGTTCGAGTCGTCGGCGAGGGCGCGGGTGTTGTCGAGCTCGGGCGAGCCGACGCGGACCTCGACATCCAGGTTGCGGGCCGTGTCGTCGCTATCGGTGATCAGCGCGCCGCCCTCGGCCTCGAGGCTGACGATGCGCTGCTCGACGAGCTGGTACGCGAGGTAGTAGGCAGGATCCTTCTGCTTCCTCAGCGTGGCGATCTCTCGCTCGTTCTCGTTCTTCAGGATGTCGAGCAGCGGCGAGCGCTTGTCCGGGCTGTTCCCTTCCGTGGGAGCGCTCGTCGTGATCTCGATCTTCGACGGGATGCTCGGGAGATCGACCTTGATCTCCGGCGTCTGGGTTGAATTGTGATTGGGGTTGAGCTTGCCATTGCCGGCACCGCCACCGGGGCATGCCGCCACAGACGCAGCGAGCCCGGCGGCCGCGCCCAGCGAGAGGATCCATCGCATATGTCGGAAACACTAGCACGGGTATAATGAGCGCCACCGTGCAGTTGGACCGTCCTATCGTCCTCGTGATTCACGATGACGGTGGTGCGCTCGATCTGATGACGAGGTTGTTCGAGCAGAGTGGATTCGAGGTGGTCACCGCGGTCAGTGGGTTTCGCGCGCAGGCGCATCTCGAAGGCGAGCGCCCGATCGATGTCGTCGTGGCGCCCTGGGATCAGACGGCTTCGGTCGGCGGCGAGGTCTATCGGTGGTCGCTTCAGAACCGCTACGACCTCCGCGATCGGTTCATCTTCATCGCTTCCGAAGTTCCCTCGGACTTCGATCGCATCGTCGCCGGGAGGTGCCTCGCGGTGGCGATGAGCCTGCCCTCCGAGATCGTCCGGGTCGCGCTGGCCGCCTTGCAGCGCCGGGCCCGGCTCGAGGAATCAATCGAGCCCCTGATGGCCGAGGATGCCACGGTGCTCGAGCTCGACCTCGACCGACCGACGCTGCTGCTCGCCGATGACGATCCCGTGTTGCTCATGGTCATGGCGGATCTGCTCGGCGAGGCGGGTTACTCGGTCAGCCGGGTCGAGAGCGGCCATGCCGCGATCGCGCAGCTCGAGCACGATGACTTCGACGTGATCGTCGCGGACTGGCAGATGGATGCCGGGATCGGCGCGGAGCTCTACCGCTGGGTCTGCGATTACAGGCCCTGGCTCGCCGAGCGCGTCGTGTTCCTGTCGGGCGAGGGGGGGGACGATGCCGCGGTGGTCGCGCTGGGCCGGCCGATGTTTCGCAAGGGGCAGGACTCGCAGGGGCTCAGCGACATGCTGCACGAGATCGTCCGCCAGGTCCGCCAGGTCCGC
>JAGSPR010000375.1 GCA_018262455.1 Deltaproteobacteria bacterium | reverse complement strand
AGCCCGGGGCCGACGCTCGTCATCACGATCCCACCGACCGGTGACGTGATCATCGCTGGTCAGCCGGTGCCGGACGCCCGGCTCGATGCGCTGCTTCGTGCTGCTGCCGTGAACAAGGCGACGGAGCTGACGCTGGTGATCTCCAAGGGGGTCGCGCCGGGCCGGGTCACGCCCGTCATGACGCGGGCCAAGCAGGCCGGTATCACCCGGATCGAGGTCACCACCGCTCCGTAGCTGCCGTGGGCGCGCCGCGGCTCCTCCGGCCTGGCCGCGTGTTAGATTTCACCGGTGATTCGCTGCTTCGTCGTCGTGCTCGCGGTGGTGGCCGCGTGTTCGGGTCGTGGACCGCAGAAGGTCGGAACGGCGCCGAGCTGGCGAGGGGGCACGAGGGTCGCGCCGCAAGCGGGGCCGGTGACGTTCGCCCCCGCGAGTCAGCCCGCGATTCGCTACAACGAGCCCGTGCAGGCCCCACCCAGGACCGCGCTCGGCGACGCGGTGGTGCAGGCAGTCAAGGACGCGGCGGTCAAGGCGGGGACCACCGTGCCGGTCGCCGATGCGCGGCTGTTTCGCGCCTGCACCGAGCTCGCCCAGGTCGTGCCCGAGGAGGGCATTATCTCGTATGGGCTCGTCGAGTTCGCGCTGCAACGCAACGGGCTCGTCGAGCCGTCTCCGCACCTGCTCGTCGTATGGGGTGACATCGATTCGCCGCAGCTGATCGTGGAGCAGCTCGAGCCGCGGCTCGCCGAGATCCTCGCCGATGGGGCGACCGCGCGGCTTGGCATCGGCGCGGTCAAGCGCGGCACCGACGGTCAGGGGGCCGTCGTGTTCGCGCTGCAAGGTTCTGGCGTGCGCACGTCTCCGATCCCTCGCGCAGCGCAGGCCGGTGGCAGCTTCACGATCGATGCGGTCGTCGAGACCCGCTTTCACGATCCCGAGGTGTTCGTGACCCGTGACAGCGGCACCACCGAGCGGCTCGATCTCAAGCTCGGCCACTCCGGAGGCTTCACGACCCAGGTCATGTGCGGCACACGCATTGGCCGCCAGCAGGTCGAGATCACCGCGAGCGACGTGAATGGATCGACGGTGCTCGCGAACTTCCCGGTGTGGTGCGGGGCGCAGCCGCCGCAGTCACTCACGATCGATCCGTCGAACGACGATGCGCCGATCAGCGACCCAGCGGATGCCGAGCGCCGCCTGCTCGCACTCGTCAACCGCGATCGCCTGGCGGCCGGGCTGAGCGCGCTCGTGTGGGACGGCGCGGTCGCCGATGTCGCGCGTGGTCACTCGACGGAGATGCGCCGCACCAAGAACGTCGCACACATCTCGCCGACGACTGGCTCGGCGTCGGATCGGGTGCGCGCCGCCAAGATCAAGACGGCGGTGGTGCTCGAGAATGTCGCGCGCGCCTACGGCCTCGGGGAGGCTCACCAGGGCTTGATGAACAGCCCCGGCCATCGCGCGAACCTGATGTCACAGACCGCGACGAACCTGGGCATTGGCGTCGTGTTCGGGGAGGAGGTCTCGGGGCGACGCGAGATCTTCATCACCCAGGTGTTCACCCGGGTACCGCCCAAGGTCGACCCGACAAAGGCCACCGAGCTGATCTACCAGAAGCTCGCGGCGGTCAAGGTGGTCGGCCTCGACGCCAAGCTGGTCAGCATCGCGCAACAGCTCGCCGATCAGCTCGCGGCCGGCAAGTCGCGCGAGCAGGCGTACCCGCAGGTGAAGCGACAGGTCGACGCGCTCGGCAACGTCTACAGCCGCGTCGGCAGCGTGATCACCGCTGCATCGGATCTCGACTCGCTCGACGGCCAGTCGATCCTCGGTGACGCGCGGCCCGATGACGTCGGGATCGGGATCTCCCAGGGCGTGCATCCCGAGATCGGCGAGGGCGCGATCTGGATCGTCGTGCTGCTCGCCCAGAAGCGCTGAGCTAGCGCGAGCCGAGCGCCGCGAGCACCGCCGCATCGAGCGCATCGGCCGCGGCATACAGGGACTCCCCGTCGATCGGGGTGGGGTAGGGCGGCACCTTCGCGTCGACCTCCTCGGCGAGCATGCGGGCGAGCGCTTCGAACGTGGGCTGAGATCCCACGATCCCGGCGACGACGGCGATGATCGCGGCCACGTCGTCGGCGGGCGTCGAATCGACCACGGGGCCAAGCCCGGCGGCCATCAGCGTGGGGACCGCGGCGTCGTCCATCACGATCGTGCGCGGTGCGATCAGGCCATGCGAGCCACCGACCTCGTGGATCGCAGCCGCGGCACGCGCCAGTCTCTTGAGCAGCCGCACCGTTTCGGCAGGGGGCAGCTCGGGGGGGGCGTCCGCGAACGATGCACCCGCGGGAGCTTCGAACACCGCGATGCGCGCGACTCGGTCGAGCCCGAGCGCCCGCTGCACGAACGGGCTCTGCGCGCGGCCGAGCATCCGAGCACGCTCGATCGCGCGGCTCGCCTCGTCGCTGGCATCGAACCGCTCGATCACCACCGAGCGATCGAGCACGGTGTCCACCGCGCGTACGAGCTGCGAGATCGACGTCTGACCGAGCGGTGTCTCGAACTGATAACGCGGTCGAACCTCGGGCTCCTCGGCGAGCTGCGCGATCGAGTGCGTCCCGCTGGCGCGCCGCGGCCGGGGGAGCGACGCGAACGCGGTGCGCGCTCCGAGATCGAGCTGCTCGAGCTGGCGACGAAGGTCGGCGAGCGTTGGCGTGCGCTCCTGCGGGTTCTTGACGAGCAGCCCCGCGAGGATGGGATCCCAGCCTGGAGCCACGCCCTCGGACACCGCGGTCGGAAGCGGCGGAGGCTCCCCCAGGTGCTGTGCGACGAAGTCTGGTCCGAGGAACGGCATGCGGCCCGTCACGGCCTCGAACAGGGTCACGCCGACGGAATAGAGGTCCGCGGCGATCGAGATCGGGGCGCCGGTGATCTGCTCGGGCGACATGTAGGCCAGCGTGCCGATCAACCCGCCGGTCTGCGTCTGGCCGAGGTCGACGAGGTGGGCGACGCCAAAGTCGCCGAGCTTCGCGGTGCCGCGTGCATCGAAGAACACGTTCGCCGGCTTGACGTCACGATGGACGACGCCGCGATGGTGCGCGGCCTCGAGCCCCCCGACGATGTCGAGGGCCATGCGCCGCACCTGCGCCGGAGCCAGCCGGTCGCCGGCGGCGAGGCGCTGCGCGAGCGAGCCACCAGGCAGGTACTCCATGACGAGGAAGCCACGCTCCACCGAGACGTCGTAGACCTCGACGAGCGACGGGTGGCGCAGCGTGCTCGCGAGCCGGGCCTCGCGAACGAACCGCTCGTAGGCCGCCCCGCCACGCGCGCCGGCGGCGAAGAACATCTTGATCGCGACGTTGCGACCGGCGACCTCGTCGGTGGCAAGGAACACGCGACCCGACGCGCCCGCACCCAGCACGCGCTCGATGCGATAGCGGCCGGCGATGACCTCGCGATCGCGGCCGGTCGCCTTGCGCTCCGTGACCTCATCCCGCCAGCTGCGCAGGTAGGCGTCGAGATCCGCGGACACCGTCGGATCGTGGGTGCGCAGCTCGAGTAGCGCATCCCGCGCGCCCTCGCGGAGCCCCATCGCCGCCAGGGTCGCGATCAGGTGACGCTGCGCGCCCTCGCGGAGCTTGGGGTCCTTGCGAGCATCCTGGAGCAGGCGCGCGGCCTCGGGGTACGAGCCTCGCCGCGCCAGGATCCGGCCCAGCGCGAGCTGGAGTGGCGCACGCTCGGTCGCGGCCGCGAGGTCGAGCGCGCGCTCGAGCAGCCGACCAGCCTCTCGATCGCGCCCTTGCGTCTCGAGCAGCCGGGCGGCCGCGAGGTCATCGTGGGCGCGCGTGTAGAGCTCGATCGCGCGGTTGACCTGCCCGAGTTGCTCGGCGAGCTTGGCTGCCTCCGCGTGACGCCGGGTCCGCACCAGGATCTCGAGCGCCTCGTTCGCGCCCTCGTCGGTGGCGGTCATCACCGCGAGCGTGTCTCCGACCAGCGCGGTATCGCCAAGCTCGAGCGCGTAGCGCAGGACCCGAGCGCGATCCCCGGCCGCCCGTGCCGCCTCGAGCGCGGCGCGGAAGTCCCAGAGCTTCTCGTACAGGTCCGCCGCGCGCGCATGCTCGCCCCGCTGCGAGGCTGCCCGAGCCGCCTCGACGTGCTTGCCGGCCGCGATCAGGGCATCGACGTCCTCGGCCGGCTCGGCCGGGGCGCCCTCGCCATCGCCGGTCATCCCGCCGCCCGGTTCGCTGGGGCTGATCGTCCCCCCAGCTGCGCTGGGGCCGATCGTCGGCTCATCCGAATTGCCTGTCACGGGCGAGCGATGGTACCAGACCGAGATCCATGCACCAGCGTAGCGCTCATCGCTCCCTCCTCGTCATCGGCTCGGTCGCTCTCGACGATATCGATGGGCCGTTCGGCCTCCACACCGATCTCCTGGGTGGATCGGCCTCGTTCATCGCGCGGGCCGCGTCGTACTTCACCAAGAACGTCGCGGTGGTAGCGGTCGTCGGCCAGGACTTCCCGGCGCACCACGTCGACGAGCTCACCGCGCTCGGAGTCGATACCTCGGGGATCGAGCGCCGGGCCGGTGAGACGTTCCACTGGGTCGGTAAGTACGCTCCCGATCTCGTGACCCGCGAGACGATCGACACCCGGCTTGGCGTGTTCGCCGAGTTCCAGCCCAAGGTGAGCGAGCTCCACCGCGACGCGCAGCTCGTGCTGCTCGGCAACATCGATCCCTCGCTCCAGCTCGACGTGCTCGCCCAGGTGCGCGGCCCGACGCTCGTCGCGGCCGATACCATGAACCTGTGGATCAACATCAAGCGCGACGATCTCGTCAAGATGCTCGCGAAGATCCATACCCTGATGCTCAACGACGAGGAGGCGCGCCTGCTCGCCGGCGAGCATAACTTGCGCCGGGCGGCCGCTCACATCATGAAGATGGGACCCACCTCGATCATCATCAAGCGTGGTGACGCCGGCGCGCTGCTGTTCCACGGCGGTGGCGTGTTCGCAGCCCCGGCGATGCCGCTCGCCGACGTCAAGGATCCGACCGGGGCGGGCGACAGCTTCGCGGGCGGCCTGATGGGGTACCTCGCGTACGCCGGGGATCTATCGCCTTCGACGATCCGCACGGCGATGATCATGGGCAGCGTGATGGGGAGCTTCGCGGTCGAGAAGTTCTCGGTCGATGGCCTGCGTGACCTCTCGACCCAGCGGATCCAGCAGCGGTTCGACGAACTCGCAGAGCTGGCGCACTTCGAGCGCGTCCGGCTGTAGACTGAGCGCCATGGCCGCAGGCTCTCGGACCCGCGTTCGCATCGGTACCTGCTCCGGGCCATCGGATGCCGCGCTCGTGCGCGCGATGCTGGCGGCCCACGATATCGAATCAGTGGTCGGCGGCGAGCTCCACGCGAACCTGCTCGGCGGGCTCGGTGGCGGGCTGATCGCGCTCGACATCACCGTGGCAGAAGATGATGCCGACCAGGCGGTGGCGCTGCTGCGGGAGTATCGCGAGGGCACCGCGGGCGCGCCCGACGACGCCGCAGACGAGCCCGAGCCCGGCGATGACCCGGAGGATGCCGCGGGCGACAGCGGACCGGATCTGCGCTTCGAGCGGCGCAAGCGGGTGGGCGCGGCGTTGCTGCTCGCAGTCTGCATCTCGTTCGGGACGGCACACATGTACGCACGCGCCTGGGCCTGGGGGGTCGCGCTCGCCGCCGTCGAGGTCTTCGCGTTCGCGTGGATGGCGAGGTCGCCGACCTACGGCGCGCTGCTGCTGTTCACCTGCGTGCTCACCGACGCGATCGGCGCGGTGCAGCGGATCAACCGGACCATCGCTCGCCAGACACGGGCGAACCTCCCGGTCGCGCGCGTCCGCTGACCCCGCCGCGACACGTCGGCGCGGTTCGCTGACACGTGGGTCATGAAGCTCCTCGTGCTGGCGCTGGTCCTGTGGATCACATCACTGACGATCAGTGCGCCGGTCCGGTGGCCCAAGCGCTGCGCGCGGGGGACGGGTACGCTCGAGCTCCTCGCCCGCGCTGCCCCCGGCCCGGTGGTCGAGATCGGCCTTCACAACGCGGGCCGTGATTCGCTGTGCATCCAGGCGCCAGCCGGCGAATGTGTCGACTCCGAGGCCGCGCTCCAGCTCACGCTCGACCCGGCGACGCCCGCGACGAGGCGGTTCGCGTGGCCGATGATCTGTTACAAGACCACGCTCGCTCCGATCGTCTGGCTGCCACCAGGCGCGACGTGGTGGGAGCGGGTCAAGGTCGCGGGCTCCGCCGCGCGCGGACTACACCGGGTGGAGGTCGGGTACGAGATGCCTGCGGTGACGCAGGGGCACTCGCGACGGTTCCCCGTGTGGGCTGGCAAGCTGACGGCCACGGTGGACGTCATGCTGCCGTGAGGGTCGTGACTCAGGCAGCGTCGATCAAGACCAGGCTGATCGGACGTCGACCTTGACCCATTGGACGTCGACGTTGACCCCAACCTTGACGCGTTGGACGGCGACGTTGAGGTTGGCCCCATCGGTGTCGTCGACCCCTCGGTCAGGGTGCAAGCACGGACATAGGTAACGGATCAGTAAAGGGACATGGGTTACAC
>JAGSPR010000374.1 GCA_018262455.1 Deltaproteobacteria bacterium | reverse complement strand
CGAGGTTCCACGCGCTGCGGATCATCGAGTGCATCGGTCGCGAGTACCCGCTCGACGGGAACACCGGACCCGAATCGTCGAGCAGGTAGCCCTTCTCGACCGCGTGGATGCCGTTGCGCAGGAAGCGATAGTTGACCATCGACCCGACGCCGCCGGCCGAGCAGCCGGTGACGAGCAGCTTCGGGACATGCGTGAAGCTGTCGTCGAGGTACGACACGACCTTCTGGACGTCATCGTGGCCGTCGTGATGGAACTCGACGTCCGGGCCGCTGGGGTCCTGATACGTGACGACGTTGTTGCCGGTGTGGACGTCACCGGTGCAGTACGGCACGTAGACCATGTTCCAGTCACGCGATGGGTTGGTGTCGTCGAACCGCGACAGGAAGGGCGAGATGAACTGCGCCAGCTCCCAGTGATCGTCGGGCAGGCCGTCGATGTTGGCGGCGCCGCGGATGCCTTCCTGGCCGGTACAGCTGGCGTAGTCCCAGCACGCGCCGCCGGGCTCGAACACGACCACCAGGTTGTCGCTCTTGTCCGAGTAGTTGACCCAGATCTTGTACTGGCTGTTGTTGCCGCACAGCGCACCTGGCGGCTCGACCTTGATCCAGGTGTCGTAGAGGTCTCGCGGCGGATTGAGGATCGGATCGGGATCGGGATCGCTACCGCACGACGCCGTGACGATCAGTACTCCCAGGACCCCGAGTAAGCGCGACATGGTCGGCACCTTAAGCCGAGCCCTCTCCGCAAATCCACCACGAAGCAAGGTGGGCTTGTCGCTTGCACCTCCTCCATGCGATGGCCTGGCAGATCTCGCGAGTGGACGGCCGGCTCGAGGTCGCCGGCGAGCTTGCCATCACAGACGCAGCCTCGATCTGGCGCACGCTGAACGAGCTCGCCCGAGATCCCCCGCCAGCGCTCGATCTCGATCTCAGCCGGACGGCAGTCCTCGACGGCGCGATCATGGCGCTGCTCGTCGATGTTCGTAGGCGGCTGGCCGCGTCAGGGACGCGCTGCGAGTTCGTCGGAGTGCCGGCTCGCATGCAGACGCTCGTGCAACTCCATCGCGACGAACGCGCCCCGATCGAGCCCGCGCCGCGGCGGCGAGGCGCCATCGCGATCCTGTGGTCGCACCTCGCGGGCTTCGGCCGCCGCACCTACCAGCTCGTCAGCTTCACCGGCGCGATGACCGAAGCCCTCGGCCAGGTCGCACGCCGCCCATCCCGGGCGAACTGGCGCGCGCTCCGCCCCCTCATCGAGCGCGCCGGCGCGGACGGCGTGCCGATCGTCGTCGTGCTGAACCTGCTGGTCGGCGCCGTCATGGCATTCCAGTCCGCGCAGCAGCTCAAGCTCTACGGCGCGAACATCTACGTCGCCGACATCGTCGGGATCTCGGTCACCCGCGAGCTGGCGCCCCTGATGACGGCGATCATCATGAGCGGACGGTCGGGCGCCGCGTTCGCCGCCGAGCTCGGGACGATGCAGGTCTCGGAGGAGATCGATGCGCTGCGCACGATGGGGCTCGCTCCGGTGCCGTACCTGGTGCTACCGCGGCTGTTCGCGCTCGTGGCGGTCGCGCCCGTGCTGACCCTGCTCGGAGACATCGTCGGCATCGCCGGCGGCCTGTACGTCGGCGTCCACCAGCTCGACCTGTCAGCCGAGTCGTATCTCAACGAGCTGCGCTCGGTGCTCGTGTTCTCGGATGTCTGGACCGGCCTGCTCAAGAGCGTCGCGTTCGCGATCACGATCGCCGTGATCGGCTGCCACCAGGGGCTCGCCGTGACCGGCGCCGCCGCGGGCGTCGGGCGCAGCACCACCGCGACCGTCGTGTTCTGCCTGTTCTCGATCGTGGTGCTCGACACCGTGTTCACGGTCCTGTTCCGGACGGTGGGGCTGTGACGAGCGCGATCATCGACGTGCGCGATCTCGCGATCGGCTGGACCCGCGACGAGGTCCTCGTCGAGCACGCGAGCTTCACGATCGAGCGCGGCGAGATCTTCGGCATCCTCGGTCGCAGCGCGAGCGGCAAGTCCACGCTGCTGCGTGCGCTCGTCGGGCTCGATCCGCCTCTCGCTGGCGAGATCTCGATCACCGGCTCGCCACCGCGACTGCGCGAGAGTCGCCGGCCAAGCTGTCCGGCGGCATGCGCAAGCGGGCCGCGATCGCGCGTGCGCTGGCGCTCGAGCCACCGTTGCTGTTCCTCGACGAGCCGTCGTCGGGGCTCGATCCGATCACGTCGGCGGAGATCGACCGACTGATCGCGATGCTCGCGCGCGGCCTCGGGCTCACCGTCGTGCTCGTCACGCACGAGCTCAGCAGCATCGACACGATCATCGATCGCTGCATCATGCTCGATCGAGAGACCCGCAGCATCATCGCGGCCGGCACTCCGCGCGAGCTGCGGCGGAGCCATCACGTGCGCGTGCGCGATTTCTTCGATCGCGTACCGGAGGCCGTATGAGATCCGATCTGTTCAAGCTCGGGCTGTTCACGATCGCGGGGGTCGCGGCGGCGATCGGGGTCGCGTCCTTGCTCGGGATGCGCAGCCACCCGAGCGAGCGCTATCACACGTACTTCGACGAGACCGTGCAGGGACTCGACGTCGGCGCCGCGGTCGAGTACCGAGGCGTGCGGATCGGTCGGGTCGCCAAGATCGAGTTCGCACCGGATCGCCAGCACATCGACGTCAGCCTCGCGATCGATCGCAGGGACGCTCGGCGCCTCGATCTCGCCGCGACCGCGCAGCACCTGCGCACCCAGCTCATCTTCCAGGGCATCACGGGCGTCAAGTTGATCGACATCGACTTCGTCGGTCCGTCGACCGGACCGCCGCCGCAGCTCCGGTTCAAGCCCGCTCCTCGCTACATCCCGTCGCGACCCTCGATGATGAGGGGACTCGAGTCCAACCTCGAGAGCCTGCAGCGCCATCTGCCTCAGCTCGTCGAGAACGCGGCAGCGGCGATGGAGAAGCTCGAGCACGTCGCGCAGGATCTGGAGCAGGCGCGTCTCCCCGAGCGCGCCCTCCGCATGGTCGACCAGGCGGGGGATGGGATCTCCGAGCTGCGTGGGCTCGTCCGCCGGATCGAGCGCACCCAGCTGCCCGACAAGCTGGCGTCGGCGATCGGCAAGGCCGACGCAGCCGCGACCCACCTCGACCAGATCCTCGACAGCGTGGGCGGCGCGCACGGACTCGTCGCGAGCGCGAAGCGCGCCACCGATTCGGTGGGCGACCTCAGCCGCAACACGCTCGGCTCGACGAGCGAGCTCGAGCGGACGCTGCGCGATCTCGGCGACGCCGCCCGATCGATGCGCGAGTTCTTCGACGCCGTGAGGCGCGATCCAGACATGCTCGTCAAGGGACGGGCGAAACCGAGGAAGCCATGAGGGTGCTGGTCCTGTCGCTGCTCGCCGGGTGCCTGGGCTCCAAGGCGGCGCCGCTCGACGTCCGCTACTTCTCGCCAGAGGCCCCCACCGCGCGCGCCCCGGCACGCCCCGGCGTCGCCGTGCCCGCCCCGCAGATGGCCCGGCTTCGGCTCGGCAGGGTCTCGCCCAGCGCGAACCTGCGCTACGACATCGTGCATCGCGAGTCGACATTCGAGGTCGCCCCGTACGAGACCCGGCGATGGACCGAGCAGCCGGACGCATACGTCCGGCGTTCGCTCGCGCACGCCCTGTTCGACGCTCGCCCGCTGCAACGCGCGGTCGGCGGAGCGGCCCCCACGCTCGAGATCGAGGTCATCGCCTTCGAGGAGGTGAGCACTACCAGCCGACATACCGGGCGCGTGCAGCTCGGCTATCAGCTCTCCGACGAGCAGTCGGTGCTGGCGAGCGGCGTGGTCACCGCGGAGCACGAGGTCCGGGGTGCCGGCTTCGACGCGGTGGTCGCCGCGATCGCCGCCGCGATGGAGGACGTGACGGCGCAGGTCGGAGACCTCGTCGTCCGCCAGCTCGGTCGCGAGCAGCAGCGATAGTGCGCCAACGGGCCAGTTTCTCTCCCGGCGCGGACCACCGGCGGGGTTCAGGTCAGAGGCGACTTGCGACCGCTTGCCGCATTCGGAGCCCGGATGGGCTGGACGATGATGGACGTCGATGACAGCACGACCAGACATCCGGATCGACGAACTGGTGGCGGCGTTGAGCGCGGAGCGCCCGGGCGATCCCCAGGTCGCGGCCCTGACGCGGGAGATGTCCTCGTTCGCCACCGAGCTGCGCTCGCTGGGCACGCTGCTCGTCGAGGAGGTGGCGAGCAGCGGCGGCGACGAGCGGTTCGCGAAGCTCGCGTCGCTGGTCGCCACGCTCGAGAACCGGTTCGGCGCGGTGCCGGAGGCGGCCGCGGCGGTCCGCGGCGCCGAGCGGCTGCTGTATTCGTGGGAAGAGCTCGCGTCGCCGGGCGCGGCCGAGCGAGATCCGTCGATCCCCAGCTGGGGCCCGGCCGCGTTCGCGAGCACGACGGAGATCATCGGCGGCGCGGGGTTCCCGTGCATCTTCGGGCGGCGGGCGGGGCTCGCGCGCACGGGGTGGACCTGCTTCGTCGAGTCGATCGCCGACGACGCGGGCAAGGACCGGGTCCGCCGCGCGCTGCTGCAGTACCTCGCGCACATCGATCAGCTCCCCGTTCACGTCGCGGTGCAGCAGCCGTTCCAGGTGCTGGTCAAGCCCTCGGGCCGCATCCTCTCCGTCGTCGAGTACGGCGACCAGGCGTGGGACCTGTTCCAGTACCTGCACGATCACGACGAGCAGCCGTGGCCCGCCGACACCCCGACCGATCCGGACACCGGCACGTGGTCGTTCTGCTTCGCGGGGCGCGAGCTATTCTCGAACGTCAGCAACCCCGCCTACAAGATCACGAAGTCGCGGCACGTCGGACCCTGCCTGGCGTTCGCGATGCAGCCGCGGAAGAACTTCGACGTCGTCGCCGACAGCGCCACGCCGCAGGGCCACTACCTCCGCGAGCGCATCCGCGCCAAGGTCGAGGCCTATGAGGGCCGGCCGTTCGAGAGCGACGAGCTCGGCGCGTTCGGCAGCGACGCCAACCGCGAGTGGAAGCAGATGGTGCGGCAGGAGGGAGACGAGCCGTATCCGGAGCGCTGGTGCCCGCTGCACATCCGCCGCCAGCCCAAGCCCTGCTGATCGGGACGACCCGCCCGGCTCACTGCGTCGGGTCGTCGCGACCGCTGCCCTTGTTGCCGCCGAACTTGTCCCAGATGTTGACGTTGCTCGTGCTGTGCGCGCGCGGGCGCTTGCCGCTGCCGGTCGCCGGCGCTGACTCGACGGTCCCCTTCACGGCCGTGGTGAACTCGCGCGGCGCGGGATCGGCGGTCTGGACCCTGAGCCGCAGGGTGCCACCGTGGGCCTCGAGCGCGGCGTGCTCGTCGGTAGCGATGCGCGCGAAGCTGGCGGCGTCGGTGACCTCGCGGCCGTCGACCGCGAGCACGATGGTCTGCTCGGTCAGCCCGGCGGTCGACAGCGGCCCGTCCGCGACCGACACGATGATCGCGCCGCGCTCGACCTGCGGGTGACGCCAGCCGACGAGCGGGAAGCTGGCCACGACGGTGGCCCCGAGCGCGGTCGCCGGCTGGGTGTAGCCGGTGACCAGGCGGGTGATCTCGGTCGGCCCGACCGTCACCTGCGCGAACGCGAGGTAGCGCTTGCCGTCCGGGCCCGCGTACTCCTCCCAGTAACGGCCGGTCGGGGTCGAGGGCACCGCGCCGTTCGCGGTCGCTCGAACAGCGCGCGCGACGGCCTGCCGGGCCTCGCGGACCTCGCGGCGAGCGGTGGTGCTCGCCGGATCGCGGTCGAACGCGGCGAGCTTGGCGTCTCGCGCGGCGCTGTAGATCGGCAGCACCGCGTGGGTCCATCGCGGATCGACGATCCGCACGGCGATCGCGTTGGCGACTGCCTCGAGCGCCGCTTCGGCGGCCTCGTCCTCGGCATCATCCTCGCGCGCGGCCCGCGACGAGATGCCGACGCACACCAGTCCCTTGCCGGGGGCGTCGCTGCACGTCGCGGTGGCCGGCGTGTCCCCCGCGATCCAGGCCGGCCGCACCGGTGCGCTGCGGTTGGTGAGCTGGCCACCGGGCGTCGCGGCGGCCGGCGCGCCGTCCCCCGTGAACCGCTGGTAGGCGAGGAACGCGACGGCGGAGATCACGATCGCGAGCAGCGCGGAGAGGACCGGCACCAGCCACGACGATCGCGCGGCTGGCAGGGGCGCCGCGGACGGCCTGTCGGCCACCCGCCTGATCGGGGCGTGGGTGCGCTCGCGCAGGATCCCCAGCGACTTGACGAGCTCGGCGCTCGCCGTCGGTTTCGGCAGGCCTGGCAAGACGGTCATGAGCGCCTCGCTGGCGACGCAAGCCATCGAGCTCTTGCAGCCGCACGTGAGCTCGGGCGCGGTCGCGAACTTCAGCACGGCGTGGTGCGCCAGCACGTCGATGAGCTGGCCGGTCGTCGTCCCGCACCCACCGCAGGTGTAGGGCAGCGTCAGCGACAGGACCTGGGCCTTGGCGCCCAGGTCCTCCTTGCCGCCCAGCTTCTCGAGCACGGTCGGCGGCACCGCGACCAGGTAGAGCTGCTCGACGAGGGGGGTCACGAGCTGCACGAAGGTGCGCCACTCGGCGGCACCGGCGGGCTCGATCCGACCGATGCCACCGAGGTCGACGATCACACAACCCTCGAGGCCCTCGGCGAGCTTGTCCCGCGGGAACGTGCGATCGAGATCGCCGGTGAGCCTGAGGTAGGTCGTCCGGGCTTCGATGACCTTCTCGACGCGCAGCTTGCGATTGAGATCGCTCACCGCGTAGTCGAGCCGGGTGGCGAGGAACGTCGCGACCTCGGGCTCGAGATCGAACCTGTCCTGGCCGATCACGAAGGAGAAGAAGGTCGCGCCGTCTTCGTCGAAGTACATGCCCTCCTTGCACGACGGGCACGGCCGATCCGCGAGCTTCATCGTCTTGATCGTCTCGTGGTCGCGATCGACCTGCAGGAGCACGCGATGCTCCGAGTCGCAGTAGTCGCAGCGGAACGGCGCGTAGAAGCTGAACACCCGCCCGCCGCCCGTGAAGTTCGCGACCATGTTGAGCTGGTCGACGACCTTCGGGGCGCACTCGATCAGGATCACGGAGCGCACCTGCTTGGCCGCGGTTCCGACGAAGTCCACCCACTCGCGGATCCCGAACGACGAGATCTTCTTCACGCCACCGAGATCGATCACCAGCACATCTCCAGCCGCGGTGAGCCCGAGCTTCTTGCCTTCGAACGACTCGTCGATCGTGCCCGAGAACCGCAGGCACGCGATGCCGGCATCCGCGAACTTCTCGATCGTGAGCTTGGGCGCCGCGCCGCCCTCGGTCGACGCGCGCGGTGGGGAAGGGGCCGGTACTGCTGACATCACGGACTCCAGAAGTGCAGCGACTTGGCCTGCGTGCGGAACTCGCGCAGGTTCGTGTCGAGCTCGAACAAGGCGGTGACCTCCGTGTGCCGACCACGCGCGACGTCGAAGATCATCGCCGACGACGCGTTGTGACACACCATCATGCCGAGCCCGGCTCCACCGTGGCGGTGGTCCATCTCGCCTCCCGCGAGCCCACGCGCGAGCCCATCCACGACGTGCGCACGCTCGAGCCGACCGAACGGATCGCGGACCTGAAGGGCCAGCCGCGTGCCGTCGGTGCCGAGCCGCACGATCGGTCGTTCGCGGTCTTCGAGCGTCACCGCCGCCTTGCGGTCGCTGGCGTAGCGCGGCTGGCCGAAACCATCGACCGGCGCGTCGTACATCGCGTTCATGATCAGCTCGTGACCGAGCTCGCCGAACATCTCGGTGACGCGCTTGGGGACGGCGAGCGCGGCGACGAAGTCCTGGATCCGGATCACGGCCGCATCGCGATCCGCCGACGACCGGACGTCGAGCTCGATCGTGGTGGCGCCCCAGTCGAGGAACGCGCCGAGCGGCAGAGGCCCACCCTCGCCCGCGAGCCGGCGCGCGACCATCACGACCTCCCATGCCGGGGGCGCGGACTCGAAGTCCTTGCGGCCGAGCACGTGATCGAGCCTCGGGGTCTCGACCAGGTACTTGAGCGATCGCCGCAGCGGCTCGGCGGTCCACAGCACGCCGTGCAGCCCCGGCCGGGCACGCACCTGCTCCGCCACCAGATCGCCATCGAAGGCGTCCGCGCACAGCACGTCCGCGCCGGCGAGGTTCGCCAGGACCTGGGTCGGGTCGTCCAGGGTCACCGTCGTCGCACCGGTGGCCGCGCACAGCCTCGCGACCCGCCGGCCCACGAGCTTGTTACGTTCCAGGATGACGGCGTGCATACGTGGATCCCCGTCGAGACCACGGATCGAACCTAACACGGCAGCCTCTGCCGGCCGGCCGGTAACTCTGGTGGGCCATGCTACGATCGCGCGGTGCGGGTACTCAGAGGTGCGACGGTCGTCGCCCTGCTGGTGGCGGCGACCGGCGCCACGGCGGATCCTTCGGCGAAGCCCGTCGCGCTCGACCTGATCCAGACCGTCGCCACCCGTACGCCCCGCCCGAAGCTGTCTCAGTTCCTCGTCGCGCCCGCCCGCGAGGCGGTGAAGGCTCGCGCCTGGGCCCGGGCGATCCCGCTCTATCAGGCGCTGGTGGTCGTGCAGGGTCCGGGCAGCGCCGAGGCCAGGCAGCTCGCGACCCTGTGGACGCTCGCCGGGCAGCACGAGCAGGCGGCCGAGGCATGGGCCACCTA
>JAGSPR010000373.1 GCA_018262455.1 Deltaproteobacteria bacterium | reverse complement strand
TGGCGAGGCCCCAGTCGATCACGACGGTCTCGCCGTAGTCACCGACGAGCACGTTGGCGGGCTTGAGATCGCGGTGGATCACGTGCTGGCTGTGCGCGAAGGCGATCGCGTCGACCACCGAGATCACGCTCGGTAGCAGCGCGAGCCGGGAGGCGAAGGCGGGAGTCTGGGCGATGCACACATCGAGTGGCTGCCCGCGGACAAGCTTCATCGCATAGAACGGCTGACCCGACGGCCAGCGCCCGGCCTCATGGACGTGGACGATGCCGGGATGTTCGAGGCGCGCCGTGATCCGTGCCTCGCGCTCGAACCTCGCGAGCGCGGCTGGGTCGAGCTGCAGCACCTCCTTGATCGCCACGCGGCGACCGAGCCGGCGATCGCGCGCCTCGAGGATCCGCCCCATGCCGCCGCGCGCGAGCTCGTGGTCGATCGCGTAGTGCGCGCGGTCGACGGTCAGCAGCTCGTCGTAGTCAGGCCCTGGCTGCTGCGGCGGCGGCGCGCTCCCGGTGCGTGGCCGGAGGCTCGCCTCGGTCGCGGGGATCGTGGCGCCGGGCGCGGGGATCGTGGCGCCGGGCGCAGCGAGCGTCTCCCCCATGCCGTCATCGCCAGCCACGCGCCGACCATAGCGCGATCTCGCGCGCTCAGGCCTGGACGCGCATGCCGGGTGCCTCGCGCCCGGTCGACGCGACGTACTCGTCGTAGGAGCCGCCGTAGAGCCGCGGCCCGGCACTCGTCAGCTCGAGGACCCGGTTGGCGAGCGCGCGCAGGAACTGGCGATCGTGGGACACGAACACGAGCGTCCCCTCGTAGTCGGCGAGCGCACGGACGAGGGCGCGCTTGGTGGCGATGTCGAGGTGGTTGGTGGGCTCGTCGAGCACGAGCAGGTTCGGCGCGTCGAACAACAGCTTCGCGAGCGCGACTCGTGCCTTCTCGCCACCCGAGAGCACGCGCACCGGCTTGAACACGTCCTCGTCGTGGAACCCGAACGCGCCGGCGAGGCCGCGCAGCGTGCCCTGGTTCGCCATCGGCGCGTGCTCCTGGAGCTCGTCGAGCACCGAGCGATCGCCGCCCAGCCCGTCCATCACGTGCTGCGCGTAGTAGCCCATCGTCACCGAGGCGCCGATCGTGGCGCTGCCGGCATCGGGTTGCAGCGCGCCGGCGATCATCTTCAGCAGGGTCGACTTGCCGGCGCCGTTCTCGCCCATCACCGCCCAGCGCTCCTTGCGGTGGAAGATCATCGACAGCCCGGCGTGGACCACCCGCGAGCCATAGGACTTCGCGATCGAATCGAGCTTGATGACGTCATCGCCGGAGCGCTGCGGGGTACGGAAGTCGAACTGCTTGTCGATGATCCGGCGCGGCTCGGCGACCTTCTCGATCTTGTCGAGCTTCTTGATCCGGCTCTGGACCAGCGAGGCCTTCGCGGCCTGCGCCTTGAACCGCTCGATGAACTTGCTCTCCTTCTCGAGCATCGCCTGCTGGCGCGCGTACGACGCCTCGCGGCGGGTCGCCTCGATCTCGCGCATGCGCTCGTAGAACTCGTAGTTGCCCGAGTAGCTGCGGAGCTCGCCGCCATCGATCTCGACGATCTTCGAGACGACGCGGTTCATGATCTCGCGGTCGTGACACGTCATGACCACGGCGCCGGGGTAGTCGCGCAAGAAGCCTTCGAGCCAGATGATCGACTCGAGATCGAGGTAGTTCGTCGGCTCGTCGAGCAGGAGCACGTCGGGGCGGGCGAGCAGGATCTGGGCGAGCGCGACGCGCATCTTCCAGCCGCCCGAGAGCGTGCCGACATCGTTGCCGACCTGCTCGGCGCCGAAGCCGAGGCCGTTCAGGATGGTCTGCGCGCGGGCCTCGAGCTCGTAGCCTCCGAGATCCTGGTACCGCGCCTGGACCTCGCCGAACCGCGCGACCACCTCGTCGAGGTCATCGCCGGCCGCCTCGAGGCGGGCGCCCAGCCGGGCGAGCTCGTCGGCGAGCTCGGAGACCTCGCCGGCCCCGGCGCAGGTCTCGGCGAGGATCGAGCGGCCGCGCAGCTCACCGACGTCCTGGCGGAAGTAGCCGAGCGTGATCTTCTTGGGCCGTTCGACCGCGCCGTCGTCGGGCTGCTCCTCTCCCACGATCAGCCGGAACACCGTGCTCTTGCCGGCGCCGTTGGGCCCCACGAGCCCGACCTTCTCGCCGGGGTTGATCTGGAACGACGCCTCGACGAACAGGATCTGGCCGCCGTACTGCTTGCTGACCGAGCTGAACGCGATCACGGGGAGGGTCTATAGCACCTCGCGGGGGCCGGAGGTCGAGCCCTGAGATAGCTTCGGGGATGCGCCCGCTTGCCCTGACCAGCTAACCGGTCAAGGTTCGCCCGCATCGGGGCACGGACACGCTCGATCGCTGCTCCGCGGCGCGAAGCAGAAGTCGCAGTGCTCGCGCCGGTCGGGCTCCAGACCGAACGTACGCGTACGCAGTCGATCGACGAGCTCGGGCTCGCATGGCACCCGCGCTCGCAGGAACCCGATCCAGCCCTCAGCCAAGCCGGCGAAGTCGTCACCGAGGTGCTGCTTCGTGATCGGATCGAGCAGCATGCGTGGATCGGCACGGGTCGGTCGCCGGTAGTCGGTGAGGAAGGCGCCAAGCCGTCGCGGTCCCAGGGTCTCGAGCAGGAAGCCGCAGAACGAGCCGGCCTGGAGGTCGACGCGGATGTCCGCACGTCGCCGGTAGAACGTGGAGGCCTGCAGGAGTGGCTCGAGCGGGAGCAAGGCATCGAGCTGGTCGAGCGCGCGGCAGTACGCGTGATACGAGTGGCCGAACAGCCGTGTGCGTACGCGATCGTCACCGAGATGCACCGGCAAGCCTTCCCACCACAACACGGGACCGGTGCCCCAGGTGTCGCGGACCAGCAGGTGAGTCAGCTCGTGCGAGAACAGCAACTCGAGCCAGTCGGCTCGCTGGTAGCCGTCTCGCGGAAGCGACGAGATCCTGATCGCGCGATCGACGACGGAGCTCGGCCCTTCATCCACGATCACGTGGGCAGTTCGAAATCGGCCGGCATCGATCTCCAGCCTGTTCGAGATGACGCGCAGCGCGTCGTCGGCGATCGTCGACATGATCGCCCTGTCTTCGTCACGACGGCACTCGATCTGGAACCAAGTGTGATCATCTGGCACGGTTCGTCGTCCTTTCGGCGCGTGAGCGCGCCTACGAGCACGAGGAGCAAGGGGCGTGCCGCTCACTCGTCAGGACATCGCGAGAAGGTGAGCGTCAGTCCGTGGTGCCAGGCGGCGGCTTCTTCGACCGCGCCTTGCGGGTCTCGGCGAGCTTCTTCGCCGTGCCTTGACGGACCACGCCGGCGCGCCGCTCGGCGGCGAGCTTGTGGAAGCTGGCGAGCCGCGTCGCCGGGACGTGGCCGCGCACCGCGCAGCCGGGCTCCTCGCGGTGCTGGCAGTCGCGGAACCGGCAGCCGACCGAGAGTGCCGTGATGTCGTCGAACGCGACCTCGTCCTCCGCATCGTCGATCCACTGCGAGAGCTCGCGCATGCCGGGCGTGTCGATCCACAGCCCACCGTCGGCGGCGACGAACAGCTCGCGGCGCGTCGTGGTGTGGCGGCCGCGCTCGTCGGCGCGGATCGCGCGGGTCTCCTGCGAGCTCCCCACCAGCGCGTTGAGCAGCGTGGACTTGCCGACGCCCGACGACCCCAGCAGCACGCATGTGCGCCCCGCGCCGCCGAGCGCACGGACGTCTGCGAGCCCGAGCCCGGTGACGGCCGAGACCGCGATGACCCGCGGCCCGATCGCGCGGGCGGCCGCCAGCACGGCGTCGGGATCCGTGGCGAGATCGAGCTTCGAGACCACGATGATGGGCTCGATGCCGCCATCGCGGAGCAGGCCGACGTACCGATCGAGGCGCGGCGCGGACAGATCCGTGTTCGCCGAGGTCATGACGAGTCCGATGTCGACGTTCGCGGCGAGCGGCTGCGGTGCGGTGGCCTCGCCCGCGGCGCGCCGGACGAGGAACGTGCGTCGCGGCAACACGTGGTGCACCGTGGCGGCGCCGCCCCCCGCGACCGCCTCGCGCCAGCGCTCGACGAGGACCCAGTCGCCGACCGTGGGGAGCGCGCGCTTGTCGTCCGCCGCGTGGAACGCCTTGCCGGTGACCTCGACCCAGGCAACCCCGGAATCTGCGAGGGCATGGTAGGCGCCGCGATGCTCGGCGGAGATCCGGACCGGCTCGAGCACGCCCTCGGGGTCCACGGCGCGGCGCGCGAGCTCCCAGCCAGCATCCCAGCCCAAGCTCATCGGCGCTGTTCCGCGCGGCGCGCGACGACCGCGAAGTACCAGGTGGGCAGCGGCGCGCGGGCCATGCGGCGAGTGGTATCACGATGCTAGGTTCTGACCCAGGCATGCCGGACGACGAGGACACCAAGCTGCGCCTGAAGCTGGTGAAGTACTTCTCCGCGGGGGTACCTCACAACCACGCGCTCGGGATCGGGGTGCTCGAGATGGCGCCGGGTGAGGCGGTCTTCGAGCTCCCTTACGACCTCAAGCTGGTCGGCAATCCCGACACCGGGGTGATCCACGGCGGCGCGATCACCGCGCTGATCGATGCCGCGTCGGGGGCGGCGGTGTTCGCGGCGCTCGTCGACATCATCCCGATCGCGACGCTCGATCTGCGGATCGATTACCTGCGCCCGGCCGAGGTAGGTCGGGCCGTGATCGCGCGCGCGACCTGTTACAAGATGACCCGTAACGTCGCGTTCACGCGCGCGGTCGCCTATCACGATCACCCCGATGACCCGATCGCGCACTCCGTCGGAACCTTCATGCTGTCGACCAAGCAGGGGCCTGCGCTGTGACGGATGAACCACCGACCGGATCGCCGCCAGAGGGCCGATCGCTGATCGACCGGCTGATCGACGCCAAGCGCGACGCCAACTACCAGGGCCTGATCGATGCGGTGCCGTATGCGAAGTTCCTCGGACTGTCGGCCGCGATGGTCGCGGACGAGCTCGTCACCACGATGCGCTTCGGCGCGCACCTGATCGGCAACCCATCGCTACCAGCGCTCCACGGCGGGACTCTCGGTGCGCTGCTCGAGTCGTCGGCGATCTTCGAGCTGCTGTGGCGGTCCGAGACCGTCGTGCTGCCCAAGACGATCACGGTGACGGTGGACTACGTGCGCTCGGGCGGAGCCCTGGACACCCACGCGACCAGCATCGTCACCCGGCAGGGCAGGCGCGTCACCAACGTGCGGATGGAGGCCTGGCAAGCCGATCGCGCGCGGCCGGTCGCGACCGCGCACGCGATCTTCCTGGTGATGCGCGGCTGACCGCGAGGCGCGGCTGACCGCGGGCTAGCTGGTCGCCGGCAACCGCATCGTGATCACGGCGCCGCCGCCCGGCCGTGGGGCCAGCGTGACCTCGCCACCGATCGTGGTGGCCACCGATCGGGCGACGCCGAGCCCGACGCCGACCCCGGCGCCACGCGCGCTCGATCGAAAGAACGGATCGAACGCTCGGCGAGCCTCCTCGACCGTCAGCTCGCGTCCATTATCGGAGACCTCGACGATCACCTGACCACCCCGCTCCTCGACCGCCACGATGATCCGGTTGCTCGCGCTCGTGCTCGTGCTCTCGGTCTCGAACCCCGAGCTCGAGAACAGCAGCATCGACAGCACCGCCTGGCCGATCCGCGATTCCTCGCCGGTGACCGGTCGCACCGGGGAGATCTGACGGATCACGTGCGCGCGTGGCTCCAGGGTCGGAGCCGCGAGTCGGAGCGCGGCGGACACCACCGACGCGAGATCGAGTTTCTGGCTGCCACCTCGGGTGGCGAGGGTCTGGAGCGCGCGCACGTTGCTCGCGATCCGCTCGGCACCGGTCGTGATGTCATCGACGCAGCGCAGCGACTGCGCCGGATCCGGGAGGCCCACGTGGAGCTGCTTGCGCAGCGAGCGCAGATTCAGCAGCACCGAGGTGAGCGGGTTGTTGATCTCGTGCGCGAACCCGGCCGACAGCGCCCCGACGAGCCCGATCCGGTCGGCCTCGAGCAGCGAGAGCTGCGACGGCTGGTTCGCGCCGACATCGTTCATGACCAGCACGTACGCGACCCCGTCGGGGATCCGGAAGTGGCCCAGGGAGAACTCGATCGAGACCTGGGTGCCATCCTGGCGGAGTGCGATGATCTCGAGCGTGGGCGGCACCGGCTGGCCGGCCCGCAAGCTCGCCGTCAGCTGACGGACCACGGGCCGCTGCTCGGGGGCGATCATCTCGACCGGCGAGACCGGCTCGAGCTCGGCGAGCGTGTACCCGAGGATCGACGCGGCCTTCTCGTTCGCGTACCAGCGCTCGAGCTCGCCGTTCCGATCGGCGATCACCATCAGGCCGGTGGCCGCGTAACCCAGCGCGTCGAGCAGCGCTGGCATCAGCGGCGCGAGCTCGGCGGCCGTTCGTTGGCTCACGCCCGGTCCTTGACGAAGGTGCCGCGATCCCGATCCTTCTTCACGCCCGGGAACTGGAGTACCTGGTTATGCATCGCGACATAGACCCCGGGCGCGACGAGCTGCACGGCGAGCAGCGCCTCCGTCAGATTCTGCAGCGCATCGGTC
>JAGSPR010000114.1 GCA_018262455.1 Deltaproteobacteria bacterium | reverse complement strand
CATGTGGACGCTGTCCCCGCTCAAGTACCTCGACGCGATCCTGATCCATCATCCCGCCGCGCACGTGATCTCCTCCGGGTTCTACGTCGAGGCCACGAAGCCGGCTCTGCCCTAACGCTCCGCGATCGTCTCGGTCTGGAGCTCGGCTTCGCTCGGTGCAACGGCCTCGCGCTTCAGCAGCAGGTACGGAATCACACCGAACAGGCACGGCACGATCTGGCCGATCAGATACACGTTGAGCACGTTCGCTCCGCCGCTGAGCCCGACCATGGCGAACAGCTGCTTGAACGCGATGTGCCCGACTCCGAACCCTGCATATGAGATGGGCAGAAGCACGCTCAACATCCCGAGCGGATAGACGATGGCCATCCGCGCGATCGAGACGTCTTGATCGAGCACCGCGCTCGCGACGGCAGAGAACCAGACGATGCCGCAGACATGGATCGCGATGGAGAGGCCCAGGCTGAGCAGCAGCGCTCCCGGTCTCTCCGAAACGAGATGCGCCGCCGCGACGAGCCGACCGCGTAGCTTCGCGAAGCGGGACGCGCCCTCGGTCGGTCCTTCGTCACGCTTCGCGAAGCGGCGGACGAGCACCAGCCCGACGACCGGAAGCACCAGCGTCACGACTGCGAGGAGCGCGATCGCGGTCGTCGGCTCGCCGAGCCGTGAGTCTCCCGAGACCGCACGCACGCCGATGTTCAGCACGACGGCGACCGCGACCAGCCCGGCCATCGCGAGCAGCCGATCGAGCAGCGCGATCAGATACACGCTCGGCCGTCGCGCGGGCGCCTGGTCACGGGCGACGTAGATCGCCTTCACGATATCGCCTCCGACGCCGCCGGGCGCGACGACGTTGAGGAACGCGCCGGTGAAGGTGAGATGGACGGCACGCCGGAACGACAGCTCGACGCCGGCGATCCGGAGGAGGAGCCGCCAGCGGACCGCGGCGATCAGGTACGTCCCCACGAACACCGCGAGGTTCGCGACCAGCAGCGCGGGGTGCTCGAAGAAGAGCGCGAGCGCGCCGAAGTCGAGCGAGCCCGATCGGACCAACCACCCGAGCAGCAGCGCGGCGATGATCATCCTCACGAGCACGCTGACGTGCCGTCGGCTCATCGCGTGTGCGCCGGGGCCATGGGAGGCGAGACCATAGCAGGACGATCAGCGCGTCGGTGAGCGTTCGATCACGAGCTCGTGAAGCGAGACGCGTGCGCCACCGTAGCTCTCGACCGTGACCTCGACGCCAGTGACCGGTCGCCTGGCGGTGAACGTGAACCGGACCAGCTCGGAGCGAGCACGCGGAATGGCGTGCGCCTCGAGCAGGATCTCCGGCGCGAGCTTCTGCAAGACACGTCCGCGCGGAACACCGGTGATACGAAACGCGAGCTGGCCGGCGGACTCGATGCCGCTGCCGATCCAGGTCGCGATGTAGTCGCCCTTCGGAAGATCGATGTACGGACCGTAGACCACGATGCCTTGCTTCCCCGTCGCGACGATCTGGCCCGCCTCGAGTGCGACGTCTCCGCGCCGGAGCTGGAGGTGGGTCGCCGGGATCCGGATCGGGAACGAGGCGAGCTCGCGATCACGGATCGGAAGGTCGAGCCAGGCCAGCGAGGTGCCCTCGGTGCGAAACACGTGGATCTCGTAGGTATCGCCGACGTGAAACCGCTCGAGCTCGTTCGGCAGCGTCGTACGGATCGCGGTCCGCTCGCGGTCGTCCTGATATGCGACGACATAGAACCGATCGGGGAGCGCGGACGCCGTGTAGCACGAGGTGTCCGCGAGCCACCGCTGCGGCATGAGGATGTCGTTGAGCGTGATCCGGCACGTCAACGCCGCGCCGCCCGAGTCCAACGTCAACAGATTCGCCGAGAGATTGTCCGCGAAGCCATGGGTGAGGCCGCGCCGCACCAGCTCGTCGGCGACCTCCTGAAGCTCGGCCGCATCGGGCCAGACCCCACGCACGGGAGCCGGCGGGCGCGTATCGGTGGCCGCCACCAGCGCCGCCACCGGGATCACGGCGAGCCAGCCAGTGGCGAGACAGCGCCGCCACGCGCCTACGGCCTCGCCCAACGTCCGGACCGCGATGAGGACCGCGAGTCCGACCACCGTGAGCATGCTCGGGATCACGTATCGCGTGGCCTCGGGACCATCGAGCAGGTTACCGAGCAACAGAGGCACGAGGACGAGCGCGAGCTGCGCGAGCACGACGAGGCTCAGCCACCGGACCGAGGTCAACGCGCGAGAGAGGGCCTCGCGGATCACAAGTGCGAGTGCGCCCGCGAGGAGCAGCGCACCGGGGATCGCCCACAGACCCGACCTGCCACCGGCGGCGCACAGGATCACGAGCCCACGCCCAAGCATCGCGACGTTCGCCTCGATCTGCTTCAGTCCAACGAGCACGAACCCAGCGTGGCCGCGCGGGACCGACCAGGCGACGACCGGTGCGAGCCACCACGTGTAGATGGCGAACCCGACCCCCCACCCCGCGAACGCCGTCGCCGAAAGTACGAGGCGACGGCGAATGGCGAACGGCCGCCAGGGCCACGCACATCCGACGAGGATGGGTGCGAACAGGTAGACGAGCGCGCGGGTCGGGTTATTGACCGCGATCGCCGCAACCACCAGACCGGCGACCGCAAACCGCCACGGTCGAGCGTTCGTGTCGTGCGTGAGCGTCGCGAACAGATGAAACGACAGCAGGTAGACACAGGTCGCAAACCCGTACGCGAGCTGAACGTAGGCGTAGGCGACGTGCGCATTCGACCACGCCATGAACGTGACCATCGTCGCGAGCAGCGCGATCCAGGTCTCGCCGCTGTGCCGGAGGTAGACTTTGACGAGCACGACCAGCTCCAGCGCGAATCCAACGACCGTGGAGACGAGCAGAGCAGCCGGTCCGACGCCGAGGATCGCGACGGGAAGGACCGCGAGCAAATGCGGGGTCACGACCCAGAGATCGCCGTTGGCGTAGTACCAGTCGTCACCGAGCGGCGACGTCGCGTGCAACGACTTGGCCCCGAGTAGCACCGGCACCGTCGCGTCCGATTCGAGCCAGTCGAAGAATCGCAACCCATAGACGTAGACGGCGACCGCCGTGAACACCAGCGCCGTCGCGACGAACACCACCTTCAGCCACCGCGGCGAACCAGGTCTCATCGTCAGAACATGTCGGCTCACACTACGCCGTGTGCTTGCGCGGCTCAGGAGCTTCTTCCACCGGAAGAGGCGTGACGACCGGCAGCGAGCTACGACCGTGCAGGATCGGGGCATCGAACACGCGCAGGTCGCCGTAGGTCTCGCGGACGACAAACAGCGGGCGTTGCTGCACCTCCGCCAGGATGCGCCCGATGTAGAGGCTCGCGACTCCGGTGACCGCGATCTGAACACCGCCGAGGAACACGATGAGCACGAACGTCGACGTGTAGCCGGGCAGGAGGGACGCTCCGAACAGCTTCTGCAGGAGCAGTCCTGCCGCGAGCAACATGCCCAGACCAGCCACGACCATGCCGAACTTCACGGCCAGGCGAAGTGGAAAGTCCGAGAAGGAGATGACCGACGAGTACGCCATCCGCAGGCGGCGGCGAAAGTTGTAGCTCGACTTCCCGACCTTCCGCGGTTGACCCTCGATCGGCACGCGCGTGTACTTCAGACCCAACCACGCCTCGAGCCCCGGCATATAGCGGCTCTTCTCGGTCAGGCTGTTGTAGACGTCGAGCGCACGCCTCGTCATGATTCGAACCGTCGTCGCGTTGACCGGAAGGCTGTTACCGGTGAGCCGGTTCATCACTCCGACGAACAGAGCCGACGTCATTCGCTCGGTCAGCCCGACAGTGCGGCCATCGTGCAGTCCACCCACGATGTCGTGGCCACCCTTCCTCAACGCGTCGAGCAGGTCGGGGAGGCACCTGGGTGGCTCCTCCTGGTCGACGTTCAAGCTCCCGACATAGTCGCCGCTCGCCGCGCGGTAGCCGGCCGAGACGGCGATGTGCTGGCCGAAGTTCCGGCTGAGCAGCACCGCCTTGGCGAACGGGAACTCGTCACACGCTTGCTTGATGAGCTGCGGCGAATCGTTCTTGCTGCCATCATCGACGAAGATGACCTCGAGGTCACGTGCGAGATCGTCGTGTCCGAGGTACCGACGAAACACGCTCGCCATCTCGATGCAGAACGCCTGGGCGAGCGCGCCGTCGTTGAAGATCGGGACGACGAACGAATACAGCATCACGCCGCCTCGCCGTCTGGATGGTGATGCCGTTCGGCCATGGCCCCTGGACGGGTCTTATCTGCTTCTCGCGACAACTTCAACCGGGGCCTCGAAGGGGTGCGCTCCACGTCACGATGTGACCAGAGGCAACATGTCCGTCGCGACGCCGTGTGTCCAATGTCTCGGAACAACTATGAAGATCGTCGAGAAGATGGTCCGCCTGCATGACAACGGCTACGGGACTTCGTATCGTTCCACGTGCTCGTGCGGGCACACCGCCGTATCAATGCCCAGACCGATGCAGATCAACGTCGCTGAGTACCTGGAACGCGGGGCGCTCGCGTCGTGCCCCAACAAGACCGCGATCATCGAAGGTGCCAATCGCTACACCTTCGCCGAGCTGGAGCGTTACGCGAAGCGCTGCGCGACTCTGCTAATCCAACGCACGCAGAGAACCGGCGCGCCGATCGCGGTGTTCTTGCCCAAGGGCGCGACCACGGTCTTCGCCGATCTGGGGATCATCTACAGCGGCGGCATCTACAGCAACCTGGATGTGAAGTCGCCACCCCAGCGGATCAAGAACATCCTCGCCAATCTCGGGCCCGCGCTGATCATCACCTCGAAGGCGCTGCTCGCGTCCGTCGTGGAGCTCGGCGTCGCGCAGAGTCAGGTGCTCCTCGTCGACGATCTGTTCGACGACACGATCGTCGTCGACAGCGCCGGCATCACCGCCCGGCTGGAGCAGGTGATCGACACCGATCCGCTGTGCATCATCAACACGTCGGGATCGACGGGCACGCCCAAGGGCGTCGTGATGCATCACCGAAGCGTCATCGACTTCATGGACTGGGTGATGGATCGCCTGGGGCTCGACGGGTCCGAGACGATCGGTAGCCTCTCGCCGTTCTACTTCGACATCTACACGCTCGAGCTCTACCTGTCCCTGGCCAAGGGCTCGACGCTCGTCGTCATCCCCGACGAGCTTGCGATGTTCCCGGCCAAGCTCGTCGCGTTCCTGTCGGAGATGGAAGTCAGCTTCCTGTTCTGGGTGCCGACCATCATGGTCAACATCGCCAACCTCGGCCTCCTCGGAAGCGCCGACCTCGGCAAGCTGAAGAAGATCTTCTTCGCCGGCGAGGTATTCCCGACCAAGCACCTGAACATCTGGCGACGGCACCTCCCCGACGCGGTGTTCGTGAACCTCTACGGCCCTATCGAGATCACGGTGGACTGCACCTACTTCGTCGTGGACCGAGAGCTCCGGGATGACGAGCCGCTGCCGATCGGGTATGCGTGCCGCAACACCAGCATCCTGATCCTCGACGAGAACGACCAGCCCGCCGCGACCGGCCAGCCCGGCGAGCTCTGCGTCCGAGGTAGCTCGCTGGCGCTCGGTTACTGGAACGATCCGGAGAAGACCGCCAAGGCGTTCGTCCAGAACCCGCTCAACAAGCACTACCCCGAGCTGATCTATCGCACCGGGGACGTGGTCAGTCGCAACGACCGCGGCGAGATCCTGTTCCTCGGCCGCAAGGACTTCCAGATCAAGCACCTCGGCTACCGGATCGAGCTCGGCGAGATCGAGCACCTGGTCACGAGCATCGGGCTCGTCGACAATGCGTGCGTGCTCTACCACCGCGAGCGCAAGGAGATCACGCTCTTCTTCGAGGCCAAGGAGCCGGTCCAGCCCGCCGCGATCCGGCAGGGGCTCGCGGGCGTCCTCCCCAAGTACATGCTGCCCACCGTGTTCCGGCAGATGGAGGCGTTGCCGCGCAACCCAAATGGCAAGATCGACCGCAACGGGCTCTCCGCGCTGCTGGAGCCGCAGCCGTGAACCAGCTGCCCAGCGTGGCTGCCCTGCACGAGCAGATGGATCGGGCCCGGCGGGCTGGCCCGCTGATGACCAACTTCTATCCAACGCAGGACAAGCTGCAGCGCTGGATCGAGGAAGGCACGCTGTTTTCGATGACCGCCGGCACCGCGCTGTTCGTCCTGCGCCGGGATCGAGACTTTCTCCACCTGTACTACATGGCCAGCCGGGCCGCAGATCTCGTGCCGGCCCTGCACGAGCTGAGCAGCAACGAGACCCTCACGGTCGATGTGCTGGGCAAGCGCGCGCAGGTCGACGAGATCGCCGAGCAGTTCGTGAATGCCGGCTTCCGGGGCCACTGCGTGTTGCATCGCATGACGATGACGAACGGCGCAGGCTTGGCGCCGGCGACTGACGACCCGGAGGTGGTGTTCGCTGACGCTGACGATGCGGCAGCGCTGGCCTCCATGCTGGAGGCCGCACTGGATCGTTACGCGGAGCAGATCCCAGACGAGGACGAGATGAAGCGGGCTGCAGCGGAGCGCAAGGTCCTGGTCATCCGGTCCGACGCCGCGATCGCGGGGATGCTGTTCTTCGAGGTGACCGGTCAGTCGTCGCTGCTGCGCCACTGGCTGGTCGACGGTGCCCACCGAGACCGGCGCGTCGGTGCCCGTCTGATGCGGCGCTACTTCTCCGACTGCAAGGACGTCCGCAGGTTCACGCTGTGGGTCATCTCCGACAACGACAACGCGATCGATCGATATCGACACTATGGCTATCACCAAGATGGCTTGATCGATCAGGTCCTGATGAGGCGAGCGTCATGAAGACTGTGCTGGAACTGCTCAAGGGCATCCGACCGGAGTTCGACTTCACGAAGTCGGAAGACTTCATCGCCGACGGGATGCTCGACTCGTACGACTTGATGACCCTGATCAGCGAGCTCGATCAGACCTACGGCATCTCGATCAACGGCACCGACATCTTGCCGGAGAACGTCAAGAACCTCGCAGCCATCACCAGGCTCCTGCAGAAGTACGGGATCGAGCAGTGAACTTCAGCTTCGCGAACAAGCGCATCGCCGGCGTCCTCACCGTGCTTCCGGCCAACGAGCGCACCTTCATGGAGGACATGAAGGACTTCGACTTTCCCGAGGAGAAGTCGCTCAAACTGAAGAAGGTGATGGGCTACGACAAGCACCGGATCGTCAAGAACGACGCGACGTGCGTTTCTGACCTCGCCGTGCACGGGTTCCGCCACCTGTTCGACAAGGGGCTGGTCAACCCGGACGACCTCGACGCGCTCGTGGTCATCACGCAGTCGCCCGACTTCTTCATGCCGCCGACCAGCAACGTCATCCAGGGCCGGCTGAACCTCAAGCACGACATGCTGTGCCTGGACATCAGCCAGGGCTGCGCCGGCTTCGTCGTGGGCCTGATGCAGGCGTTCATGATGCTGGAGCAGGCGTCGATCAAGAAGGTCGCGCTCGTCAACGCCGATGTCCTGAGCCGTAAGGTCTCGCGCAAGGACAAGAATAGCTTCCCGCTGATCGGCGACGCAGCGTGCATCACGATCGTCGAGAAGACCGACGGTGGGCAGACGATCCACGCCAACCTCAAGATGGACGGATCGCGGCACGACGTCCTGATCATCCCTGCCGGCGGGTTCCGGACGCCGTCGACGCCGCAGACCGCGGTGCTCGAGGACGTCGGGGACAACAACTTCCGCGCCAAGGACAACCTGACCATGAACGGGACGGCGGTCTTCAACTTCGTCCAGGTCGAGGTCCCGCCGATGATCGACGCGCTGCTGGAGTACGCCGCGCTGCCCGCCGACAAGGTCGACTACTTCATGTTCCACCAGCCGAACAAGTTCATGCTGCACAAGCTGGCGGACAAGATGAAGGTCAGCCGCGAGCGCATGCCCGCCAACATCGTCGAGAACTTTGGCAACGCCAGCGGCGCGACGATCCCGACCAACATCACGTTCAACCTGGCCAGCGAGCTGACGAGCGGGACGCGAAAGATCTGCATGGCGGGCTTCGGGGTCGGCCTGACCTGGGCGTCGCTCGTCATGGACGTGGGGCCACTGGCATTTTGCGAGATCATCGATTACCAGGAGGCAGTGTGATGGATCAGTTCTACGAACGTCTCGCGGTGGTCCTCGAAGAGGACGCGGTGAAGCCCGAGGATGTGCTCGCCAGCTTCGAGCAATGGGACTCGCTCACAGCGTTGTCGGTGGTCGCCATGATCGAGGAGCACTACGCGGTCAACCTGTCCGCCGAGGACCTCGCTGGCGCGGGCACGGCCGGCGGGCTCGAGGCGCTGGTCGTCGCGAAGCGAACGAAGCAGTGACGCGGCCGTGCAGACGTACACGCTGATCACGGGTGCGTCGTCCGGCATCGGCGCGGCGATCGCGAGGCGTCTCGGCGGCGAGCGCGCGCTGATCCTCGGTGGTCGTGATGCGGCGAAGGTGCGCGAGGCGACCGGCCTCGGCGACGACGGGCGACACCTGGTGTGGCCGTACGATCTGCGCGACGTCGAGGGTATCGTGCCGTCGCTCGACGGCTTGCTGGAACAACGGCAGGCTACGGTCGATTGCTTCGTTCACTCCGCGGGCGTGGTCAAGGTCATGCCGGTGCGCCTTGCCGACTGCGTGGTGGTGCAGGAGGTCATGAACGTGAACGTCCTGTCCGCCTTGCAGGTCGTGCGCACGCTGCAGAAGAAGCACAACCGCGGCGCGCTCACGAACGTCCTGTTCATCTCGAGCACCTACAGCATCCGCGGCGTCAAGGGACAGGCCGTCTACTCGGCGAGCAAGGGAGCGCTCGACGCGATGATGCAGTCTCTCGCGGTCGAGCTCGCGCCGGCCGTGCGGGTAAACTCCGTGCTGCCCGGCGGTGTGAGGACGCCGATGTCCGAGAAGGCGTTCGGCGACGCGAAGCACCTGGAGAAGATGAAGGAGGAGTACCTCCTGAGGCTCGGAGAGGTCGACGACGTCGTGAACGTGGTCGAGTTCATGCTCTCCGAGCGATCGGGCTGGATCACCGGACAGAAGATTGTCGTCGACGGCGGACAGACTGCGCACTAGGAGAGACATGAAGGACACCGTTCTGTTTCAGGCTCGGGATCAGATCACCAGCTCGGATCTCCTGCGCTGTCTGGAGTCGGTCGGCGCCGCCGATTGCCGCCTGCTCTTTGTCCACTCCGAGATGTCTTTCGGGAAGCCGAACATGGAGCTGGGCAAGCAGGGACTGCTGCAGGCCGTGCTCGACACCCTGCTCGAGCTCGGCGTGCCGACCCTGGTCGTCCCGACGTTCACGTTCAGCTTCTGCAACGGCGTGCCCTATGACGTGAAGCAGTCGCGCTCGAAGATGGGGGTGCTGAACGAGTACATCCGCCGCCTCCCCCACGCCGAGCGCTCGATCGATCCCCTGATGTCGTCGGCCGCACTCGGCGCGGACAAGGACGTCGTGAGGAACCTGGGGCACAACTCGATCGGCGAGGGCTGCACCTTCGACAAGATGCATGCGGCCAAGAACGCGCGCTTCCTGTTCCTCGGCGTCGGTGCGGCGAAGTGCATGACCTATACGCACTATGTCGAGGAACGTCTGCGCGTGCCGTACCGCTACGACCGCCCTTTCACCGGCACCATCATCGACGGAGCTCGCGAGTACCAGGACACGTACAACCTGTACGTTCGCTACAACGGGGTGCAGCCCGAATCGAGCACCAAGTTCGAGGACTTCCTCGTGCGTGAGGATCTGATGAAGAAGGTCGCCTGTGGCGACAACTTCATTTCGAGCATCCCGGAGCCCGTGGCGTACGACGCGATCGCCGGCAAGATCCGCGAGGACGCGGGCTACTTCCTCGCGGCGCCGGCTCCGCCCGAGAAGGACACGCGGTTCGAGCTCAAGGGCGAGATGGTCGCGCTCTAGCCGCCATGGAGATCACGAAGCACGAGATCGACAGCGAAGTCCTGGGCCGAAGCATCCTCCAGCTGAGCGGGCCGTATGACGGCGAGCTCGCGCGCCTGGAGGAGGACTACGTCCGGGCGCATCATCCGCTGTACGTGGTCTACAAGGCACCGGTCGAGGACATCGCCTCGATCCAGCACCTGGAGGACCACGGGTTCCGCTTCGTGGAGACGCAGCTCCGCTTGACGTTCCGGCTGCGCCGTCCCTTCGACACCGGCAAGACGCCGTACGTGTTCGAGCGCGTGACGACCGAAGACGCGCTGCGCGAGGTGCTCGAGATCGCCGCCAGCACCTTTACCGACGACCGCTTCCTGGTCGACCCGAAGCTCCCCGATGCCCAGAAGGTCTCCGCCGCGCGCTACACGGCCTACGTGCGCCAGTCCTTCCTGCGGCCGGACGAACGCGTCTACCGCCTGGTGAACCCGGCGACCGGCCAGACCGTTGCGTTCAAGACCCACCGGATCGTGAGCCCCGAGGAAGCGCTGATGCTGCTCGGTGGCGTGCGCGCCGACTACAAGAGCGCCGGGCTGGCGGCGATCAACGCCTACTACGACTTCAACGAGCTGATGCGCAACGGAGTAAAACGCTTCACAACCCACGTGTCTGCGCGGAACTATGGGGTAATGAATCTCGAGATCAGCGGTTTCCAGTACCGCATCAAACAAACGTTCGTCGTACTGAGGAAGCTCTACCCATGATCAGCCAGATAATCTCGGATGCGACCGTGCACGCCCGCACTCTGGACGACGTGCCGTTCGACAGGCTCCGCGCTCTGCTCGGGTCACATACGTTCGCCCGCGTGACCGGACTCTTCTCGCAGGAAGAGGTCCTGGCGGCGCGGCGCAAGCTGGAGGCGAGGTTCGACGTCAAGAACGATCGCAAACACGATCCGAAGGACGCCGAGGCCATCCGGCGAAATTTCCAGAAGCTGATCGTCGGCGGAACCCGCGGCACGAACGCGTGTCCCAGGTTTCTTCGGATGTTCTACAACCCGACGTTCGACGAAGACATCTTTGGCATGCACGCGATCTTTCGCCGGCTGATCCAGTTCCGGAACTTGCTCTACTCGTTGCCGAGGGACTTCACCGTCAACGGAACCGAGAACGGCATGTGGTCGGCGTCGCGGATCAACCACTATCCGCGGGGCGGCGGCTTCATGGCGCCGCACACCGATGTAGGTACGAATTCGGTCGCCGCCGACATGGGAATGGAGCGCTACGTCCAGCTACTCCTGCTGATGACGAAGAAGGGTGTCGACTACCACGAGGGCGGCGCCTACATCGATCTGGACGGCCAGCGCTACCTGTTCGAGTCGGAGTGCGAGATCGGCGACATCGTGATCTATGACGGCCGCGTCAATCACGGTGTCGAGGAGGTCGATCCGATGGAGCCGCTCGAGCTGGCCTCGTTCGCGGGCCGGCACGTCGCCCTCGTCACGCTGTTCAAGCATTTCTCGAAGGACAGCGAAGCCGAGTACAAGGCCTTGATGAGAGCGTCGCCCCAGAAGGACTAACCTCAGCGGGCGACGATCTGGAACGTCTTTCCGCTCGAGTACCCGATGTAGAGCTCGCCGCCGGGTCCCTCGTGGATGAACGTCGGGCCGCCGGGGAACTCGCCGGGATGCACGCGAACGTCGGTCGCCTGCCCGCCCGTCCACACGAACGAGTACAGCCCGCCCGCGTTGTTGTCGGTGAAGAAGTACCTGCCGACGAGATCGGGGAAGCACCTGCCTCGGTAGACCTGGCCGCCGATCACCGAGGTCCAGTCCGAGGTCCCGCCCCCCGCCGGCCGGATCTCCTCGTAGGCCGGCAGGACGCGAGAGGGGCCGGCGATCGCGCAGCCCGTCCCTTCGTAGTCGAGGTGCCCCTCGCAGTCGTCCCAGCCGAAGTTCGAGCGCGCCGCCGAGGCCGCGGCGACGACATTGATCTCCTCGATCCGGTCCTGCCCGACATCGCCGATGTAGATGTCTCCCGTCCCGCGATCGAAGCTCCACCGCCACGGGTTGCGGAGGCCGACCATGAAGACCTCGGGCGCGCCGCCCCCTCCCGCGTACGGATTGTCCGCGGGGATGCCGTACGGGCGACCACCACTCGCCTGGTCGACATCGATCCGCAGGATCTTGCCGAGCAGGCTGTCGAGGTTCTGCGCCGTCTCCATCGGATCGCCTCCCCCACCGCCATCCCCCGTCCCCACGTAGAGGTACCCGTCGGCGCCGAGCTCGATCATCCCACCGTTGTGATTCCCGGCGAAGTCCGGGATGGCCAGGAGGATCCGGCCGCTCGCAGGGTCCGCGCGGTCGGGATCGTCGGCCAGGGTCGCGTACTCCGCGACGACGTTGTGGGTGCTCGTCGTGTAGTAGACGAAGAACCTGCGGTTGGCCGCGTACGCCGGATGGAACGCGAGCCCGAGCAGGCCTTGCTCGTCCCCCGCGATCGCGACGAGGTTGGACAGGTCGAGGAACGGGGCCGGCACGACGCCGGAGTCGACGATCTCGATCAGGCCGGTCCGCTCGACGATGAACAGGCGTGGATCATCGGGCGGTGAGGTCGCGAGCAGCGGCAGGTCGGTGGTCGTCGCGACCTCGCGCAGCGAGACCGTGGTTCCCGGCGACGGGACGCAGCGCAGATCGGGCGCCGCATCCGGCGTCGGCGTCCCCCGGCACGCGCACGCGGCCACGGCGAGGCCGACCACCAGGGTTGTCCGCACCGTCTCAGCGTAGCCGAGCAGGCCCGGCTCAAGCAGCGAGAACTACAGGGCCCGCGCTGTGATCTAGCCCGTCCACGATGGCACCGCTGATGTGGTAAGAGTCTCGGGCCTTGATGACCGAGCCCGTCCCGTTGAAGCCGACGCTGATGTCGCGTCTGCAGTTGCGCCCCGAGTTCCACCGCGCGATCAAGGCGCTGAAGCTGGTCGAGATCGCATCGAAGATGCTGTCGCTCCGGCCGCTGCGCCGCAAGCTCCCGAACGGCACGCGCTATCGCGTCCGCTACGGCGAGAGCCTGCTGATGGCCGACGAGATCTTCAACCGGCAGGTCTACCGGGATCCGTTCGAGGGCCGCGACGTGCGGACGTTCGTCGATCTCGGATCGAACGTCGGCTACTTCACCTGCTACGCGATGGAGCGGATCGGCAAGCCGGACGCGTTCGGCCTCGCGGTCGATGCCAACCCCAAGATGGCCGCGGAGACCAAGTTCCACATCGAGCACAACGGCTGGACCCACGTCCTCGGGGTGTCGGGCGTCGTCGGCTACCCGCTGGATGTCGAGGAGGCGCCGTTCTTCCTCAACCCGTCGAACATCTCGGGCTCGGCGACCGTGCTCAACCCGAACATCCCGGCCAAGGGCGCGCAGCAGGAGATCAAGGTCCCGACCGTCGACCTCAACAAGGCGTGGCGCGATCACGCGGGGGACCGGCCGGTCGATGTCCTCAAGGTCGACGTCGAGGGCTTCGAGGTCAAGGTGCTCGCCACGATCCCCGAGCTGCTGAAGCGGACCAACACGGTCGTGCTCGAGTGGCACAAGTGGATCACGCCGCGCGAGCCGGTGGATGAGGTCCTCGGCCGCGCGGGCCTCGTGTTCAAGAAGGTCGTGACCGAGGACGCCCACTGTGGCGTCGCCTACTACGAGCGGCCCAGCCCGCTCTGAGCGCCGATGCGCGAGGGCCGACTTCGTGCGCTCGGCATCGCGGCGCTCGTCGCGTTCGGACTCCTGATCGCGTTCCGTCAGCTCGGCTGCCAGGGTCAGTACTCGGCGCACGGCGCGTACCGCGCCCAGGTCGAGGCGTTCCTCGCGGGTCGGCTCGCCCTCACCGAGGCTCCCGAGGGGCTCGCGCACGATCTCGCGTGGACACCCGGCGGCGTGCAGCAGGTGTGGGGGCTCGGCGTGCCGCTGTGGCAGACGCCGTTCGAGCTCGGTGCGCGCGCGATCGGCCAGGATCCGTTTCCCGATCGCGTGGCGATGGCGCTGTGGCTCGCGCTGATGATGTTCGTCCTGCTCCGCGCGTTCCGCGCCCGCGACGGCGAGCCGTGGTGGATCGGCGCCGGCAGCGTGCTGATCACGGCGCTGTTGCCCGCGGTCGTGACGATGCTGCGCGGCCGGCTCGGCGTCTACGAGGAGGCCGCGATCTACGCCTACGGCGCGGCGCTGATCCTGCTCGGTGGGCTCGTGCTGCTCGCGCGCGCTCCGTCGGCAAATCGCTACCTGCTGCTCCTCCTGGCCGCGGGGCTGGTCGGCCTCGTCCGCCCGACGGTGGTGTTCTACGGGCTCGCGACGGCGGTGCTCGCGTCGGCGATCTACCTGCGCGCGCATGGCCGGCGCGTCGTGCCGATCGTCGTGCTCGGGATCGCGACCTGGGTCGCGGGCGGCAGCGTGCTCTACACGACGAACGCGCACCGGTTCGGCAGCGGCACCGAGTTCGGCCACCACCTGAACCTCCAGTCGCTCGCCGGCAACATCTACGCGACCCGGTTCAGCTACCCGTTCGAGCGCGCGGGCCTCGGCGAGGCGGCACTCGAGCTCGCCGGTGCGATGTTCGATCGGCCCGAGGTCGGCGCGAAGCGCGGGTTCTACCACCGCGGCCTGCATCGCGGCGAGGCCGACCTCGTGCGCTGGCGCGAGTACTACTTCACGACGTACTCGTGGGCGTACGTCCCCCTGCTGCTCGCCGGGGTCGGCCTCGGCGTGCGCGCGTGGCGGAGGCGCCGGCACGCGGGCAGCGACGGGATCGCGCCGTGGCTGCTGGCGTGGGCGGTGATCGGCGCGGCGCCGCTCGTCGCGTTCTACCTGCGCGCGCCGTTCCTGTCGTCGCGGTACCTGCTCGATCTCGGGCCGGCGATCGCGGCGCTGCTCGTGATCGCGTGGCGCGAGAGCGCGCGGTCGATCGCGGCGCGGAGGCGCGGCGCGCTCGCGTTCGCAATCCTCGTCGCGCTGTGGGCGACCGCGCTCGCGACGAGCACGACCCGCGGCCGGGTGCCCGCCGATCCCACCGATCGCGCGACCGCGGCGGCATCCGCGGCGGCGCTCGCGTGGCCGGTGCTCGAGCCGCGCGTGATGCCCGGCGGCTACGACCTCGATGATCCGGCGACCGCGTCGTGGATCGCGTCGGCCACCGAGCCGCGGCCGCACGGCCTGTACCTCAACGGCATCGGCTGGGATCCGACCACCGGCCGGGTCGCGCCGGCGATCCACCTGTTCGTCGACGATCCGCGGTTCGTCGAGCTCGAGGTCGAGATCCCGATGGGCGGCGAGGTCGACTGGGCGCGGTCGGTCCGCGTCGCGACGGGCCTCCAGCACCTGCGGCTCGCGCGCGTCGATCCAGCGGGCATCGGGTGGCGGCTGCGGTTCGAACCGACGGCGACACTCGCGCCGGGCCTCCACGTCGTGTTCGTCGCGTTCGGCCCCGACACCGAGCTCGACCGCGCGCAGACCGACTTCGTGCTGCGTCGCGTGCGCTGGGCCGACTAGCGGATCGCGCGGATCGCCGCGGGCGCGACCGTCGGCGGCGGATCGAGGAACGGGCGCGGCGGCATCAACGTGTCCTCGTGGACGAACGTGAACGACCACGGCTCGAGCGCCGGGAGCTTCGCGCGGAGCTCGACGTCGCGCTCGCCCTCGTCGGCGAAGACCAGGACCTGGCGCGAGATCACGCGCGGCTGCTCGTTCGCGATCTCGAGCGTCGCGGTGCCGGCGCTCGCCGCCGTCCAGTACGTGCCCGCGAGCCGCGCGCGGAGCCGGATCCGGACCTCGGCGTTGGGCTCGTCCGGGGTGACGAGGATCGCGGGCGTGTTGAAGCCCCAGCTCGGCGCCGCATCGTTGAGCGTGGCGGCCAT
>JAGSPR010000372.1 GCA_018262455.1 Deltaproteobacteria bacterium | reverse complement strand
CGAAGAGGTCGCTTCTGGAGGAATGGCGGTGGTTTACCGCGCCGTTCAGGACCCGCTGGGTCGCACCGTCGCGATCAAGGCGCTCAAGTCGTCGGCCGCGGCCGAGGAGCACGTCGTCACGCGGTTCGAGCGCGAGGCCAAGAGCCTGGCCATGCTCCAGCACGAGAACATCATCCACGTCTACGACTTCCATCGCGAGCGAGGCGCGCTGTTCATCGTGATGGAGTACGTGCAGGGGATCGACCTCTACGACCTGCTCGAGAAGTGCGGGCGGCTACCGTATGACGTCGCGGCGATCATCGCGATGCAGGTCGCGCGCGCGCTCGACTATGTCCACTACCGCGGCATCGTCCATCGCGACATCAAGCCCGCGAACGTCATGCTGTCTCGCTCGGGTGGCGTGAAGGTGATGGACTTCGGGATCGCGCGCGATACGAGCTTCGGTGATCTCACCGAGGCTGGTACCGGGATCGGGACCCCGGCGTACATGTCTCCCGAGCAGGTGCTCGGTGACAAGCTCGATCCACGGAGCGACATCTTCTCGCTCGGCGTCGTGCTCTATCAGATGGTGACTGGCAAGAAGCCGTTCGTCGAGGACGAGAACCGCTCGGCGATGCACAAGATCCGGCTCGAGAAGCACCTCTCGGTGCGCAAGCTCAACCCCGAGATCCCTCGCGAGCTCGAGCGCATCATCGATCGCTGTCTCGAGAAGCAGCCCCGCGATCGCTGGCGCTCGGCCCAGCACATGGTGATCGCGCTCGAGCGGTTCCTGGCCAAGCACGTCGAGATGAATCACCACGCGCGGATCGTGCTGCTGCTGCGATCGCAGAACGTCATCACGGAGCTCGAGGCCGAGGAATACCTGAACCCGGCAGCGAACGGCGGCGAGAAGGCCGGCGCGCTCCCCAACCTGCAGGCTCGGCACGCGGTGCGCTCGGGGCTCGTTGCTCACGCCGTGACGTTTGGCGTCCTCGCATTCGTCGTCGGCCTGATCCACGTCGCGCCGGTGAAGGCGACGCCGCACACGACGATCACCGCGGCGACCGTGCCCGGGCGTGGGTTCGTCCGACTCCACGCCACGCCGTGGGCCAACATCACCATCGACGGCAAGGACCTCGGGACGACACCGTTCGCCAAGCCGGTCGAGCTGAAGGAAGGCAAGCACGTCATCCTGTTCGCGCACGACGCGTTCGTCCCGATCGAGCGCACGCTCGAGGTTCCCGCGAGCTCGGAGGCCGCGCCGATGCCCGTCGTGATCGACTTCTGCAAGGAAGGCCAGGCGCAGGGCAAGCTGATGACCAGCTGCGGAGCTTCGCCATGAGCCGCGGACTGGCCATCTTGCTGCTCGTGATCGCGTTGAGTCCCACGGTCGCACGAGCGCAGGCGGCTGACACCGTGACGATCCGCGTCGCGCAAGGTGATTCGCTCGACATGCTGGCTTCGGAGTTCTACGGCGACCGCAAGCTCGCCCTGTTCATCATGGTCGAGAACAAGATCCAGCATCCGCGCCCGCTGCGTCCCTACGAGCGCCTGCGTGTGCCGATCAATCGCGAGATCACCACCGCGCCCGGCGACACGTTTCAGTCGCTCGCGGAGTCCTTGCTCGGTGACCCGCGGCGGTCCGAGTTCCTCGCGGAGCTGAACGGGATGTCGCCGGATTACAACCTCGCAGCCGGGACTCCCCTGATCCTGCCCTTCGCGATCACCCACGTCGCCGCGGGTCCGGAGTCACTCGTGAGCCTCGCGAAGAACTACTACGACAAGCCGAAGTACGCCGATATCCTGCGCCGCTACAACTTCCTCGACAAGACCGCCCTCGAAAAGGGCGAGTCGATCCTCGTGCCGAGCTACAACGTGCGGGTTCACCCGTCGAAGTATCCGCCGATCGACGCCGAATCGAAGGCGCGTCGCGAGAAGCGGCGCGCGAGCTCGGAGCTCGCCGCCAACGCGATCCCGTCCGCGAGGCACGCGTGGCGAACCGGTGACTACGCGACGGTCAAGCAGCTGCTCGCCGAGATCGACGGTGCGTACCTCGAGCTGGGACCGGCCATCGAGGTCGACTTGCTCCTCGGCTGCGCGCAGATCGCGTTCGACGAGACCGAACCGGCGCTCGCGACGTTCCGCCACATCATCGATCGCAAGCCGGGCTACGCCCTGCGCAAGCTCGATCACTCGCCGAAGATCCTCGCGGTGTGGACGAAGGCAGGCGGACTCGTCGAGTGACGACGCGGGCGTGCTGGGGGGTGTGCCTGATCGTGGCGGCGTGTGGAGGCTCCTCCGCCCCGGCACCGATCGGTGCACGCATCGGACCTGCACTGGCGGCCGCGCTCGACGCTGCGGAGACGGTGCGGGAACCCTGGAGATGCGCCGCCGGAGATCTGGCGCAGCTCAAGGACGAACAGCTCGTGCAGGGCAAGCACACCTGGCGAATCGCCGGTCACGCGATGCGGCTCGACGGCAAGGGGCCCGTGTCGATCGGGGTGATCGCCGATGCGGGGGGCGCAACGCCCCCGACGCTGGGCGCGCTCGGCCGGCTCAGGACGCAGCTCGCGACCGCCGATCTGGTGATCTCGCTCGGCGGGATGGGGACCACGCAGGCCGAGCTCGAGGCGACGCTCGGCACGCTGTCCGAGCGATCCCCATGGCCGATCGTCGCGCTCGCGGGTGACCTCGAGTCGGAGACGGCACACCACGCGGCGATCGCCGCCCTCCGTGCACGAGGCCACGCGGTGTTCGACGGTCGGCTCGTGCGCCGGCTCGAGCTGCCGGGAGCCACGATCGCGACCATCCCGGGTGCGGGGGCGATGGCGCGCCTCGTGGCGGCCAGCGAGGGCTGTGGCTACACGGCAGCGGACGTCGCGGCCGTGTTCACCGAGCTGACAGCGGCCCCCGGGCTGCGCGTCGTCGCGTCGTCCGAGGCTCCGCGGGTGATGGTGAACGGCGAGCCCGCCGGCGAGCGGGCGTTGACCCCCGGCCCGCCGCAGCAGATCGATGTCGTCCTGTACGGTCCGCCCGGGAGCGCCGAGTCACCGCCGCGTGCGGGAGCGCGCGATGGCGCGGCGATCGCGCTGACGCCGGGTACCAGCGATGCGTCGACGAGACTTCCAGGTCCACGTCACCCGCCGTCGGCAGGACTGTTGACGGTCACGGGCAACAGCTGGCGCTGGAAGCCCATCGTCGATCCCAATTAGCCTACGTTTTCGTTCGATTCGCGGGTGCTATGCTCGCGGCGCGATGGCCTCGACACCCGCACAGCGCTTCGTGTGTCCACGATGTCGCACCGCGTTCGAGGCCCCGAGCCACTTCTGCCGAGAGTGCGGCGCCGACATGCTGCGAGCGAGCGCACTCGAGGCCGCCGTGCGTGATCCCGCGCTCGCAGCTCCCGGCGACTCGGCTCCCGGGGCCGAGCACAGTGTCTCGGATCGACGGCTGACGGACTCGAACCAGGCGTGGCTCGGCAAGATCGTCGACGGACGATACCGGGTCATCGAGGTGATCGGGCGCGGCGGCATGGGGGTGGTGTACCGGGTCGAGCACCTGCGGATGGGCAAGATCGCCGCGATGAAGGTCCTGCATCGCGATCTGGCGCAGGATGTCGACGTCATCGCGAGGTTCGAGCGCGAAGCCGCGGCGGTGTCGAAGCTGCACCACCCACACACCGTGCAGGTGTTCGATTTCGGCACCGCGCAGGGTGCGCTGTACCTGATCATGGAGCTCGTGCGAGGTCTGGATCTCGCGCACCTCATCGACCGGGATGGGCCGATGCCATGGGCGCGAGCGGCGCCGTTGCTCGTGCAGATGTGCGGAGCGCTGCAGGAGGCGCACGAGCTCGGGATCGTGCACCGCGATCTGAAGCCCGAGAACGTGCTGATCACGCGCACGACCGGGGGGCGCGACTACGCGAAGGTGCTCGATTTCGGGCTCGCCAAGCTCGACCAGCGCGGCACGCCGAACCACGAGACCGAACGGCAGGCGATCGTGGGCACTCCGTACTTCATGGCTCCCGAGCAGATCCGCGGCGACGAGGTCGATGCGCGTACCGATCTCTACTCGTTCGGCGCGCTGATGTTCGAGCTGCTCACGGCGCAGCATCTCTATGTCGGCTCGACCGCGGTGGGTGTGCTCACCAAGCATCTGACTGCCGATCCTGATGCGCCGTCGATGCGGGCCCCGAAGATGGGGATTCCGCCAGCCGTCGATCACCTGTGTCGCAAGGCCCTCGCGCGTGACCCCGAGGACCGCTGGCAGAGCGCCGCCGAGCTCGGCGCAGCGATCGAGGAGGTGTTCGCGGAGACCGTGGGCGAATCGACCGGACCGAAGACCGCGGTGTCGCGTGGGCTCGCCGGCGGTCAGCTGGTCTCCGACCATCAGGACAGCGATGTCCGGCTGCGTCGATCTGACATCGACGAGTTCGAGGCGAGCCTCAAGCGACGGCGCTGGCTCGTCGCGTCGGTGACCGGGGTGCTCGTGCTCGGGGGGGCGGCGGCGGCGATGTGGTACGTGACGCGGCCCGCGCCGACCCAGACGTCCGAGCGCGAGCCGAACGACGAGCCTTCGAAGGCCAACCGCATCGCGGCGGGGACGAAGGTCACGGGCTACCTCGGACGTCGGCGATCGCTCACCGACGGTGACCGCGACGTGTATCGCGTCGACTGGCCGGCGGGGAGCAAGCGCGTCGTCAGCATCACGGTGACCGGGATCCCGAACCTCGACATCAACCTCTCGGTCAACGACGGCGATGGTGAGCACGGCGCAACGATCGACGAGGGCGCGATCGGCGAGCCCGAGGCGATGCACCGCCGCTCCCTGGATGGCCCGCTCCTCGTCACCGTCGGTCAGACGATGGGCAAGGACCAGCGCCTGCCGGTCGAGAACGTCAGCGATCCATACACGGTCACGGTGACCGAGGAGCCCCCCGGCGGAGAGACCGAGCCCAACGGCATGGATACCGATGCCAATCCGCTCGTGCAGGGCGAGGCGCTGAGCGGCTACCTCGACACCCGCGACGATATCGATCTGATGCGCTGGACCGGCGCCGATGGCAAGTACAACGTGGTCGTGCGTGCCGACGGGATGAACCTGGTGTGGCAGACCGCTGATGGCACGAAGCGAACCGCCGGGCTCGCGCAGATCGAGCTCCACCGCAACGAGATCATCCTCCTCCAGCGGGCCTCGAAGGGGCCCCCCGCGAACCGTGGAGCGATGTGGTCGATCGTCGTGACGCCCTAGGCGGCTTCGTCGCATTGTCGTCACTGGCCTGCAGCGCCTGCGTTACGCTCGTGTGGTGGGACGCTTCATCATCGTGGTCTGCGGGCTCTGCGGGCTCTGCGGGATCGTCGGCGCGTGCGGGAACGATTCTGCGTCGACCTGCCAGCTGGCGGGGCCGTTCCCGGTCGGTGATCCGGTGGGCCATCCCCAGCCGCTCGGCGCCGGGCCGAACGAGGCCCGCGCGGGACGGGTCACCGCAGCGGATCTCCCTGCCGTGCCGTCGGGGCTGATCACCTGGCAAGACGGCGACTTCGTGCTCGCGAACGACAAGATCGCGCTCGTGATCGAGGACGTCGGCGACAGCGACCTCTACGATCCGTGGGGTGGCCGGCCAGTCGGGCTGGCCCGGATCGAGGGCGGGCGGATGGTGGAGCCGAACAACTTTGGCGAGATGTTCCTGCTGACGGGCCGCTCGACGGTGTTGACCGACAGCGTGACCGTGATCGCGGATGGCAGTGACGGCGGTCCCGCGATCATCCGGGCGCGTGGCAAGCTCCACCCGATCCCGTTCTTCGAGGCGCTGCTCGCGGCGGTGTTCTCGGACGCCTGGCTCGATATCGATGCGGCGATCGACTACGAGCTCGCGCCGGGCTCCGAGCACGTCGACGTGCGGATTCGCTACTCGTCTCCCCGCGACGCCGCGGCGAAGGTGCCGAGCGTCGCGCATTCGTTCATGTACACGAGCCGGACGCCGGTGTTTCAGCCGGGCCGCGGCTTCGACGTCGCCGTCAACGGCGCGCCGTACATGGCGCTGGTCGACGATCAGGCGACGAGCTGGGCGTACATCCCGACCGAGGGCAACCTCGGGTCGTCGCTGTCGGCCTCGGGCTTCGTCGCCGCGTTCTCGTCGGGGTTTGACATTCCGGCGTGCGGAACGTTCGACCGGTTGCACGCGCAGATCGTGATCGGCGGGCCCGGGCTCGACGGCGTCCAGGCCGCGACGGCGCGCGTGCGCGGCGAGGCGCAACGCACGATCACCGGCACCGTGACCCGCACGGGCGCAGGTCCCGCGATCCCGCATGTCCACGCGATCGACAACGTCACCGGCGCGTACCTCACGCGTGCACGGCCCGACGCCAGCGGCCAGTTCACCCTGCACGTGCCGGCCGCCGCGGACGTCCGGCTCGACAGCGTGCGCGAGGGTGAGCCGATCGTCGCGGTCCAGGCCGGGACCGGATCGGGCCCGGTCGCGATCACCATGCCCGAGCTCGGGACGGTGCACGTCACGGCGACCGACAACGGGACGCCCGTACCCGTGCGGGTCCAGGTGCTACCGCCGAATGGAGCGATGGCGCCGCGGATCCCCGACAACTACGGCGAGCGGCCGCAGCTCGGTGGCCGACAGCTCTTGACGTT
>JAGSPR010000113.1 GCA_018262455.1 Deltaproteobacteria bacterium | reverse complement strand
CACGGACACGCCGGAGCGGTGCCGGTTGTGGTGAGGAAGTGTCCGTCACGGCCCGCGTCGTCGAGGATCGGCCTCGCCGGGTTGTGAGTCGTGTCCTCGAACGCGTTCACCGCCTGGCACTCTGCGAAGAAGTGGGTATTGCCCTTGAGGAACTCGCGGACCTCGGCCACCACCTCGTGGCCGTTGTACGTGAACCGCTGGCCGGTGCACCCGGCCTGGGTCGCCGGGCAGTTCCCGCCGTCGCACTTGACGGTCTCGCGATCGGTGACGGCCCAGTGCATCGACATGATCTGGCAGAACGCGGGCTGCCCGGCCTTGAACAGCGCGCCGTTGCGGTGATCGAGGTTGGGTGCGTCGCACGTGCCGAGGTCTCCCATGATCGCCTCCTCGGTCAGCATGTCGGGGTTCGCGGTGCCCGGGCCGCAGCTGGCCGTCCCGCACTTGGCCGCGGGGAACTCGCCGCCGGTGGACTGCGGGATGCCGGCGGCTCGCAGGTAGCCGGTCGCGATCGCCTCGTTGCCGTCGGCGAACACCGCGATCGTCGGCGCGGCGATCATCTCCTTGGCGACGGTCCCGGTGAATGCGGCGGTCGCCTCGTGCACGGAGGTCACGTGGAAGACGGTGCGCATCGCCCACGGGTTCGCGGCCCACTGCGCCTGATCATTCCAGATGTCGATGATCGCGAGGGCCTTGTCATGATCGGGGGCGTCGATCACCAGCGGACCACCACGATAGCGATGGGTGCCCAGCACCGTGCCCCGTGACACGGCGCCGACGTCATCCCAGATCACGTTCGTCGTCGCCGTGAAGTCGGGGCTCTCGGTCGGAAACGCGCACTTCACGCCCGATCCTTCGATCGCGCAGTCCCACGGGCACGGATCGGTCGACGAGTTGCACGGGGCATCGTGATACGTCTTGTTCGGATCGATCACCCAGTGCACGTGCACGCCCTGGCGCAGCAGCTGATAGATGAGGCCGTACGCCTGGAACACGCCGGTGCTCTGGTACGTCAGATCCATCGGGATGATCAGCGTCCCCGGCTGGAACGCACGATCGGCGGCCTGAGACACGCGGGTGCCGCTCGCGACCAGCGCGACCGCGACCGCGAGCACGCGAAAAGACTTCAAGCCCATGGTGACTCCCCAGGTCGGTGAGTGCGCACGACCTCGCCCACGATATCGCGGTTCGTCATCGCGCTGCACGCTCGATCCGAAAGGAATCGCGACGACACGTAGGTGGAGCACACCTCCGCGCCGATCAGTCCACGGCGGCGAGCGCACGCCAGGTCGGACAGCGGTCGACCGGGGTGCTCGCGTGCGTGACCAGCTCTCGACGGACCGCGAGCCCGAGCGAGTGCGGCATCCGGACCGTGAGCTGGCGCGCCGCGAGCGCATCGACATACGGCGCGATCGCGCGAGCGCCGATCCGGACCAGCGCGGTGACGTCGAGCTCGAGCTGCGCTCTCGCTATTCCATCCCGGTCCTCGCGGCTTTGCCGCTCGAGCTGCGCTCTCGCTATTCCATCCCGGTCCTCGCGGCTTTGCCGCTCGAGCCGGCAGCGGGCGATCGCGGCGCGCACCGGTCCCAGGGCATCGAGCCGCGGCGGGCGGTCGAGCCGCGCCGCGGCCACCGCGAGCCGAGCGCCGAGCGCGCGGTCCGGCGCACTGGCGGCGACGCGGGCGAGCGCGTCGGGGCCGGCGGCGCGCAGCGCGAAGGCCAGCTGATCGGCGCCGATCTCCGATAACCACGCGACCAGCTTGTCGCCAGGGAGCCGGATCGCGTCGTACACCGAGCCGACCGGGCGGTCCGAGGTCGCCGGTAGCGGCGGGATCTCGGCGCACGCCCAGCGCGCGAGCCAGACATCGACCGCGGTGAGCGTGCCGCTCGCGATCGCGTGGCGCGCCCGCTCCGGCAGGCCGACGAGCCCCGCCTCGATCCAGCTCGGGTGCGCGCCGCGGATCCCGGTGGGCAGCGGTGCCGTCGCGCCGGCGAGCATGCGCGCTCGCAACCTGCGCCGCTCGTCGGGCGATGCGGTCGCCAGGTCGGTGGCGGCGCGGCGTGCCGATTCGCCGATCGGGCCCGCGATCCGCGCCAGCACCGCGCGATCGACACAGGCGACAGCGAGCAGCGCGCCGATCATTCCTTCTTGGGCTTGTCGGAATCGATCGAGGGCTCGTTGTGCCCGGTCTCGGCCCGTCGCCGCCGGCGTGCCGGGCGCAGCTTGTAGCGCAGCAGCTTGCCGCCTGGACCGCGCGGCAACGCGTCGACGAACTCGATCCACCGCGGGTACTTGTACGGGGCGAGGTGGGCCTTGACGTACTCCTTGAGCTCGCTCTCGAGCTTGGGGCCACTGTCCTGACCGACGTTGGTGACGACGAACGCGAGCGGCTTGATCAGCCCCTCGTCATCCTCCGCGCCGATCACCGCCGCCTCCCACACCGCCTCGTGGGCGACGAGCGCGTGCTCGACCTCCGACGGGGACACCCACTTGCCGCCGACCTTGAACAGATCGTCGACGCGCCCGCAGTGGTGATAGAAGCCCTCGCGATCGATCATGAAGCGATCGCGCGTCGTGAACCAGCCATCGGCCCGCAGGTCATGCTCGCCGGGGCTCGCGCCGCCGCCCCAGTAGCCGGTGAACAGCGAGCCGCAGGCCAGCTCGAGGGTGCCGATCTCGTCCACGCCGACGGGATCGCCGTCCTCGTCGACCAGCCGGACCTGGACGCCCGCCAGCGGCTTGCCGCACACGCCGGGGCGAGCGCCGGGATCGTTGCTGCGGCCCGCGAGCGCGAACTGGAAGATCTCGGTGAGCCCGTAGCCGACGATGACCTCGGTGCCGAGCACCGAGCGAATCCGCGGGATCAGCCGCTCGGGCATGCCCTCGGCCCCCGCGACCGCGTGGCGCAGCTGGGCAAGCGGGCGCGCGATCCCACGCTCCTCGGCATCGTGGGACAGCTGCGCGTACACCGACGGAGTCGCGAACAGCACCGTGGGCCTGTAGCTCTGCAGGGCCGCAAACAGCAGGTCCGAGTGCGGCTGTGCGGGAAACAGCAGCGACTCGGCCTGGACCGCGAGCGGGAGCAGGAGCCCAGCGCCGAGCCCGTAGGCCGTCGACAGCCGGGCCACCGAGAGCATCCGGTCCGCCGACGTCAGCTGCAGCAAGTCGATCGCGAACGACGCCTGCGCCGCCATGATCGTGCGCTTGGAGTGCGGCACGGCGCGCAGCTCACCCGGTCCCGACCCCGCCGAGTAGAGCAGGACCGAGATGTCGGACTCGCCCATCGGCACGGGCGGCTGCGGCGATGCCGAGACGACGAGCGCGTGATAGTCGTGGGTCCCGGGTAGCTTGGCGCCGACACCGATCACCTCGCGCAGATCCGGGGTCACGGTGCGCACGGCATCGACCACCTGCATGTGCGAGTCGTCGACGATCGCCATCACCGCGCCGGCGTGCAGCACGTACTCCTGGACGTCATCGGGCGTCGACAGCTCGGAGACCGGGACCGCGACTGCCCCGGCGTGGATCACCGCGAGGATCGCCGCCGCGGCCTCCATCGTGTCGCGCATCAGGATCAGCACCCGCTCGCCACGCTGCAGCCGCAGGGCGCGGAGCGCGGAGGACAGCCCCGTGACCTGGCTCGCGAGCTCGTCGAAGGTCCAGGCGCGATCGCCTTCGCGCAAGGCCGTTCGGGGACCGGCGCCGCTCGCGAGGGAGCGGTCCAGTAACCACGCTGCCAGGTTCCCGACCTCGGACATGCCCGCAAATTGTAAGGGAGTCCCGCCGCGACCACAAAAAAGATCGGGCACCCTTAGGGCTTGCGTATCGTGGGAGGCACACATGGCGGTCGGGTCCTGCGGGCCCCCAGCGGGGCCTCCACGCGCCCCACCTCGGAGAAAGTCAGAGAAGCCGTCTTCCAGATCCTCGACCGGATCCTGGGTCCGCTCGACGGGATCCACGTGCTCGACCTGTTCGCCGGGTCAGGCGCGCTCGGGCTCGAGGCACTCTCTCGCGGGGCGGCCCACGCGACCTTCGTCGATTCCGGCAAGGCCGCGATCACCGCGATCCGCGGCAACCTGCGAGATCTCGGGCTCGACGACCGGGCCACCCTGGTCGCGGGCGACGCGATCGCCGTGGCCCGGCGTCCTGCCGCCGCGCCGTGGCGCCTCGTGTTCGTGGATCCTCCGTATGCCTCCGATCTCGCGACCCGCGCCGTGCTCGCGCTGCCCGCCGCGAGCCTCGCGCCGGATCCGGTGATCGTCATCGAGCACGATCGCCGCAACGCACCGCCCGAGCTCCTCGGATCTCTGGTACGAACGGACCAGCGACGCTACGGCGATACGCTGATCTCGTTCTACGGGGCCCCTACATGACGCAGTCCACCTCGATCGCCGTGTACCCGGGCACCTTCGACCCGATCACGAACGGCCACCTCGATATCCTCAAGCGCTCGCTCGCGGTGTTCAGGCGCGTCATCGTCACGATCGCGCCCAACATCCGCAAGAATCCCCTGTTCACCACCGACGAGCGGATCGGCTTCATCCGCGATGCGCTCCCGGAGTACGCAGCTCGCCTGGAGTTCGAGGTCTTCGAAGGCTTGCTCGTCGACTTCTGTCGCAGCCGCGGCGCCACGGTCATCGTGCGCGGCCTGCGCGCCCTCGCCGACTTCGAGTACGAGTTCCAGTTCGCCCACATGAACCGCCGGCTCGCTCCCGGGGTCGACACGGTGTTCTTCATGACCGACGAGCGAAATCACTACGTCAGCTCGTCTCTCGTCAAGGAAGTCGCTAGCCTCCACGGCGACGTCACAGGCCTCGTGCCGCCCGCGGTCGTCGCGGCGCTCGCGGCGAAATACAAGAAGCAGCCATGACCTATCCATTGAAGCTCGCCTCGCGTCTCGATCCGATCAAGCCCTCGATCACCCTGGCCGTCACCGCCAAGGCCGCCAAGCTCAAGGCCGACGGCATCGACATCGTCAGCTTCGGCGCCGGTGAGCCCGACTTCGACACGCCGGACCACATCAAGGAGGCCGCGCGCGCATCGTTGTCGGCGCATCCCGGGAACGTCGGCAAGTACACCGATGTCGCCGGCATCCTGCCGCTGCGCAAGGCGATCGCCGCCGAGCTCGGCGCCGTCCACAAGATGGAGCTCTCGCCCGACCAGATCCTGGTCTCCACCGGCGCCAAGCACAGCCTCTACAACCTGTTCATGGCGCTGATCGATCCGGGCGACGAGGTCCTGATCCCGGCGCCCTACTGGGTCAGCTATCCCGACATGGTGATGCTCGCGGGGGGCCGCCCGGTCGCCCTCGAGACCCGCGCCGAGGATGACTTCGCGGTCACCGCGGCCCAGGTCGCCGCCGCCTGCTCGCCGCGCACCCGCGCCATCGTGCTCAACAACCCGTCGAACCCGACCGGCGCCGTCTACACGCGCGCGCAGATCGAGGCGCTCGCCAAGGTGGTCGTCGAGAAGGATCTGCTCGTCATCTCGGACGACATCTATCGCCAGCTCGTCTATGGAGACGCCGAGTACGTCTCGATCGCATCGGTGTCTCCGGAGGTCGCGAAGCGGACGGTCCTCGTCGATGGGGTCTCGAAGACCTACGCGATGACCGGCTGGCGCATCGGTTACACGGCGGGTCCCCTGCCCCTGATCAAGGCGATGACCAAGATCCAGGGCCAGTCGACCTCGAACGCGACGCACATCTCGCAGATCGCGACGCTCGCGGCGCTCACCGGTCCGCAGGACTGCGTCGCCACCATGCGCAAGGCGTTCGACGAGCGCCGGCTCGAGATGCTGAAGCTGCTCCGCGCGATCCCCGGTGTGACCTGCCGCGAGCCGAAGGGCGCGTTCTACGCGTTTCCGGATCTCTCGAAGTTCGTCGGCAAGCGGTCGCCCGAAGGCTCGGTGCTCGACGACGATGTCCAGCTGTGCGACTGGCTCGTCGAGGTCGGCAAGGTCGCCGTGGTCCCGGGCTCCGGGTTCGGGGCGCCGGGCTTCGTGCGGCTGTCGTACGCGACCGGCATGCCGAACATCAAGGACGGCGTGGGCCGGCTCGCCAAGGCGCTCGCGACGCTGCGCTGAGCCGCCGCCCTCCGCTAGCTGCTCGCTTGACCGACGCGCTTCGGCGAGGCGGTCGCCATGCCAACTTGCCTCGCGTACGCCTGACCGGCACCGCGCAGGAAGAGCCCCGCGACGATCGCGCCGGCGAGGCTTCCCGAGATCGCCGCCGTGATCACGCTGCCTGGGTCGCGGACGTGCATGGAGACCAGCCGGATCTCGAGCAGCGCGATGCCGACGGCGAGGCAGCCGACCATGATCCAGCGCGCGCGGGCGCGCCGGGCTTGCCGCGGAGGCCCGGCCGCGTGACGGATCCGCCGCAGCGTGAACCAGCCGACCCCGAGTAACCCGAGGATCGTGCTGGTGTGCTGCAGGATCCGATGCGTGACCATGCCTCCCACGACCGGCAAGTCGTAGGGAGCATGCAGCTCCGGGATCCGGCGGACGAACACCCCGTTCGCGTGCGTCAGGCCGTCCCACAGCAGGTGCGTGAGATCGCCGAGCGCCGCAGACACCACCACGCTGATGACCGCTCCGACGGTCCAGCGCGCCTGCCACGGGCGGGCCAAGAGCGGCGTGATCGCGGCCGGCGCAGCGAGCAGCACGGGCCACTTCACGACGTGGTGGTACAGCGCCGCGACCACGAGGGTCACCGGCACGCCCCACCCCGCGATGCCGACGAACGTGTGGCTGTACCGGCCCACGAGCTCGCCGCGCACGAAGTACTCGAAGTCGGGCGCCATGCTCCCGATGACGAGGCAGGTCGGATCGAGCCGGAGCCGTGAGTGCCACCGCAGGCCGGGCAGGACGGCCAGGACGTGCGCGGCCGTGAAGGGCATCTCGCCACACAGCATACCCAGAGTTTGGGGCTCGACAATGCCGCAAGGTGACGCGCCTCGCCGGCATCAGGCTGCGGTACAACCCGTCGGTGACTCGACACGACGAGATCGCGCTCCGGCGGTCACGCTCGCATGTCCGGCTGCTGGTGTTCCTCGCCCGCAAGAGCCTGCTCGGCGGCAAGCTGACGTTCGGCTTGCTCGTGATCGCGATCGCCGCGGGCGGAGGCTTTCAGGTCGCGAACACCGCGAACCTCTCGGGGTTCGCGGACGCGCTGCTCGAGGACGGGCTGACCCGCGGCGCGGGTGACATCCGGGTCGAGCCCCGCAACCAGCCGCGATTCGACGACGGCACGGCGGAGGCGAAGCGGATCGGCGCGCTTGTCAGTGCGCGGGCCGCGACGCCGGTCCTGGTCTATCCCGGCGCGGTCGGCAAGGCGGGGCGCTTCCTCGGAGCGCCAATCTACGGGATCGAGGTCGACAGCGAGCTGCTGCCGTTTCACCTCTCGAGCGGGGCGCTGCTCGGCAAGGGCGATGATCGCGGCGTGCTGCTCGGATCGGCGCTGGCGACCCGGCTCGGGCTCGCGGTCGGCGATCCGCTGGAGCTCCGCGTGATCTTCGGCCCGGCTGACGCGGCGATCGGCGAGGACAACGTCGGCCGGTTCACGATGATCGTGCGCGGGATCGTGGTGGGCAGCGGCGGTGGCTACCGGTTCGCGTTCGTCGAGCGCAGCTTCCTCGGCAACCTGGCGGGCGCGCCGGCGAGCGCCTCGGCGATCGTCGTGCACCTGCGCGATCACGAAGCGGCCTCGCTGCTCGCGGAGCGGATCAACGCGAGCTTGCCCGAGGTCCAGGCGATCGGGTGGCGCGAGGACGATCCGTATCTGGCGAGCTACCTGAGCGCGAACCACGCGATCCACACGGTGTCCTACGCGATGGTGATCGCGGCGATCTCGATCCCGATGTGGGCGCTGCTCTACATCCACGTGCTCAAGCGCCGGCGAGAGATCGGGATCCTCTCGGCACTCGGGTTCGGCCGTGGTGAGGTCTTCGTGATCCACGTGCTGCAGGCACTCGCGGTGGCGTGCATCGGCTGCGCGATCGGCTCGCTGCTCGGCTACGGCTTGATCCAGTACTTCGCTGGTCACCCGATCTTCGCGTGGGAGAGCCTGGTCGTGCGCCCGGTGATCTCGACCGCGACGTTCCTCGTGCCCGCGATCGTGATCGTCGTGACGGCGATCGCGGCGGGCAGCTACCCCGCGTGGCGGGCGGCTCGCACCGATCCCGCGATCGTGCTGCGGAGGATCGATTGACCGCGCACGTGGAGCGCTCCATGAACGTGCTGGAGGCGCACGGGCTGACCCGACGACACGGCACTCGCGAGGTCGTGCACGACGCCTCGCTCGTGATCGCAGACGGCGAGTCGGTGGCCTTGATGGGCCCGAGCGGGTGCGGCAAGACCTCGCTGCTCCAGATGCTCGGGTTACTCGATCACCCGACCGAGGGCACGCTCGCGCTGCGAGGGCGCGACGCCTGGAGCTGTACCGAGATCACGCGGGCCGAGATGCGGCTGTCGTGGCTCGGCTTCGTGTTCCAGCAGAACAACCTGTTCGAGCACCTGAGCGCGCGCGACAACGTGGCGATCGCGCGGTGGCGCGCGACCGGATCGCGGCGCGATTCGCTGCGCGAAGCGGATCGCCTGCTCGACCGGCTGGGGCTCGCGACCCGGGCCAGGGCGCGTGCCGCGGAGCTGTCGATCGGGGAGGCGCAGCGGGTGGCGGTGGCGCGCGCGCTCGTCAACCGGCCCTGCCTCGTGCTCGCCGACGAGCCGACCGGCAGCCTCGATACCGCCTCGGCGGCGGCGGTGATGGACGCCCTGCTCGAGGCCGACGGCGTGGCGGTGCTCGTCGTCACCCACGATCCAGAAGTTGCCGCACGCGCGGGTCGGATCCTGCGCATGCGAGATGGCAAGCTGTCGTCGTGACCGATCGGCTCCTCCGCACCACGACGTCGCTGTGCACGCAGTGCAAGCGTGGCGTGCCCGCCGAGGTCTGGCGCAGTCACGGCGAGATCGTGATGCGCAAGGTCTGCGACCTCCACGGCGCCGCCGAGGTCACGATCGCCACGAACGCCGACTGGTACGAGCGGATCATCGCCCAGGCCCCGGCGCTGGCCCGCCCGACCGCGCGCAAGCAGGTCAGCCAGGGCTGCCCGTTCGACTGCGGCCCGTGCACGAGCCACGAGCAGCAGGTGCAGCTGCCGATCGTGCCGATCACGAGCGCGTGCAACCTCGACTGCCCGATCTGCTACACGCACAACAAGAACGGCGCCGGCGCATATCACATGTCGGAGCCCGAGCTGCGCGCGATCCTGCACCACCTGCGGCAGACCGATCCCGAGAAGCGCATCATCAACCTCACCGGCGGCGAGCCAACCCAGCACCCCTCGTTCGAGCGACTCGTCGAGCTGTGCGTCGAGGAGGGCATCCATCGGATCACCGTGTCGACGCACGGGCTGCGGTTTCTCAAGGACGAGCGGCTGCTCGCTCGGCTCGCCGAGCTCGACGCCCGGATCGTGCTGTCGTTCGACTCGTTCAAGCCCGAGCGCAACCAGCAGATGCTCGGCGGCCAGTTCCTCGACGGCAAGCTGCGGGTGCTCGAGCTGCTCGAGCAGTACAACGTCCACACCACGCTCCTTCCGGTGCTCGCGCGCGGCATCAACGACGACGAGGTCGGCGCGTTCATCGAGCTCGCCTTGCGCAAGGACTTCATCCGCAGCATCGAGCTCCACACGATGACCTTCACCGGCCACAACGGGACCTCGTTCGACCGCCGCGGCCGCTACTCGACCTACGACGTGCTCGCCGACATCGAGGCCCAGACCGCCGGCACGCTGCGGATCACCGACTTCGTGCCCTCGCCCGCTGCCCACCCGCTCTGCTACTCGGTGACCTACGTGCTGCGGCTCGACGATGGTCGCTGGCTGCCGTTCCCGCGCTTCATGACTCCCGGCGATCTGCGCGAGATGCTCGCCGGCATGCTCTACCTCGAGCCGACCGCGCCGATGGAGCACCGGATGCAGGATGTCATCGCACGCCTGTGGGCCGGCGAGCTCGAGTGCGCCGACTCCGAAGCGGTGCTCGGCAAGCTCAAGCAGCTGACGACCGCGGTGTTCGCGCCCGGGCTCGAGCCGCTCGAACGGCTGCGCCGCGCCGAGCTCAGCTCGAAGGCGATCTACATCCATTCGCACATGGACGAGGACACGTTCGATACCGACCGGATCCGCCAGTGCTGTGTCGGCATCCGCGAGCCCGATGGCACGAACATCCCGTCGTGCGCCTACAACACGCTGTACCGCGATCGCGACGCGCGATTCGCCGCCCAGCCGGCGGCGCCCCTCGTGACGCTCGGACGTGGTCGGCCCTGACGCATGAAGCCGGGGCCACGCCTGACCGCGATGCTGGTCGGCTTCGTCGGCTGCACCTCGCTCGGCGTGTGGTGGGCCGCCCCCGGGCGCGAGACGCTCGCGCGAACGTGGCACGAGCTCGTGGGGCTCGGCTGGGGCAACGCGCTGATCCTCCTCGGGATCGCCGTGGTGGTGCTCGTGGCCGAGATGATCCGGCTGTGGGTGTTCGGGCGCGCGCTCGGGGTCCACGTCGGCGTCCGCGCCTCGTTCGATGCGTCGATCGCCAACGATCTGTTCACCTGGATCAGCCCTGGCGGCATGCTCGGCGAGCCGGTCTCGGTCTACGTGATGGCGCGCCGAGGCGTCCCGGTCGATGCCTCGCTCGTGATCTCGTTCGGCAAGTTCGCCACGAGCTTCGCGTTCATCATGGGCCTGGCCGGGGTGCTGCTCGGGCTCGGCTACGGGCCGCCGATCGCGGCCTGGGCGATCGTGTCGATCGTGGTCACGATCGGGTTCGGCGTGGTGCTTGTCGGCTCGTTCGTCGTCGGTGCCGCGTGGCCGGAGACCTCGCTGCGCTGGATCGGGCACGGCGAGCAGTGGCTCGAGCGGCGGCCCTTGCTCCACGGTCCGCGGGCGCGTCGTGCCATCACCGCCGGGGCCGGCATCGCGCGGCGATCGGTCGAGCGGATGGCGAAGTTTCGCGCCGCCGGCGTGCGTGGCTGGCTGGCGATGTGCGCGAGCCACGTGCTGTACTACGGGGCCTACGTGGGCCTCGTCGTCGTGCTCGCGCACATGTTCGGCGCGCGCGCGATCGGGCCCATCGTGCCGCTCGCGATCATCTACCTGGCGTTCACCAACATCGCGCCGGCACCCGGAATCGCCGAGGCGGGCGCCGGCGTGTTCTTCGGTCACCTGCTGCCCGACGGCGGAGCGTTCGCGGTGGTGCTGCTCTACCGCGCGCTCACCGCGTACCTCCAGATCGGGCTGGCGCTGACGTACCTGCCGCTGATCGGCGCGTTGCGGAGCATCCTCGAGTCAGCGCAGCCGGGCCGCGATCCACGCCACGACCAGGTTCACCCCCGATCCGACGACTAGCAGCCACGGCAAGCCGTCGAGCGGGCGGCCGAACCAGGTCCCGGTCGAGAGGATCAGGACGAGCACGCTCACCGTGCGCGCTGTCTCCACCACCGGGAAGCGCGGCGAGCACTCGAAGAACTCGCCGAGGATCGCGGCGCCGAGGATCAAGAAGCCGAGGTACCCGAGGTCCGGCGCGATCCCGTGATCGCCGAGCGTGGCCGCGAGGTGGACCACCGCGACCAGCAGGTAGCCGAGCTGGAGCCCCCCCACAACGTACAGCGCGCGCGGCGCCGGTGGGGCGTAGCGCGTACGAGGCTGCGCCGGCTCGGCGATCGCGTCGTCGGGGCGCCAGCCCGCGGGCATGAACCAGATCCGCAGCTTGTCGCGCCACCGCCGCGTCGCGACCGCATCGCGCCAGATCGCGGCCAGCTCGTGGAACGCGACCTTCAGCGGGTGAAAGCTCCGCGGCGGGCGCGTGGTCCCGTAGATCGGCGCGATCGCCGCGAGCTCGGGCTGGAACGTGCCGAACAGCTTGTCCCAGACGATGAACACGAACCCGAAGTTCTTGCCGGCGTAGATCGGGTTCATCGCGTGATGGACCCGGTGGTGCGAAGGCGTGGCCATCACGTACTCGAGCGGGCCGAGCCTGGCGATGTTGCGGGTGTGGACGGCAAAGCCCCAGGCGTCCTTGACGAGCCAGCCCAGCCCCGCGGCCACGATCGGCAGGCCCAGGACCGCCGGCAACACCAGGATCAGGTACGCGCCGGAGATCACGTTGACGAACGGCTCGGCGACCGAGCTGCGGCCGCCGGTGGTCATCGTGAACTCGTCACTCGAGTGATGCACCGAGTGGACACCCCAGGTGAGGTTGATCGCGTGGTGGTAGCGGTGCATCCAGTATGCGGCGAAGTCCATGACGACGATGCCCATCGGCCAGATCCACCAGCCCATCGCGAGCTGGCCCGGCATCGCGGCCTGGACGTGGCGATAGACCACGACCCACACCACCGGCACGATCGACAGCAGCGCGAAGTGCGGGATCGCGACCATCAAGCTGACCGCGGAGTCGCGCGGCGTCTGATAGGGCTTGCGGTGGATCGCGTTGTAGCCAAACTCCAGCGCCATCAGCGCCGCGAACAGGTACGGGATCGAGATCTCGCCCACGACGACTAGCCCAGCAACCGGCGCAGCGGAGCTCGACGGATCACGAGCGCGTAGGACAGCACGCTCGCGACCATGGTCACCGCGACGATCGCGAGGAACTTGAGCACGCCGGGCAGCCGAACCTCGGCCAGCGAGATCTGCAGCAGGACGAGCAGCGGCAGGTGGACGATGTAGCACCAGTACGACGCCTCGGAGGCGAGCTGCAGCGAGCGGTGGCGCCGCCTCGCGTAGCGGACGCACAGGGCGATGAACGCGCCGGTCGCCGCGAGCGCGAACACGCCGCTGGCCGCGATCGCATAAAGCGGCGGGCGCGCCTGGCTCGCCGGATCCGCACTGTCGTACAGCGCCGGCAGGACGGCTCCGAGGCTGGCGACCGCGATGCCGACGAACCACCAGGCGCGCGCTCCATAGCGCTCGAGCTCGCCGGGCCGGGCGTGGACCAGCCAGCCCCAGGCGAACAACGCACCCTCGAACGCGAACGCGCCAGGGTCGAGCGCGAACCCGAGCGGGGTATCGGGCTGCAGCATCCCGGTCACGGCGAGCGAGCCGCACGCGAGGATCGCGACGGAGGCGAGGATCGCGGCGCCGGGCAGCACGAGCCTTCCGCGGCGCGTGACGGCGACCACCGCCAGCGCGATCCCCGAGAGCGCGAGCAGGTAGTACAGGTACCAGAGGTGGCCGAGCGTGATCGGCAGCCCCGAGCCCTGCAGCTTGGGCACGTTCGCCGCGACCTCGGGCCGACCCGCGAGCTCGCGGCCCCAGTCCCACAGCGCGTCGAGCGCGAGCGAGCACGGCACGATCGCGATGACGAGCGGCAGCAGGATGCGGGTCACGCGGTGGCGCACGAACCCGCGAACCCCCTGCCCTTCGAGCACCGCCCGCGAGCAGAACCCGGACAGCCAGAAGAACATGGGCAACGCGAACGCCCGGACGATCCAGACAGCCAGATCGACCCCGAGGTGCTGGCTGCGATCCTGGATCGCCCAGCCGACCGGGGTGACCATGAACGAGAGCGCGCCGTGCGTGGCGAGGAGCACCACCATCGCGAGCGCGCGCGCGGTATCGAGGCCGTGGTGACGCGCGGAGGGCATCTACACCGGCGGACGCGCGCGCGACTCGGCGTGCTCGGCGAGCAGGCCGCCGAGCATGTGAAACTCGATGTACGCACGCGCGACGTCGAGGGCGCCCGGCAACGGCGTCGACTTGTCATCGAGCGCAACCGTGCCACCGGTGCGGTCGAACCGAAACGCGAGGGTCTGGCCCTTGAGCAGGCCACGCTGGCGGACCTCGGCGAGCAGGGGCAGCTCGTCGATGCCGTAGAGGAACAGATCGCGCTGCACGACCTCCGGGAGCCACTTCTCCGACAGCGCGGTCAACTTCATCTCCCACGCGCCTTCGCGCAGCATGTCGGGGACCGAGCCGCGCTCGATCAGCGCGGCGTTGCCGCCGTCGAGCGACACGAGCTGGGCGCGAGCCATCATGTAGTCGAGGCCGAGCGCACCGAACCCGACCGACAGATCGGCGACGCGGTAACCAGGCGCACCCGGATCCTGCTGCTGGCCCTCGAGGTTGTCCTTCATCGCCATGAACGCCTTGACGATCCTCAGCGCGATCGACGGCTTGCTGATCAGTTGATCCGTGCGCTGCTGATCGAGCAGCACCAGGGACTTGCCACCGTCGATCGCGACGACCTCGTACGGCTCGTACTCGGCGCGGACCATCGGGTTGCCGTTGCGCAGGTGGCGATGCAGATCGACGCCGTACTTGTGCCCGGTCTTCTGGACCTTGAGGTGGATGCTGAACGGCGAGCGCTCCCCGGACCCCGTGACCCCCTCGGCGAGAAACATGAGATCGGCGACGTTGGTCTTCTTGGCGTAGCCGTGGTCGTTGCGGACGGTGATCCGGCGCGCCTCGCGATCGATCGTCACCTCGCTCATCGCGTCGTCGAGCACGAGCCGGTTACTCGCATCGGCAGGGCGGCTGCCGATCCCGGCGAGCGGGCACTGGATCCGCCCGGAGAAGAAGAAGATCCCGCGCGAATTGAACCGCGATGGTTGGATACGATCGGTGTGCTCGGCCATCAGATGCCTCCATTCACGGAAATGACCTTGCCCTGGATGAACGTGTTCTCGAGAGCGAGCCACGCGATCGTCTTCGCTGCCTCGTCGGGCGTGCCGATCCGGCGCAGCGCGCTGAAGGTCTCGTAGTCCTTGCGCCGCCGGGCGACGAGGCTGTCCGAGAGCCCGCTATCGAGCACGCCCAGCGCCACGAGGTTGATGCGGATCCCTCGCGGCCCGAGCTCGTGCCCGAGCGCCATGACCAGCGCCGACAGCGCGCCCTGGGTGGCGGCGAAGTGCACGGGCAACGGCAGCGACTGCGCACGATCGAGCGCGCCGACGAGCACGACATCGCACGGCCGGCCGCACGCCGCGATCCACTGGCACGCCAGGAACGCCGACTGGGTATTCACGGCCATGGCATGCTGCCAGGCCGCGACGTCGAGCTCGTCGAGCGTGCGCGGAGCGCTGACCCCGGCGCAGTGGATCAGCACGTCCGGGGTGTCCTGCGCATCGAGCGCGGCGCGAGTCGCGTCGGCATCGGCAAGGTCGATCTGAAATGCCGTGTGGCCGTACTCGAGCGCGAGCATCTGCGCCTTGTCGGCGGATCGGTGATAGCCGAACGCCGCGGGAACGCTGCGGCGCGCGAGCTCGCGCAACACCGCGCTGCCCACCGCGCCGGTTCCTCCGAGCACGAGGGCGCGGCGGGGGTCCCCTGCGCCCGCGGGCGAGCTCAGGTCAGGCTGCATAGATACTCCAGCTCCTCGTCGATCGCGGAGACGAACGTGTCGAGCACCGGCTCGGGAATATTGAACCGCGGCAGCACGCGCAGGATCCGCCAGTCGTGGCCGCACGCGAAGCAGTAGAAGCCGCGCTTGTAGAGCCGGTGGCAGAGCAGCACGCCGGTCGTCGGCTGGTCCGCGAGCGCCTCGACACCGAAGTGCTCGAACGACAGCCACGGATGATCCGACGGCTTGAGCGCGATCCCGACGAGCAGTCCGGCGCCCCTCACCTCCTCGAACAGCTCGTGGCGCGCGAGCGTCGCCGCGAGCTTGCCGCGAAACCGCGCGCCGACTTCGCCGACCCGCGCGATCAGCTCGTCGGTGAGCAGGTCGAGCGCCGCGAGCGCCGCGACGCACACGATCGCGCTACCACCGAACGTCGTGTTGTGCGCCTCGGCCGACGCGTAGTGCTGGCCGTAGGCCCGATCGAACAGCTCGTCGGTGGTCAGCATCGCCGAGATCGGGACGAGCCC
>JAGSPR010000112.1 GCA_018262455.1 Deltaproteobacteria bacterium | reverse complement strand
GTTCGTGGTGCTGTCGGGGGAGCTCGACGTGTCGCGCCGCGCGAGCGACGGCACGGTCATCCCGCTGGGCGCGCTCAAGACCGGCGACCTGTTCGGCGAGATGTCCGTCGTACGAAATGCGCGCACGACCGCGATGGTCATCGCGCAGCGCCCTGCCACGGTGCTCTTCCTCGCGCGCGAGTACGTCGAGCGCATCGTCGTCGCTGTTCCCGAAATCAAGAGCTATCTCGAAGCCTTGGCAGAGGATCGCGAGCTCGATAACCAGCTCGTGATGGGAGAGGACGAGACTCCTGCCGACGAGCGCGTCCTGATCTGAACCGAATACGGGCTGGCCCGCGAGGCCGATCTCCGGTTCCCCCCTGGACGTTACAAGCACCCGACCCGCTCAGGTCCTATACTCGGTTCATGGACGAGCAACAGACCAAGCGTGGGGGTCTCGGACGGCTGCTGTGGCTGTTCGTGATCCTCGCGATCCTCGTGTTGTGGTGGTACTTCCGGCCCGACGCGGCCGACCAGCATGCGCAAGCTCCGGACCCGGTCGACGAGATCTCCGCCGCGACCGATCCCGACGACATCCTCGTCGACCTCAAGGATGACGCCACGCCTGACGCGATCGAGCAGGCACTCGGAATCCACCTGGCGCTCGTCGACGAGAGCGGCGTGGCCAAGGCGACGAAGCTGTATCGTGCGCACGTCGATCCGGCGCAGCGCGATGTGCTGATCGCGCAGCTGTCCGCGCGTGCCGACGTCGAGATCGCCGAGCCCGACGCCGAATTGTCGCTCTCGCCGTTCGAGATGGAACAGGAGGCGGTCGCACCGGCGGCCTCTCCGACCGACGCCGGGTTCCCCAACGATCCGCTGTACGTCAAGCAGTGGCACCTCCGACAGATCGGCATGCCCGAGGCCTGGAAGCTCGCCCAGGGCAACGGCGTGATCGTCGCGGTGCTCGATACCGGCGTCGGCTTCGAGAACTACGGCAAGTTCCACCAGCTGCCGGACCTCGCCGGCCTGAAGTTCGTCAAGCCCTACGACTTCGTCAAGAACACCGTCCACGCCAACGATGATCACGGCCACGGCTCGCACGTGACCGGCACGATCGCGCAGGCGACCAATAACGGCATCGGTGTTGCTGGCGTCGCCCTGGACGTCAAGATCATGCCCCTCAAGGTGCTGTCGGCCTCCGGCTCGGGCTCGGTCGGTGGCATCGCCGACGCGATCCGCTATGCCGCCGACAACGGCGCGAAGGTCATCAACATGAGCCTCGGCGGCGCGTTCCCGTCGAAGGTGCTCAAGAAGGCCGTCGAGTACGCCCACGGCAAGGGGGTCACGGTCGTGTGCGCCGCAGGCAACGAGAGCCGTGGCAAGGTTGGCTATCCCGCGGCGTACCCCGGCGCGATCGCCGTCGCGGCGACGCAGCAGGACGAGGCCACCACGTTCTACTCGAACTGGGGCAAGGAGATCGACATCGCGGCACCGGGTGGCAACACGCAAGACAAGAACGGCGGCCGCAACAACCCGGACGGCGGCGTGCTCCAGAACACGATCGTGATCGGCGACCCGACGAAGGATGGCTACTTCGCGTTCATGGGGACGTCGATGGCCTCGCCCCACGTCGCGGGTGTCGCGGCACTCGTCGTTGGTGAAGGCATCACGGATCCCGACGCCGTCGAGAAGATCCTCAAGGACACCGCGCGCAAGCCGACCAACCAGACGTACAGCGCCGAGCACTACGGCGCCGGCATCATGGACGCACCCGCCGCGATCAAGCGTGCGCGCGCGAAGCTGGCGGACGCGAACACGTCGGGAGATGGTTGGTCGCTGGGCCTCGGCCTGGTGATGGCGGCAGCGGTCGCCGCCGGCACTCGTCGCCGCGGCATCAAGCTCGGCTGGACCTACCTCGGCGGCGTGCTCGTCGGTGCGTCCGGCTTGTTCTTCCTGCCGTCGCTCGCGCCGGGCGTCGCGTCGCTGCCCGTGGTCCACACGCTCACCCATGGCCTGCCGTCGTGGGTGGCAGCCTCGAGTGTGGGCAGCGCCGTGTTTCTCAGCGCGCTGATCCCGCTGGTGCTGTTGGGCGTCGGCTACGGCTTCCCGAAGCTGCGCGCACCGCTCGCGGGCCTCGCGGTCGGCGTCGCGGCCCACCTCGCGTTGTTCGCGGTGGCTCCGGTCTCCGCGGCGGGCACGTTCGGCTTCGGTGCGCTCTGGCTGGGCCTGAACGCGCTCGCGTGCCTCGCGCTGGCGCGGGTCGCGCTGCGTCGCTGATCCACGCGTCAGGGTTGGTCACGGCGTGTATGCTGCCGCCGTGGCACGTCATCGGATCTTGATCGCGCGCGACCAGTACAAGTTCTCGTGCGCCCACATGACCGTGTTCGCCGACGGTACGAAGGAGCGGTTGCACGGCCACAACTACACGATCGCCGTCGCGATCGAGGTCGCGCGCGTCGAGCTCGCGGCGATGATTCCGTTCGCGCCGATCAAGGCCGCGCTGGCGGAGCTGTGTAGCGGGTGGAAAGAGCACGTGCTGGTCGCCACGAAGAACCCGTTCCTCGTGGTGATCCGCGACGATTCCGAGCTCGAGTTCAGGCTGTGCGGCGACCGCTACGTCATGCCGCGCCAGGATGCGCTGCTGCTGCCGATCGACAACATCTCGGTCGAAGCGCTCGCCGCGCACGTGGCCGAGCTCCTGCGGGAACGGATCACGGTCCTCGAAGCGCCCCACGTCAGGTCCATCGAGGTCACGATCGCCGAGAGTCCGGGGCAGGGCGCCTCGTGTACCGTGGATCTGTAGCGGCGTTACGTCGCGAACGAACGCGCGCTACGCGTCGGCGCCAGCGCCCGGACGTCCGCGGCCACCCCGACGCCGCCGCCGTCGCCCCCCGCGGTCGCCGCCGGCTCCACCACCGCCGCGATCGCCGCTGGCTCCACCACGGTCACCACCCCCGCGTTCGGGGGCGGCCGCAGGACTCACGTGCTGGGGACCGTTCTTCGGCGGCGGTGACTCGGCTGCAGCCTGTGCTGCGATCTCCGTCGACATCTTGCCGGCAACCCGGAACTGATCCGGCTTCCACCCCTTCTGGGCGACGACGGTGATCAGCTTCTGGCAACGCTTCTCGAGATGATCGAGGTAGTCGCGCTCCTGCCTCGACAGGATCTCGGCGACGCGGGGCGCACACTCGATCTCGATCTTCTCGCTATCGACGAGCGAGCCCGACCGGCGGACCTCGCGCAGGATCTCGTACGCGACGGTGGTCACCGACTTGACGACGCCAGAGCCCTCGCAGGTCGGGCATGGCTCGGTCAGGAGCTGGACCAGTGACTCGCGGGTTCGCTTGCGGGTCATCTCGACGAGCCCGAGCTCGCTGATCTTCGTTACGTTGGTCCGTGCGCGATCGCGAGACAGCGCCTTCTGGAACGCATCCCACACCTTGCGGCGGTTGCCTTCCTTGTCCATGTCGACGAAGTCGATGACGATGATGCCGCCGATGTTGCGCAGCCGCAGCTGCCGCGCGACCTCGTCGCAGGCCTCGAGGTTGTTCGCGGTGACCGTGTCTTCGAGATTGCCGGAGCCGGTGTTCGTGAAGCTGCCGGTGTTGATATCGATCGCGGTGAGAGCCTCACCCTGATCGATCACGAGCGAGCCACCGCTCCTCAGCGGGACCTTGCGCGCGACTGCCTGACGGAGCGCGGGCTCGATGTGAAAGTGGTCGAAGATCGGCCGGCGGCCCTCGTACTTCTTGATCCGCTCGGTGAACCGGGGAAGGAACGCCATCGTGAACTTGCGGACGCGATCGCACTGCTCGTCGTCATCGATGACGACCTCGCTGGTGTCCTCGCGCAGCAGGTCACGAACGACGCGCAGCGCGAGATCGAGATCGGCGTAGACGAGGCCGGCCGGTCCGCCCTGCTCCTGACGCTTGTCGATCTCGTTCCACAGGCGCGAGAGGAAGTCGACGTCGTCGCGCAGCTCCTGATCGCTGGCATCTTCGGCGGCCGTGCGGACGATGAAGCCCGATCCCTTCGGCCGGACCTCGTTGACGAGATCGCGCAGCCGCCGGCGCTCCTTGTCGGAGCCGATGCGACGCGACACGCCGATCTGCGCGACGTGCGGCATGAACACGCTGTAACGACCGGGCAGCGAGAGGTAGCCCGTGACGCGCGCGCCCTTCTGGCCGATCGGATCCTTCACGACCTGGCACAGCACGTACTGGCCGGGCTTGAGCAGGTCCTCGATCTTGCGATTGGCGAGGTGTTTGCGCGACCGCGCGATGCGCGAGGCAGCGCCTTCCGGCGAATCGTCGGCGCCGTCATCTGTATCGGCGTCCTCGAAGAGCTTGCGCTCGTCGCCGGAGCCGAGGACGTCGCCTACATAGAGGAACGCGGCGCGCTCCACCTTCGGCCCGAGATCGACGAACGCGGCCTGCATCCCCGGAAGGACACGACTCACCTTGCCGCGATAGATGTTTCCGACGATTCCCTTTTCACGTTTACGTTCGACAAAGAACTCTGCCAGGGCGCCATCCTCGACGACCGCAACGCGGATCTCGGGGCCCTCGGCGTTTACCGCGAGCATGTTGTTCATGAAGACTCTGCAATTCGTTGCGTCCGCTCCGGAGCCTCGCGACATGAATGTCCTAGCGCGGGCTCGGTTCTAGACGTGTAGACAGCTCTCGGTAGCATGCAAGTGGCATAAATACAATGCATTGCAAGCGGCTGCAGCTCGATGGCCCGGGCCTTGCTTAGACCCCGCTCACGCTGGTGCTCACGCACTGGTTAGCTCCACTCGGATTATCGATTAAGCTCCGAGTTACTTTTAGTTACTTATACTTAGTTAGTTCGTCTGACTGATATCGAACGCCTGGGTTGCCGCCCGGGCGTTCGGCGTTTTCGGGCCCCCCTCAAAGGGGCCCTCACCCGCCGGGACCCGTATCGTGGACCGGTGAGCCCGGCGGTGCCCCGATCCGAGGGAGCTGACGCGACCGACGCGATCGCCTTCGTGCTCGCGCTCGGACGGGCGCTCCATCGCTACGGGACGCCTGCCCAGCGCCTCGAGGAAGCCCTGCTCGTGGCCTGCCGGCGGCTCGACATCCGGGCCGAGGTGTTCACCACGCCGACCGCGATCATCATGAGCTTCGGCGACCCGTCGGAGCTGCGGACCCGGATGATGCGGGTCGAGGGCGGCGAGCTCGACATGGACAAGCTCGAGCAGGTCGATGACCTGGCGGACGAGGTCGCGGCGCAGCGCGTGACACCGGCCGAAGGCGTCGCGCGGATCGAGCACATCTTCGCGGCGCCGCGCCAGTTCGGTCACGCGATCTCGACGGTGATGCACGCAGTGACGGCCGGCGCGCTCGCCGTGTTCTTCGGGGGCGGCCTCGCCGATGTCGCGGTGGCGAGCGCGATCGGCGTCATGCTCGGGCTGCTCGCGCAGATCGCCAAGCGTTCGACCGATCAGGCCCGCGTGTTCGAGCTCGTCGGCTCGGCGTTCGTCGCGCTGGCCGCCGGCCTCGCGTCCTCGGTATGGGAGATCACGCCATCGCTCGTCACGATCGCCGCGTTGCTCGTCCTGCTGCCCGGCATGTCGCTGACCGTCGCGATGACCGAGCTGGCGACGCGGCACTTGATCGCGGGCACCGCGCGGCTGATGTCGGCGGTGATCGTGCTGCTCCAGCTGGTCGTCGGCGTCGCGCTCGGCGAGCGGATCGCGAATGCGCTCGTCGAGGTCCACCACGCGGTTCCGGTCGCACTACCGGAGTGGACGCAATGGGTCGCGCTCGTCGCGTCGTCGCTCGGGATGGCGATCGTGGTCCAGGCCCAGCCGCGCGCGTTCGGGTGGATCCTCGGCGCGTGCGTGGTCGGCTATCTCGGGACGCGGCTCGGCACACTCTGGCTCGGCGATCAGCTGGGCGTGCTGGTCGGCGCGTTCGCGTGCGGCGTGCTCGGCAACATGTTCGCGCGGCTGCTGGAACGTCCAGCGCAGGTGGTGCTCGTGCCCGCCGTCCTGCTGCTGGTGCCCGGCAGCATGGGATTTCGCGGCATGGCCTCGCTGCTCGGACGCGACACGCTCAGCGGCGTCGAGACCGTGTTCGCGATGTTCATCGTCTCGATCGCGATCGTCGCGGGGCTGCTGATCGCGAACGCGGTGGTGTCACCGCGCCGAAGCCTATGACGTGCCTCCCCAGCTACTACGTAGGCGTAAGCGTAAGCGTCGGCGTAAGCGAGCCGATCTCCTGCTCGGTCAGTGGCGGAGATCAGGATCGCCGGCGTCGGCGTCGCGATGCACGCACGGATCGTTCTCTGGATCGTGACCGCACGCGAGCACCCCCGGAGACGGATCGTCGGGCTCGACTCCGATATGCGGCCCCTCGACATCGTCGGCGGGAACCTCGAGGGCGCCGCCGGCCGCGATCAGCTCGGCTCGCTTCTCCGGCGCGATGCTGGGCACGCGATCGTGGCGCGCGAGGTGCGCCACGTAGTACGCGTCCTCGCGACGCGCTTCGAGGGTGCCGCTCGCGATCTCCTGCTCGAGCGAGCGCTTGAGATCACCGATCAAGCGAGACGCGGGGATCTCGAACGCGGTCATGATCGCGTTGCCGACCCCGCCGGGCAGCGGCGGGAGCTTGGCATCCGCCTCGGCGAGACGCTCGACGCGATCCGAGAGCGCGCTGATCTGCTCGAGCAGCTGCTTGCGTCGACCAGGGCGCTTGGACGTGATGTCTGCGCGCGACAGATCGAGCAGGTCCTTCATGTGCGCGGCCATCTCGCGGTGAAACCGGCGTACGGCGCTGTCGGTCCACTGATCGCCGTACTGGTTGGTCCGCAGGTGGTGCTTGACGAGGAATCGGATCGTGTGGCGCTCGTCGCGCGCGAACGCGAACCGCTGGCTCACCTTGTCGAACATGCGTGCGCCGACCTCGGCGTGACCATGGAAGTGCACGCCTTCAGCGGTGAACGTCCGCGTCGGCACCTTGCCGATGTCGTGCAGCAGGGCCGCCCAGCGGACCAGCGGTCGACGCACGGTCTGCCGCACGACCTGCTTGGTATGATCCCACACGTCCTTGTGCTGGCGTCCGGGCTCCTGGACGAGATCGACCGTGGCCTCGAGCTCCGGGAACAGCACTGCGAGGATGCGCGTGGCACGCAGCCACTCGAGCGCATCGTCGATGTGGGGGCCCATGAGCATCTGCTCCATCGCGGCGCGCAGGCGGGCCTTGTCGGCCTCCACGAGCCGTGGCGCGTGCTCCTTGGCGACTTCGGTCACGCGCTCCACAGGCCACCGCCCGTGGTCGCTGATGGCGGCTGCCAGCTCGATCAAGACGACAGGATCCGCCTCCACGAGGCCGCGCACGCTGTCGGGCATCTCGCTCATCGGGGTGGCTTACCTACCATGAAGTCGGTTGGTACGGAGCATGCTCTCGCTCGGCCCGCAGTGCAGGGTCGCATCACCGAACGCCAGCTTCCGCTGGCCGAACGTAGCTTTCCGGGAATCTCGCGCTTCTACGCCGATCTTCAGGATAAGCCGGCGACATTCCTCCAGCTTGTCTGGGCGTTCGAAGGCCGCAGGCTCGCTCAACCGACGCGTCGGAAGCGATCGCGCCTGTAAGACGTTTGCTCGGAAGACGAGCCCCCAGTCTGGCAAGTAAAGTTGCCGTCTGTGACAGCTCGGCGCAATCCGGAAGCAATGCTGGGGCAAGATCGAACAACTGCTGACGCGAAGAACGGGCGTCACGCCATCGGCGTCTTCGATTCTGGTGTCGGCGGGCTCACGGTCGTGAGAGCTCTTCGCACGGCACTTCCCGGCGAAGACATCATCTATCTGGGAGACACGGCCCGGGTTCCTTATGGAAGCAAGAGCCCACGCACCGTCGAGCGCTACTCGCTCACCTGCCAGGACTTCTTGCTGGCCCGCGACGTCAAGCTGGTGCTGATCGCGTGCAATACGGCCTCGGCCAATGCGCTGCCCGCGCTGATCGCCGCGAGCCCGGTGCCGGTGATCGGCGCCGTCGAACCAGGCGCGACGAGCGCGCTGGCAGCCACGCGCAGCGGCCACATCGGCGTGATCGGTACGCTCGGCACGGTGCGGTCAGGTGCGTATGCGACCGCGATCGCCGCGCGGGCTCCGCAGGTCAAGCTCACCGCGCTCGCATGTCCGCTGCTGGTCCCGCTCGCCGAAGAGGGCTGGACCGACGACGAGATCGCGATGCTCGTCGCGCGTCGTTACCTCACTCAGTTGTTCGCGCAGGATCCCGAGATCGACACGCTCGTCCTCGGATGCACGCACTATCCATTGCTCCGCGGCGTGCTCGAGCGTGTCGCGGCCGAGCTCGCACACCATCCGGTCGCGGTCGTCGATTCGGCGAACGCGATGGCAGAGGCAGCACGCGCGTGCCTCGGCGTTGTCGGCGTCGGCTCGAACCGCCGCGCGGGCAAAGGGCGGCTCGACTGCTTCGCAACGGACACCTCGCGACTCGACGAGCTCGCACCGCGGTTCCTCGGCGAGCCACTGACCGGCTTCGAGCTCGTAGATCTCTGAGCTCGATCAGGCGCGGATGCTGGCGCCCTTGGCGCGCGACTCTTCGGCCTTGCGACGCTTCATCACCTCGGTGACGGTCGAAGCCTTCTTCAGCTTGTCGGCGATCGTCTTCTCGTCCACCGGATAGTCGGTGCGGAACACGAGGCCATCGTCGAACAGCTGCCCGCGAGCCTCGTCGTCATCGATGTACTTGGCGATCTTCTTGCCCTTGTACTCGAGGCCTGCCAGGCCGCCGACCTTGCTCTCGAGCCAGGTCATGAGCTCGCCCATCACCGACTTGCAGAGCGTGAGGTTCTCGTCGAGCGACTCGAACAGCTCTGGAAACCGATCGCGAAATGCTTGCTCATCCTCGCCGGGGCCAAGCGCCTTCTGCAGCGCGAGGCGGAGCAAGACCGCGTCATCAGCGAAGTTGACGATGTTGTCGTTGCGATCCTTGAGCGAGTCATTGGGCGACACGACATACGCGACGACGCCAGCGGCGGCTTCGCGCACCGGTCGAGGCAGGTTCTCGTCATCCATCGCTTCGAACGCGATTTTTAGATCGTGGGGCAACGACACCAGCCAGTTGCGCACCAACTCGACGAACTTCGACTCGACAGCAGGACTCGTCACGGAATATGCGTACCCCGCGATTGCGGGGCCTCCCAGGGGATAGAGGTCAGGGGGCGGATCCCCCAAGAAGCGTGCTTCAAGACTGAAGCCGAAGAAGCTGAGTATCAACCCCTCGGTCGAATTACAAGGCCACGGCTTCGCAAGCCGTTCCCGTGATACCCTCGCAGCGCGGTGGCCAAGCGTTCGCCCATTCTGGGCTACAACCACAACGTCCTGTATCGCGGACTGGTATTTCACGTCCAGACCGAGGATTCGGGCGTCATGTCGCCCCATCTGTTCACGCACCTGTTTCATCATGGCGTGATCATCTCGACTCGTAAGCTGGTCTATGACGCCGGCTCGGGTGAGGAGGCGATCAAGTCGTTGATGCAGGCCCAGCACAAGGCTGTGCTCAAGGACCTGAAGCGCGGTCATTTCGATGGGAAGATCGACGAATACCTCGGTGATATTGATGGTTTGCTACCTCGCAGCGAGCAGAGTGAGGCCGCTTCCGATCGCTCCAGCGCGCCGCAACTCGCACGTTCGAGCACACCGGAGATCGAGGTTCAGGCCTCGGCGTCCGAGCTGCCGGACCTCGGAGCACTGGGGGCCGCGTTCGACGCGCTGACCGTGCGGGACCTTCGCGACGACGCGGGGACGACCCAACGAGATGACGCCGGCGCGACCCGCCGCGACCTGACCCCGCTCGAGCTCTCGCCGTCGGAACAGCCAGCGTCATCCACGAGCCCGAGAACCTCGACCCGCGGCAAGCTGCCGGCGAGCCCTGCGCATGCGAATCCGCCATCTTACGACGATCTCGCCGTGGTGACCAGCGCGATTGCGACGTCCAACGCGACCATCCGCACCCCGATCCAGGACTTCGCCTCGGCGCCGGTCAACCTCGCCGATTCGTCCCCCGAGATCGAGATCCAGCTCGAGCTCGACGAATCCGAAGAGCTGCTGAGTCGCAACCGGGCGTCTCACGATACCGACATCTCGGCTTACGAGGATCCTCTCCTCGCGGCGCGGGTTTCGACAGACCGCATGCCCAGCGCGGTTCCTCCACCGACCCCGCCCGAACGGCGGCCGTCGGCGGTTGGCGCAGCCGCACTACCGCCGGCCCGGCCCCACGCGCGCCCGTCCACGCGGCCGGCCATCACCCCACCACAAGTCGTCTCGCGTCCGCTCACGAGCGACGATCCGCGCCACCGCCGCGAGTCGGATGCGATCGAGATCTACGCGCCCGCGCCCGCGTCCGCAGAGCCCCCGCCGGGGATGGGCGCCGAGCGACCGGGGCAGTACGCGCAGCACAAGCGCGCCGGCAGCAACACGCGGGCCCCCACCGACGTCGTTCGGGAGCGTTCGGGCGGCGTTTCGATCCCGCCCGAGATCCATCGGGAGCGCTCGGGCGGCGTTTCGATCCCGCCCGGACTCGGTACCCCAGGACGGGTTCCGTCGCCCTCCGTCCCGCCGCTGTCACGTGGCATTCCCGCGATCCCACCAGCTGCGCCGATCCACCACGCCGCGCCGATCCACCCGCCTGCGCCGATCACGCAGCCGGTTCGATCCGCGCCCGCCACGACCATGGCGATGCCGATCTCGCGCACGGCCACGCCCACACGCACCCCGCCCACCAGCCGCACCGGATCGAGTAACAGCGGCGGCGTGGTGATGACGCGGCCAGCCGTGATCGTCGGCGCCCCTGCGAAGTCGGCGGCTCCACCGCGGGTTCGCAAGGCCCGCGAGGACGAAGGCCGGGGATTCGGCCAAGGCCTGATCTCGGAGAAGAGCCTCGACGAGGTGATCCTCGCGTACCTTTCCGAGGACGCTGACGACAAGTGACCTCGCATCGGCACGTGCCGTCGATCGTGACGCGCGCGCGCATGGCCCTCCGATCCTTGTGACGTGGTGACGTGCGCGATCCAGGTTATCCTTCGAAGATGCCGGCGCACGTGAAGATGTACACGCGCAGGTTCTGTGGCTACTGCACCGGGGCCGAGCGACTGCTGAACGACAAGGGCGTGGTGTACGAGAACATCGACACCACCGGAGATCACGCCACGCGTCGCTGGCTCGTCGATCAGACCGGTCGAACGACGGTGCCGCAGATCTTCATCAACGGACGCTCGATCGGCGGCTTCGACGAGCTACGCGCGCTCGAGCGCACCGGTGAGCTCGATCGAATGCTCGCGCAGCCCGGTGAGCCGGACAATCGCCCCCCCCAGGGTTAGCATCACAGCTCGTCGTCGGGCTCGGGCACGTCGAGCTCGGGCCGGTCCTTGCGGTACTCGGCCATCCATTCGGCGAGCTTGGGCATCGCGACCTCGAGCCGCTGGCTGCCTTCGCGATCCATCGCCTGGCGCCACGCGAACCGCGCGTCGTCGTGCTCGCCGCGCTGGGCGTAGAGCCACGCGCACAGCAGCAGCAGGTCACGGCCCGCGGTCATCGAGAGGCCCTTGCGCATCCGATCGTGGAGCTCGGACTCGTCGAGGTCGAGGCGCCCTTCTGCGACCCCGAGGTGCATCTGAGCGATCCAGTACGACAGCTTGAGCACTTCGCCGACCGGGATGCCGCCGCGTGCTTCGAGGACGTTGCGCGCCTCCTTGGTGCGACCGAGCGCGGTCAGCAGGTTGATCTCGGTGTAGTACGAGAACTGGTGCTGGATCAGGCGGGGCGACAGCCTCACCCGAGCGCGACGCACGCGTTCGAGCGCCTGCTCTCCCTTGCCTTCGAGAGCGTCGGCGATCGCGACGCGGAGCTCGGCGAGAGCACGCACGCGACCTGGGGCCCACCACGCCCGCGCGACCGGCTCCGCGAGCGCGCGGCCCGCGATGGCATCGCCGTTGGACAGCGCAACACTGGCCTCGTTGACGCGCTGGACCGCGCGCACCGTGCCAACGAATCGGCCGCCGAGCGCGAGATAGAACGGGATGAGAAGCGGGAACGACGTGGCAGCGAGCGCGACCCCTGCCGCGGTGATGCCGCCGAACGCGACGTACGCCGCGACCTGGCGGTTGCGGACCCCGGACGGGTCCTTGACCTCACCGTCTCGCCCGACATAGACGAGCTGGCCCTTGCCGGCTTTGTCGAGATCGCGCGCGATCATCGGGCGGACGAGCGCGGCCGGCGGATTCTTGGCGTCGGCGCTCACGTTCGGCTGGCCCCTTGTCCCTCGCTGGCCACGTTGCCGTCATCGATCACCCGCCAATCGCTGCCCTGCGGCGTGTCCTCGACGACCACGCCGAGCGCGGTGAGCTCGCCGCGGATCGCATCGGCGCGCTGGAAGTCCTTGGCCGCTCGCGCTGTCACCCGGTCGCGGAGCAGCTGCTCGACCCGCGCGACATCGATCCCGCGCTGACGGACGAGCCGGTCTCGGCGCCCCGCGAGGTAGACCTTCGGGTCACCAGCGAGGATGCCGAGTGCGGAGCCAACGAGTCGGAGATCTGCCGCCAGGCGCGCGATCGTTCGCCGCCTGAGCGCCTTGTCGATGCCCTTGCCTTCATCGACGAGCTTGTTCGCGAGCGTGGCCGCGGCATGCATCGCGGCCATCACGACCGGCGCGTTGAAGTCATCGGCCAAGGCGTCGCGGGTCTCGCCGACGAGCCGCTCCGCGTCGGGCAGCACGGCACCCGCGCCACCATCGCCACCTTGGGCGACGAACTGATCGAGCTTGTGCAGGGTCGTGTAGAAGTAACCGAGCTGGCGATCGGCGGCCTCGAGGCTGCGAAATCGGACGCCGGTCGGCGTGCCGTCGGGTGCCCTGATCTCCTCGACGTCGAAGTCCACCGGCGAGCGGTAATGGTGGGAGACGCAGAAGAACCGCAGCGCCTCCCCCCCGACCGCCGCGGCGATCTGATCGCAGCCAAAGACGTTGCCGAGCGACTTGGACATCTTCTCGCCGGCAAAGTTGAGAAACCCGTTGTGAAGCCAGTAGCGCGCGAACGTGTGGGCGCCGTAGGCACCCTGCGATTGCGCGATCTCGTTCTCGTGGTGCGGGAAGATCAGGTCCTTGCCGCCGCCGTGCAGATCGAACGTCTCGCCGAGGTGGGCGACGGTCATCGCCGAGCACTCGATGTGCCAGCCGGGACGGCCCTTGCCCCACGGAGAGTCCCACGCCGGCTCGCCGGGCTTGGCCGCCTTCCACAGCGCGAAGTCCGCGGGCGCGCGCTTGCGCTCGTCGATCGCGACCCGCGCGCCGTCGCGCAGCTCCTCCAGCGACTGGCCGCTGAGCTTGCCGTACGGCGGGAACGACTCGACCGAGAAGTAGACGTCGCCATCCACCGGATAGGCGCAGCGGTTCGCGATCAGCTTCTCGATCACGCCGATGATGTCGGCCATGTGAGCCGAGACCTTGGGCTCGATATCCGGCGCCAGGACGCCGAACCGAGCCATGTCGCGGTTGTAGTCGGCCGCGAACCGATCGGCGAGCGCCATCGGATCCTCGGCCAGCTCGTTCGCGCGCTTGATGATCTTGTCCTCGACATCGGTGATGTTGCGGACGAACTTCACGTCGTAGCCGAGGAACCGCAGGCTCCGGCGGATCGTATCGAACGCGATCGCCGAGTACGCGTGGCCGATGTGCGCCGGCGCGTAGGGGGTTGGTCCGCAGACGTACATGCTCACCTTGCCGGTTTCGAGAGGCTCGAACGCGACTTTCTGGCGACGCATCGAATCGTGAAGGCGAAGAGGCAGGGCGGGCACGCTCCCTCTTTGTAGCACTAGAGCGTCGCCACCGTCGTACGCCGAGCGCTCAGGCTCGCGTCGGGAGCAGATCGCGGCGAACCGCGCGGACCAGCGCCCACAGGAAGATCAGCCCGATGATCGAGAGCGCGACGGTGATCGGCATGACGTACCAGTAGTCTTGCGGCAGCTCACCGACGAGCAGTGCATAGGCTTCGTCCGGGATCGTGCGCGCGGCGTAGACGCCCACCAGATCGATCTGCGTGTCGGGCACGGTCGCGCCGTCCACGACCAGCGCGCCGGGTCCAGACTTGCGGAGCGCCCCCCAGGTCGTCGTCAGGTGCTGGGTGACGCTCTCGACACGGGCGGCCCACAGCCCGGCGACCTCGAGCTTGTGGGTCGTCTCGGCGAGGGAGGCCGCGACGTCGAACCGCGCCTGGCCGAGCGCCGCATCACTCGGGCTCGCGGTCCCGAGCTTCGCGGTGAGTCCGCCGGCGCCAAATGCAGCCAGCCACGCCGAGCTGTCCGGCAGCCGTTCGTTGAACGACGCGATGATGATCGAATGGGCTGGATCGACCAGGTCGATCGCGACCCGGTCGCCATCGACCACCGCGACCTCGTCGCCGGCGACGGTCTTGAACACGGTCCCGGTGAATGCTGCCCGTGCGGCTGCCGCGGTCCCGAACACCGGCCGGGGATGCTCGGCGGCGTAGCTCCGCACGGCATCCTCGAACGGCAGCTCGGACAGCTTGCGCAGCCGGCCCTTGTACTGGTTGGTCGTGGCCGGCTGGCTCCAGCCATCGCCGGGCACCGCGAGCCACATGCGATCGCTCGTGCCGCGGACCGGGACGACTCGGAGGCCGAGATCCCCCTTGGACTTCATGGCGCGGATCGCGTGCGACATGAGGGGCTCGGCTTCGACGACGACGTAGTCATCGGCGCCGATCTTGCCGGCGAGGACGTCGGACACCGCGATCGCGGTCGGCTCGCCCGACGCGCCGGCGAACCGGCGATCCGGGGTCAGTCGGACCAGGAAGTAGACACAGAGCAGGACGACCCCGGCCGCCGTGACCAGGCCGACCTTGGGCCGCTTGCGTTGCAGCTTGATCAGATCGGGATCGATCGCATCCCGCGCCACCGGAGCCCCGGCGACGCCAGCCTCAGAAGACGACTCAGACTTTGCTACCCCGTGGGCCATTTCCGACATCGGCATCCTATCGTGGGGATCGACAACGCGCCACCCACGGCGGTTGCGCCGAACTTGGGTAGCGACCGTGATGTCGAAAGGTTACGGTGCGCCGTGGCCACCGGCGAGCGCCCACCGAGCAGCCGGGACCAGCCACTTGGCATCGCCGAGGTGGTCCGGCTCGCGGGCCGGGCGCTCGACTCCTTGGGGCTGGTGTGGCTGGAAGGTGAGGTGACGCAGGCCAGCGTGCCTGCTTCCGGGCACTTGTACTTCGCTCTGCAGGACCGAGGGAGCGTGCTGTCCGCCGTGATGTGGGCCAGGGACGTGACCCGGCTCCGATTCAAGATCGAGGCGGGGCAGCGGCTTCGCGTCCGTGGTCGCCTGGGGGTCTACGATCGCGACGGCAAGATGCAGCTCTACGCGGACTTTGCCGAGCCGGCCGGTGCTGGGGCAGAGGCGCTCGCGCTCGAGCAGCTCAAGAACCGGCTCGCGGCCGAAGGGATGTTCTCGGCCGACCGCAAGCGGCCGTTGCCGCGGTTCCCTCGCCGGATCGGAGTCGTGACCTCGGCCCGCGGCGCGGCGGTCCACGACATCATCCGGACGATCCAGCGGCGGATGCCGACGCCGATCCTGATCGCGGACGCCGCGGTGCAGGGCCCGACCGCGCCGCATCAGCTGGTGATGGGGATGGCGGCGGTCGTGCGCGCCGGGGTCGATGTCGTGATCGTGGGCCGTGGAGGCGGTGCAGCCACCGATCTGACGGCGTTCAACCACGAGCGCGTGGTACGCACGATCTCGCGGTGCCCGGTCCCGGTGATCAGCGCGGTAGGCCACGAGGTCGATCTATCGCTGGCGGACCTCGCCGCTGACGCGCGTGCGTCGACGCCGACCGCTGCCGCCGAGCTCGCGGT
>JAGSPR010000111.1 GCA_018262455.1 Deltaproteobacteria bacterium | reverse complement strand
GACCTCCAGCACGTCCTTGTCGGTACCGTAGCGCTCCACGAGCTCGACCTCGAGATCGTCGAGCATGCGGTGATAGGGCAGGTGACGCTCGCGCTCGTACCAGCCGGCAAAGTCGTCGTAGTAGGCGCGGTTATCGAGGCGGGACATCACAGCTTCGCGAGCAGCTCTTTCTTCTTCGTGTCGAACTCGGCTTCGGTCAGGATCCCGGCGGCCTTGAGCTCGCCGAGCTGCTTGAGCGTCGACATGATCTGGTCGCGGGTCTCGGGCGGGCGCTGCGCCTGCTGGGCGTTCGCCTGGCCCATCGCGCCGGCCATCTGGCCCGCCATCGCGAAGCCCATGCCGATGCCCGCGCCCTGGAACGCGTTCCCGCCGCCGTCGCCGCCCTTCTTCATGCCCTCGGCCGCGCCCATCATCATCTCGGCCTGCGCGAGCTGCTGATAGCCCGCCATGCCGCCGGACGCGTTGACGTAGGCCATGCGCTCGACCAGCTTGTCGAGCCGATCCTTGTCGGCCTGATCCATCGAGATCGAGAAGTCACCGAACCGGATGATCTCGACACCGTACGGCTCGATGTGACGGCGCACGTTGTCGAGAGTCGTCGCCTCGATCTCGTCGGTGTAGCCGCCCGAGGTGACCTTCATGAGCGGCCAGTTCTGCTTGACGATCAGCTCGGCGATGCCGTCCTTCATCGTCTTCTGGACCTGGCTCTTGAACCACGGCAGGAAGCCCTCGTTGGTGGCGTTACGCTGACCGACGAGCCCGATCACGAGCTTGCCGGGATCGATGACGCGCGCCGAGAACTCGCCGTGCACCATGAGGCGGATGCGGAGCTTGGTCTGTGGATCCTGGACGTCCCCGATCGACGTCCCGAACTTGATCGACGGCATCTCGCGCGTCGTGACGAAGAACACCTCGCAGATGAAGACGTTGCCGCCCGTGAACTTGTCGACGAGCTGGCCGAGGAACGGGATGTTCGACGCGTCGAGCGTGTGGCGCCCCGCCGAGAACGCGCCGACGTACTTGCCGTCCTTGAAGAACAGCGCGACCTCGTCGGAGTCGACGGTGAGCTGCGCCTTCATCGGGATCGTTTGATCGGGATGCTTGAAGACCCACTGGTCCTTGGCGCTATCCGGGCGCGCGATCGCGAGCTCGGCCACTCCACCCTTGATGAAACTGATGATTCCCATCTGGTTCACTCCTGCGCAGCGCGCGTGCCGGTGACGTCTTTCGTGGGCAGTGGAGGAGTTGCCCCCACTTCCCGATCGCGGCGTAACTTAGCATACAACCAGCGGTCTTGGCCGGAACGATCCCGTGGTCGACCTACGTTTTTCTCTTGCGTGAAGGGCCGTCGATCACGATAAGGTCCCCCCACAATATGCGACGCCTTTTCTCCACAAAGTCGATCTTCGCGCTGTCTCTGGTGGTAGCTGCGGCCTGCGGCCCGGCCGCACGCAACAACGGCGGCGACGACGACGTCGTCGTCGACGGGCCTCCCGCCACCGGCGCGGAGATCTGCGACGACGGCATGGATAACGATGGAGATGGGCGCGCGGACTGCTCGGACACCGACTGCTCCGGCGTCGGCAGCTGCCCGGTCTGCGGCGCGGTGGAGAACCCCGAGGTCACGCCGCTCGCGCTTCCGGATGGCGTCAGCTCCGGCACCGCGTGCTCCACCAACGCCCAGTGTGGCGGCACCACGCCGAACTGCGTCGCCAAGGAGTGTCACGCCTCGTACGTGTCGACCCTGAACTTCGTCGGGTTCCCGGACGGCGCCACGCTGACCGATCCGACCAAGCTGCTCAAGGTCTGCGTCAACATGGAGCACTCGTGGCTCCGCGATCTTCAGATGGAGCTGATCACGCCGGGCGGTGCGGTGTTCATCCTCCACAAGTTCGTCGATCGCGCGGGCGGCGAGGTCTACCTCGGCCAGGCCAATGACAGCGATCCCGCCGACGCGCCGGTCCCCGGTGTCGGCATGCAGTACTGCTGGACCCCCACCGCGACGGTGCCCATCCTGAACAGCGGCAACGTGACCGCTCCGACGACGACATTTGACGGTAGCCAGCAGATGCCAGCGGGCGACTACGCCTCGCTCTCGCCGTGGGCCTCGTTGACCAACACGCCGCTCAACGGGCTGTGGTCGATGCGCGTGACCGACCTGTGGGGCGCCGACAACGGCTTCATGTTCGAGTGGTCGATCTCGTTCGATCCCTCGCTCGTGTCCGACTGCGCCGGCCCGATCATCCTCTGAGCTCTGCTGAGCTCTGCGCATTGAGCTCCCTCCGGCTGATCGCCTTCCTCGTCGCGGTCAATGCCGCGCTCGTGATCGCCGGCTTCGTGGTGATCGCACCGCCGCCTCCGAGGTCCGGTTCCGGGCTTCGGGTCGGGCTGGTATTCGACATCGGCGGCAAGAATGACAAGTCGTTCAACGAGGCCGCGTGGCGCGGCTTGCAGCGGGCGCAACGCGAGCTCGGCATCGAGATCTCGGTCATCGAGCCGAGCGAGGGGACTGATCGCGAGGCCGGGCTGAGGACGATGGCAGCGCGTGGAGTCGACCTCGTCGTCGGGGTTGGCTTCATCTTCAGCGGCGACCTCGAACGGCTCGCCAACCAGTTTCCGAACGTGAAGTTCGCGGGCATCGACTACAGCCCGTCGCCCGGCGTCGGTCCGCTCCCGAACCTCGCGGGGCTGCAGTTTCGCGAGCACGAAGGCAGCTTCCTGGTCGGCGCGATCGCGGGCTTGCTGACCCATACGAAGACCGTCGGGTTCGTCGGCGGCATGCAGATCCCGCTGATCCGCAAGTTCGAGGCCGGCTACGCAGCCGGAGTCCACCACGTGTGTCCGACGTGCCGCGTCGTCGCGGCGTATGCCGGCAGCGAGCCCAAGGCGTTTGCCGATCCATCGCACGGCGAGGAGCTGGCCTCGGCGGAGTACGATCAGGGCGCCGACATCATCTTCCACGCCGCGGGCAAGACCGGAGACGGCGTGTTCGCGGCCGCGCGTCACCGCCACGCCCGTGCGATCGGCGTCGACTCGGATCAGTTCTACAACGCGCCGTGCTGCGTGGTGACCAGCATGGTCAAGCGCGTCGACGTGGCGGTGTTCGACACGATCAAGGATCTGATCGCCGGCAAGTTCCAAGGTGGCCTGCACGAGCTCGGGCTCGCGGAGGATGGCGTCGCGTTCGTGGCCGACGAGCGCAACCGCTTGCTGTTGCCGCTCGAGGTGGTCACCAAGGTCAAGAAGCTCGGGGCCGAGATCATCGCCGGCAAGATCCAGGTGCCCGACCGGTGATCGAGACCGAGCTGACGAAGCGCTACGGCGGGCGCGAGGTCCTCGGTGGGGCGCGGCTCGTCGTCCGCCCGGGCACGGTGCACGCGCTCGTCGGCGAGAACGGCGCCGGCAAGAGCACGCTCGTGAAGATCGTGGCGGGGGTGGTGCGCGCGGACGCCGGCACGCTCGCGATCGCCGGCCAGGCGATCGGGCTGGCTCGGTGGGACCGGATCGCGGCGCGCGCGGCCGGGATCGGGATCGTGCAGCAGCATGGCTCGTCGGCGGGGACGCTGAGCGTGGTCGAGAATGCGGTGCTCGGCGTCGAGCCGAGGCGAGGCCCGCTGCTCGATCTCGAGGCGACCGCCGCCGCGCTGGCCGCGCTCGGTACCCGGATCGGGTTACCGGTCGATCCCCGCGCGCGCTGCGAGGCCCTCTCGCTCGGCGCGGCGCAACGCGCGGAGATCGTGGCGGCGCTGTATCACGGGGCCAAGCTGCTGATCCTCGACGAGCCGACCGCGGTGCTGGCGCCGATCGAGGTCGACGGGCTCCTCTCCACGCTGCGCACGCTCGCCACCGAAGGCCGGACGATCGTCCTCGTCACGCACAAGCTCGACGAGGTCCGCGCGGTCGCCGACGAGGTGACGGTGCTGCGCGCCGGCAAGACCGTCGCGACGTTCGGCAAGCCGCTCGAGATCGCGGGGATCGCCAAGGCGATGATCGGCGCCGAGCTGGCGGTCGCGGGCAAGCTCGAGCCTCCGCCACCAGATGCAGCCGAGGCACTGGGGGTGACCGAGCTCGGCGTCGGCCGCGGGCTCGCGAACGTGACGCTCTCGGTACGGCGGGGCGAGCTCGTCGGGGTGGCCGGTGTCGACGGCAACGGCCAGCGCGAGCTCGCCCTCGCGATCGCCGGGCTCGTCCGGAGCAATGGCCGGGTCCGGATCGCCGGGGTCGACGTCGGTCGTGCCACGCCGGCGCATCGGCTCGCCGCGGGGCTCGCGCACATCCCCGAGGATCGCCACCATGGTGGGCTCCTGGACGAGGCCAGCATCGCCGACAACCTCGCGATCGGTCGTCCCGAGATCACCGGCCGCTGGCGGCTCGATCGCGGCGCGATGCGGCGACATGCGGAGGCCCGGATCGCCGAGCTCGACATCCGTCCGCCGGATCCCGAGGCCGAGGTGCGTGTGCTCTCGGGCGGCAACCAGCAGAAGGTCCTCGTGGCGCGCGAGCTGTCACGGGCGAGGCTCAAGGCCGTGATCGCCGCGCAGCCCACCCGCGGTGTCGACCTCGGTGCCGTCGCGCGCATCCACGATGTGTTGTGCGCGACTGCGAGCGCGGGTGCCGGCGTGCTCATCATCTCCGCCGACCTCGATGAGCTGCTCGCGCTCTGTCACCGGATCGTCGTGCTGCTGCGCGGCCGGATCGTCGGCGAGCTTGCGGGCGAGGCCCTCCGTGACGTCGGCGCGCGGGATGCGCTCGGCCGGATGATGACCGGCGCGACCGCCGCCTAGCCTCCCGAGCTCAGCGACAGGCGCGCGGGCGCGCGTCGCCGTACACGGTCGTCCCGTCGCGCAGCACCAGCCCCAGACAGGTCCCCTGCGCAGCGTCATCGAGCCGATCGAGCGGGAACATCTCCTCGATCCGCATCGTGTCCTTGACCCAGGTTCCACACGGCTGGCAGAAGCTCGCGACCGCGAACCGAAGCTCGTCGTCGGCCATCTTGATCGCGCGCGGATTCTTGCCGAGCCGAACGTCGGTGGCGTGCCGGCGCAGCGCCCCGAGCAGCGCCTCGCCATCCATCGGCTTGGTCTCGAGCCGGGACTTCGTCGTCGACACGTTGTTGGGGGTACAGCGACAGACGCCGTCGTCGGGGGGCTTGCCGTGACATGCCACGAGCAGCGTCAGCACGAGCAGCGCGATCGGACCGGGCATCGCGGCATTGTAGCCCTCGACAAACGCGCGCAGCTGTTCGAAGTTGCATGGATTGATCGTCGTCATCCAGAGGCCCACCGGTGACCTGCGCAGCGAGCTCCAGGCGGCCGTGATCGCGGTGCTCGCATCGCTGGCGATCGGGAGCCTGCTCATGCTCGTGGTGGGCGCCTCCCCTGGCCACGTGTGGTGGACGATGCTCGAGCGCACCGCGAGCGATCCGTACCTGCTCGGCCAGGTGCTCTACAAGGCAACGGGGTTGATCCTGTGCGGGCTCGCGGTGTCGGTCGCGCTCGACGCGGGGCTGTTCAACATCGGCGCCGAGGGCCAGCTCACCGCCGGCGTGCTCGCGTGCTCGAGCGTCGGTGCTGCGCTTCCGAGCGGAACGCCCGCGATCGTCGCGCTTCCGATCTGTCTGCTCGCGGCGGCCCTCGCCGGTGCGCTGGTCGGTGCGTTGATCGGCGGGCTGCGCGCGACGCGCGGTGCGCACGAGGTGATCACGTCGATGATGCTGAACGCGATCGTCGCGGGGATCGCGCTGTGGCTCGGCAACGAGGTGCTGTTCCAGGGCGGCACGACGCGCGGTGCTGCGATCGCGAGCGGTGCCGAGCTGCCGGAGCTCGGCCTCGCCGGGAGCTCGGCGAACGCCGCGCTCGGCATCGCGCTGCTCGCGGTGGGGGCTACGTGGTGGCTGCGCGAACGCACGACGTGGGGCAGGGCGTGGCGCGCGGTCGGCCAGGACCCCGACGCGGCACGCAGCGTCGGAATCGCGGTCGAGCGCGTGCAGACGATCGTGATGGCCGGGTCCGGGGCGCTGGCCGGCCTCGCCGCGGCGAACTTCGTGCTCGGTCACAAGCATGCGTTCGAGGAGGGCCTCGGGCGGGGCACCGGCCTGCTCGGCATCGCGGCGGCGATGCTCGGGCGCACGCATCCGATCGGGATCGCGATCGCGGCGCTGCTGCTCGGGTTCCTGTCGGCCGGCGGGCTCGCGGTCGCCGACCTCGTCCCCAAGGAGCTGACCGAGATGCTCCTGGGCGTGGTGGTGCTCGCGGTCGTCGCGGCCGGGCCGTGGGTCGCGCGCCGTCGCTCGCTGGGGGCCGCGTGAGTCGACCGTGGAGGCTCGCGGTCGCGATCGGTGCCGCGGTCGCATCGGGGATCGTGCTGTGGATCTGGCAGCCCGCGCTCGCCGCCGGCGTGTTCTCGATCGCGTTTGCGGGTCAGGTCGTGCGCATCGCCGTGCCGTACACGCTCGCGGCGCTCGGCGGCTCGATCACCGAGCGCGCGGGGGTGGTGGATCTCGCCCTCGAGGCGAAGCTGCTGTTCGGGGCGTTCGTGGCGGCGGCGCTTGGCCACTGGACCGGAAGCGCGTACCTCGGCGTGCTCGGCGGCATGGCGGCCGGCATGCTCGTGGCCGCGCTGCAGCTGTTCTGTTCGCTGCGGCTCGGTGCCAATCAGGTGATCGTCGGCGTGACGCTCAACCTGCTCGCGCTCGGCGGCACCAGGTTCCTGCTGCAGCTGCTGTACGGCGAAGGAGCCAACTCGCCGCCCGCACCATCGTTCGAGGATGCGGTGCTCGCGAACCCGCTCGTCTGGATCGCGGTCGCCGCCGCCGTGCTCGTGCCGCTCGCGATGGCGCGCACGCGGTGGGGGTTGCGCCTGCGCGCGGCCGGCGATCGTCCGGAGGCCCTCGTCGCGGTCGGGGTCTCGCCGTCGTGGGCGCGGGCCGCCGCGGGCCTCGTCGGTGGTGCGCTCGCCGGTGCCGGCGGGGCACAGCTCTCGCTCGCGGTGGGTGGGTTCTCCGCCGACATGTCGAGCGGGCGCGGCTACATCGCGATCGCGATGGTGATCCTGTCGGGCTGGCGGCCCGCGTGGGCGGCGCTCGCTTGCGTCGGGGTCGCCGTGGCCGAGGCGATCAACATCCAGCTCCAGGTCACCGGATCGGGCTTCCCGCGCGAGCTGGCACCGCTCCTGCCGTATGTCCTCACCCTGATCGTGATCGTGGTGGCCGGCAAGCGCCGCGCACCACCGCGTTCGCTCGGCAAGATCTAGGCAGGGGAGGTATGCTGGAGAGGTGAGCCAACACACGATGTTTGGTGACCTGCGTGCGCGCGCGAGCGTGGTCTATCGCGTGCACACCCAGTCGAGCGTCTACATCGTCGGGTTCCACGAGTTGCGTGGCCGCAAGTACGCCATCGTGCGCGGCCTGCCGGGCACCGATCGCGAGCACGTGATCGTGCGCGACAGCGATCCGCGAGTCGGCGGGCGCTCGATGTTCGAGGTCCCGGTCTCCGAGTGGCCGGGCCACGAGCTCGAGGTCGCGACGATGACGTCGAGCACGATCATCTCCGCGGTGCCCGAGACTGACCCCGGCGCGATCGCCGGGGTCGGCGTCGATGGCGAGGTCGAGCGGAACCCTTGGGCTCGGCCCGGCCCCGACGCGCTCGCGGCCGCGAGCTTTTCCCCGCCCGCGAGCTTTCCGGCGCCGCGACCGCCGGGATTCTCCGAAACCCCGCGCATCGTGCCGAACCGCGCCAAGGGCACCCACCCCGCCGCGGTCGCGCTCGCGAGTCCGGCAGCCCAGATCGCGCGCCAGGTCGTCGTCGGGCAGGGCGCGCCGCCCCCGGATCCCGAGCTGCCATACCCGCAGCGCCACGTCGTGTACGCCGAGAACGTCGCGTCGCTGCTGCGATCGATCGCGCGTCGCGATCGGTTCTTCGACGACATCGCGGGCGACCCGGCCCTGAGGGACAGGCTGCGCCGCGCGCTCGACGACTCGGCAGCGCTGCTCGAGCAGATCCGGCGTCGCGATCGAAAGTAGGTTAGGTTCGACTTCATGAGTCGCACCCTGGTGGCGCTCGGAGTCTTCCTGGCCGCGTGCGCCGGGAGTCACCCGTCCCCCCGGCCGATCAGCGAGCCCCCTGGCAGCCCGGCGGGCCGCCCGGCCGCGGCCGCAGGCCAGCCCGAGACGTCACCCGGCGATCCGCGCGCGCCCCATCGCGAGGTCGTGCTGAAAGAGCTCGAGGTGGTCGATCGCGAGCTCGACGCGATCGACGAGGAGCTCGCGGCGAGCGCGATCGTCGCGCCACCGTCGCGTGACGCGGCGATCGCGCTCGCCACCGCACGCATCCAGGCGCTCCAGCGGATCACGCCGGAGACCCTGGCGGCCGACACTCCGCCGCTGCTCGTGCGGATCGCGAACGACTACGCCGGAGCCCTCGCCGAAGACGCGCGGCTCGCGAAGGACCTCGGCCCGCGGCATCTCGACCGCATCGAGCAGAAGCACGTGATCGACGCGCTGCGCGCGCGCTTCGATCGGCAGCGCGAGATCGAGCTCGCCGAGGCCACGGCCTGGCGAGACGAGCTCGGCAAGCTGACGAGACCTTCGACCGCGGCGAAGCTCCGCCAGGCGAGCCGACGAGCGCTGCAGGCCGCACTCGGACACGGGGTCGCTGACGCCATCGTTCCGAGCGACGCGCCCGCCGAGGTCCGGGTCGCGGCGCTGCTGGTCGACGAGGCCATGCTCCGGGTCGATCTCGCGACGCCGATCCTTGGCCCCAAACACCCGGAAATGATCGCGCTGCACGCCGAGCTCTCGGCCGTCGGCGATGCGTTCCACGCCGCGGCGAGCGCTGCGGACGCGGCGCTCGCCCGCGAGATCGCGGCCCTCGATGCGCCGCGGGCGCGTCCCGCCGTCGATCCGGCTCGGCTCGCGCGCCGTGCCGAGCTCGCCGCGCGGTCGCGTGACCTGCGCCGTGAGTGGGACGCGTCGCGCTGACTACATCTGCTGCGGGGCGGTGATCCCGAGCAGTCCGAGGCCGGTCGAGAGCGTCGCCTGGACCGCGGCGGCCAGCGCGAGCCGAGCTCGCCGGGTCGCCGGGTCGTCGCACAGGACGCGCAGCGAAGGATCGCTGTTCCCCGCGGTGTACCAGCGCGAGAAGTCGCTCGCCACCTCGAGCAGGTAATGCGCGATGGTGTGGGGTTCCGCGCTGTCCGCCGCGCGAACGACCACGTCCGGCAACTCGAGCAGGCGCTTCGCGATGCTCCACTCGGAGTCCTGCGTCAGCCGTTCGAAGTCCACGCCCTCGATCGACGTGATGCGCTCGCCGGCCTTGCGCGCGATCGACGCGCAGCGCGCGTGGCTGTACTGGAGGTATGGCCCGGAGTCGCCGCTGGTCGACGTGATCCGCTCGAGATCGAAGTCGACGTCCTTCTCGCGTTGCGAGGCGAGGTTCGCGAACACGACGGCGCCGATCCCGACCTCGCGGGCGGTGCGGTCGATGTCCTCGGCCGACATCGTCGGGTTCGCCTCGGCGATCCGTGGCCGTACCTCGTCCTGCATGATGTCGAACACGTTGCGCATCAACACCACGTTGCCGAGTCGGGTGGCGGTCTTCTTGCCACCGATCCGGACGTGCCCGTACGGGATGTGCTCGCAGCGTGAAGACCACGCGTAGCCGGCCTTGTCGAGCAACTTGAACAGCTGGCGAAAATGTAGTGCCTGCTCGCGCCCGACGACGTAGAGCGAGCGCGTGAACTGGAACGTGTCCCAGCGGTACTCGGCGGCGGCCACGTCGCGGGTCGCGTAGAGCGTGGTGCCGTCGCCCTTCTTGAGCAGGATCGGGGTCTTCTCGCCCTCAAGCACGACGACCTGCGCGCCCTCGCTCTCGGTGACGAGCCCCTTGTCGACGAGCTCCTGCATCACGCGCGGCATGTCGGGCTCGTAGGCGCTCTCGCCGCGCACCTCGTCGAACTTGATCCCGAGGATGTCGTAGACCGCCGCGAACTCTGCCCACGACACGTCGCGGAATCGCTGCCACAGCGCGCGCGCCTCGGGATCGCCGTCCTCGAGCCGCTTGAACCACGTGCGGCCATCCTGCTCGAGCGAGGGATTGTCCTTCGCGGCGGCGCGAAACTTCACGTAGAGATCGTTGAGGACGGTGACGTCGAGCGGTTCGACAGGTCCCCACATGTTCCACGCCGCGAGCAACATGCCGTGCGTGGTGCCCCAGTCCCCGAGGAAGTTGATGCCGACGACGCGGTACCCGAGCGCGCGAAAGATCTGGTCGAGCGCGTGGCCGATCGTGGTGCCGCGGATGTGGTGATACGCGAGGTGCTTGGAGATGTTCGGCGACGAGTAGTCGATGCAGATCGTCTGGCCTCTGCCGAGGTTGCGGGGGATGAGCTGTCCGGTCAGCGCCGCATCGACGGTCCAGCGCAGCGTGGCGGCGCGATTCGCGCGGAAGTTGACGAACGGGCCGGCCGCCGTCGCGCTCGCGAGCAGCGCGGTGGGCCGGAACGCGGACGCGATCGCTTCCGCGACCTGCGCAGGGCTCTGGCCTCGGGCTTTGGCGATCGCGAAGCAGCCCACGGAGAGGTCGCCCAGCTCAGGGCGCGGCGGAGCGTCGACCTTGAGCTCGGTCGGGGCGACGCCGGCGTGTGCTGCGACCGCTTCTGCTGCCGCGAGATGGATCGGCGTGTAGTGCGTCGGCATGAGCGCGAGCACGCTAGCACACGGTCTCGCACCGATCGGCCGTGCATCCCCGAAAGCCCTTCGGATTCTCGGCAGTTGAATTGCCCTCCGTCTGGCACCGTGTTACCAAAGTAGATGCGACGAACGGCCACGAGACACGAGAGGGGACGCAACAAGTGACCAAGATTGTTCTGTGCGTCGATGACAGCGCGACCATGCAACAGGTCGCCGACATCACGTTTCGCGGCACCGCGTTCACGTACGTCGGCGCCCGGACGTACGACGAGGGTCTCGAGAAGACGAAGTCCCAGAAGCCTGCCGTCGTGCTCGCGGACTCGATGATGCCGGGCGGCAAGTCCGGCTATGACCTCTGCATGGCGATCAAGTCGAATGACGCCACGTCCGAGGTCCCGGTGGTGATCCTCGTCGGCAACGGCGCTCCGTACGACAACACCAAGGGTGTCCAGGTCGGCGCTGATGCGAACCTCCCGAAGCCGTGGGACACGCAGACCATGCTCGAGAAGGTCACCGAGGTGGTCACCAAGGCAGAGGCCAGTGGGGTCGCGAAGCCCGGCCAGGGCGCGGCCGCGACCGCGGCCACGGTCCCGGCGTCGGTGTCGGGTGCGCCGTCGCAGCCGCTCAACGCTCCCAAACCCGCCCCCTCGGCGGCGATGGCCCCACGCTCGGCCACGATCATGGGCATGCCCACGATCAAGCTGCCGGCCGGCGTCGCTCCGGCCGTTGGACCGGCCAAAGCCAGCGCGATGGCGGTCCCGCCGATCGCCGCGCCTGCCCCCGCAGTCACCACGCCCGGCCCGACGCCCGCGACGATGCGAGCGCCAGCACCTCCCGCACCATCCAGCGTCGCGGTCGCTTCGCCCGCGCTCGCATCGACCCACACGAATCGAGCCCCGATGATCAGTGGTACGCCGACCAAGCGCTCGGCGCTCGTGGAGCGCACGCTCGCCAAGATGGCCGCTCGCCTGGCGGAGGCGACGGGACTCGAGCCCGGAAGCCCCGAGCTGCTCGCGCTGCTCAAGCTCTCGACCGAGGTCGTCGAGCGCATCGTCTGGGAAGTGGTTCCGGAGCTCGCCGAACAGATCATTCGCGAGAACCTGAACGACCTGACCGCACGCCGGAGCTGAACCGCTCGAGTGGTCCTCCCGGCTGCGCCGGCCGTGCTAGCGTCCGCGACGTGACAACGTCGACGGCGCTTTCCAAGCAGTACGATCCCTCCGAGGTGGAGCCGCGATGGCTCCGGTTCTGGGTCGAGAACGGGTTCTTCCACGCCAACGAGGCGAGCCCGACCGTTCCGTACTCGATCACGCTGCCGCCGCCCAACGTCACCGGCTCGCTCCACATGGGGCATGCGCTGGGGTCCACGCTGCAGGACATCCTGATCCGCTGGAAGCGGATGCAGAGCTTCAACGCGATGTGGATGCCGGGCACCGATCACGCGTCGATCGCCGTGCACGTGCTCCTGGAGCGCGACCTCAAGCGCCGCGAAGGCAAGACCCGGTTCGAGCTCGGCCGCGAGGAGTTCCTGGACCGCGCGTGGGCGTGGAAGGAGAAGAGCGGCAGCCGGATCAGCGAGCAAGAGAAGCTGATGGGCTTCTCGCTCGACTGGCCGCGCGAGCGGTTCACGATGGACGACAAGTCCAACCGCGCGGTGGTCGAGGCCTTCGTGCGGCTCTATGAGGAAGGCCTGATCTTCCGCGCGAAGCGGATGATCAACTGGGATCCCGTGAGCGAGACCGTGGTGTCGGACCTCGAGGTCGATACCGTCGAGGAGAACGGCTCGCTGTGGGAGATCAAGTATCCCGTGGTCGGCGGCGGCGAGATCATCGTCGCGACGACACGACCCGAGACGATGCTCGGCGACACCGCGGTCGCGGTGCATCCGAGCGACGAGCGCTACAAGCACCTCCACGGCAAGGAGGTCGAGCTGCCGCTGACGGGCCGCCGGATCCCGATCGTGCCGATCGAGCTGGTCCGCGATGGCAAGCCATGGCCCGATCCCGAGTTCGGTAGCGGTGCGGTGAAGGTGACCCCCGCGCACGACCCCAACGACTACGCGGTGAGCCAGATCGCCAACTTGCCGATCCTCGAGGTGATCGATCGCAAGGCGCGGATGTGCGCGCCGGCGCCGGCGAACTACGTCGGGATGACGGTCGACGAGGCTCGCAAGGCGGTGGTCGCCGACCTCGAGGCCGGCGGATTCCTGGGCGTCGTGAAGGACTACAAGGTCCCCCGCGCGCGCAGCCAGCGCTCGAACGCGGTGATCGAGCCGATGCTGATGGAGCAGTGGTGGGTCAAGGCCGCGCCGCTCGCCGAGAAGGCCGTGGCCGCGGTCGAGCAGGGCAAGACGAAGTTCGTGCCCGAGCTCCACACCAAGACGTTCATGCACTGGATGACCAACATCCAGGACTGGTGCATCTCAAGGCAGCTGTGGTGGGGCCATCGGATCCCGGCGTGGCACTGCCGCGGCGAGAAGTCGTGCGGCACGATCATGGTCGCGCGCGAGACCCCGAAGCAGTGCGGCAGCTGCGGCAATGCCCAGCTCGAGCAGGATCCCGACATCCTCGACACGTGGTTCTCGTCGGGGCTGTGGCCGTTCTCGACGCTGGGCTGGCCGGAGAAGACCCGCGAGCTCGGCACGTTCTACCCGAACAACGTGCTCGTCACCGGTCCGGACATCATCTTCTTCTGGGTCGCCCGGATGATGATGATGGGCCTCCACTTCATGGGGAAGGTCCCGTTCCGCACGGTCTACCTGACCGCGATCGTGACGGACGAGAACGGCGACAAGATGTCGAAGACGAAGGGCAACGTCATCGATCCCCTCGACGTGGTCTATGGCGCGACCCTCGAGTCCATGCTCAAGCGGGCGGACGCCGACAATGCGCCGGAGTCCGCGGTCAAGGCCATCAAGAAGAACTTCAGCAAGGGCATCCAGCCGATGGGCGCCGACGCGCTCCGGTTCGCGCTCGCGGCGCTCAACACGACAGGACGCATCCGGCTGTCGGTCGACCGGGTCGAGACCTATCGTAACTTCATCAACAAGCTGTGGAACGCCTCGCGGTTCGCGCTGATGAACCTCGATGGTTACGACCCGGAGCGCTTCGAGTCGCAGCTCGGAAGCCCGACCGGACGGGCGTCGCTCGCGATGCCGGAGCGCTGGATCCTGTCGCGCCTCCAGGCGGTCGCGGGGAGCGTCCACGAGGCGCTCGAGCAGTTCCGGTTCAGCGACGCCGCGAACGCCCTCTGGCACTTCATCTATGACGAGCTGTGCGACTGGTACATCGAGCTGGCGAAGCCGCACCTCCACATGGGCCCATCGATCACCTCTCCGGGCGACCAGGATCCGGTCAAGGCGACGCGCCGCCACGTGGTGCAGGGCGTGCTCGCGACGACGCTCGAGACGACGATGCGGCTGCTCCATCCATTCGCGCCGTACGTGACCGAGGAGATCTGGCAGAAGCTACCCAAGCCGCCGCAGCTCCCTGGCTCGCTGATGATCACCGTGTTCCCGCGCTCCGACGCCGCGCTGGTCGACCCGGCCGCCGAGGCCGAGATGCAGCTGGCCCAGGACATCGTCGTCCAGTGCCGCATGCTGCGCGCGACCTACGGGGTGCCACCTGCGCAACCGATCGGTGTCGAGCTCCACGTCGCGAGCGAGGCCAAGCGCGCCATCATCGAGAAGCACCTGTCGATCATGGAACGCGCGGGCAAGATCACCGCCAAGCTCGTCACCGGCGGTCATGGCGCAACGGGCGCGGCGAAGGCGCTGGTCGGCGCCGACGTGGAGATCGTGATGCCGCTCGGAGGCCTGATCGATGTCAACGCGGAGAAGACGCGGATCGCCAAGGACATCGGCAAGACCGAGAAGGAGATCGCCACGATCGAGAAGAAGCTCGGCAACCCCGACTTCATCGCGAAGGCGGCGGAAGAGGTGGTGGTCGAGAACCGAGCCCGGCTCGTCGAGGAGCAGGGCAAGCGTCAGCGCCTGATCGACGCGCTCGCCACGCTCGGTGCTGCGCCGTGATCGCGCCGCAGACCAACCTGTCTCGCGCACGAGCGGCCCTGCTCGTCGTCGATATCCAGGAGCGGCTCGTGCCGGCGATGCCCGACGAGGTCGTGACGCGGGTGATCCGGAACACCGCGATCCTGATCGAGGCGGCGAGCCGGCTCGGCGTGCCGGTCGTGGTCAGCCAGCAGTACCCGCGCGGGCTCGGGGCGACCGTCCAGCCGATCGAGGACGCGCTCGCGCTCCATTTCCCTTCGGGGTCAGGGCCCTCACCGCATCGGTTCGACAAGCTCGAGTTCTCCGCCGCGGCCACCCCCGAGTTCGCCGCCCTCGTGCCGAAGCTCGGCCGCGATCAGTGGATCGTGTGCGGGATGGAGGCGCACGTCTGCGTCTACCAGACCGCGCGCGACCTCGCGGCGAGGGGCTGGGCGGTCCACGTGGCGACCGACGCGGTCTGCAGCCGGACCAAGGCGAACTGGCGGGTGGGCGTCCAGCTCGTCGAGCGCGCGGGGGCGATCCCGACGTCGACCGAGGTGTGCGTGTTCGACCTGCTCGGACGCGCCGGAAGCGACGAGTTCAAGGCGCTGTCGAAGGCGATCAAGTAATGGCGGGCTCGAGCAGGGAGGTCATCAAGTCCCTCATCGTCAACACGCTGATCGCGACGTCGAAGGGGATCGCGGCGGTGATCACGGGCTCGGGCGCGATGCTCGCCGAGACGCTCCACTCGTTCGCCGATTGCGGAAATCAGATCCTGCTGCTCGTCGGGATCAACCAGAGCAAGCGACCGCCCGACGAGAGACACCCGTTCGGCTACGGCCGCAACATGTACTTCTACTCGTTCATCGTCGCGCTGCTGCTGTTCACGGGCGGCGGCATGTTCTCGATCTACGAGGGCGTCCACAAGATGCAGCACCCGGAGGAGGTCGGCGACATCAAGATCGCGCTCATCATCCTCGCGGTCTCGATCGCGCTCGAGGGCTGGTCGACGCTCGGCAACATCAAGGCGATGAACGAGCGACGCGGGACCACGCCGTTCTTTCGCTACCTCAAGGAGAGCAAGGACTCCGATCTGATCGTCGTGTTCGGCGAGAACAGCGCCGCCGTCCTGAGCTCGCCGACGCCGATCCGAACGTCGACAAGGTCGTGCAGATCCTGAGCGTCCAGCAGGGACCCGGCGAGATCCTCGTCGCGATGAAGCTCAAGTTCCGCAGCGGCATCGACTCCGACGTGCTCGTCCACACCATCAACGGGTTCGAGCGCGCGCTGCGTGCCCGGGTGCCCGAAGCCAAGTGGTGCTTCATCGAGCCTGATCACGAGCATGCCGACGATGACGTCGGTGCCCACGGCGCCGTTCGGCGATGACCCCCGGCCGCGGCGGGAGCTGAGCTGGGTTCGGCGGGGAGATCGGCGTGAGACCCCGGTCCGCCCCCCGGCTAGATCGTTTACGCTGTAACGCACCGTGTCGAGCCCCCCAGCCTCCACGTCCACCGTCGATCTCCGTCCGCTTGGCGACGTCCCCGCGCTGGGGGACGTGCCTGGCCGGATGCTGGCCCAGGTGATCCGGGCAGACCGGTTCGGCGAGCCTGTGGACGCCTTTCGCGAGGAGGCGGTCGAGCTGCCCGCGCTCGGTCCGCACGACGTCCTGGTCTACGTGATGGCCGCCGGCGTCAACTACAACAACGTCTGGGCCGCGATGGGCATCCCGGTCGACGTCATCAAGACGAGGCAGAAGCGGGGCGAGCGCGAGGACTTCCACATCGGCGGCTCCGACGCGAGCGGGGTCGTGTGGGCCGTGGGCAAGGACGTCACGAACGTGCGCGTGGGCGATGAAGTCGTCGTGCACTGCGGGATGTGGGATCCCGACGATCCCTGGGTGGTCGCGGGCAAGGATCCGATGTTCGCCCCCAGCCAGAAGATCTGGGGGTACGAGTCGAACTGGGGCAGCTTCGCGCAGTACGCGCGCGTCCAGAGCCATCAGTGTCTGCCCAAGCCGGCCCACCTGACCTGGGAGGAATCGGCGGCGTACATGCTCGTCGCCGCGACCGCGTATCGCATGCTGCATGGCTGGCCGCCGAACGTGGTCGGCGCCGGCGAGCCGGTGCTGATCTGGGGCGGGGCAGGTGGGCTCGGCTCGATGGCGATCCAGATCGCGCGGGCGGCCGGCGCACGGCCGGTCGCCGTGGTCTCCGGGGACAGCAAGAACGAGTTCTGCAAGAAGCTCGGCGCGATTGGCGTCATCGACCGCCGCAAGTTCGACCACTGGGGCAAGCTGCCGCGCTGGTCCGACGAGATCGAATACAACCTGTGGCTCAAGGGCGCGCGCGCCTTCGGGGCGGCGTTCTGGGCAGCGCTCGGCGAGAAGCGGAACCCGACGATCGTGTTCGAGCACCCGGGGGAGACCACGCTTCCGACCTCGTGCTTCGTGTGCGAGACCGGCG
>JAGSPR010000763.1 GCA_018262455.1 Deltaproteobacteria bacterium | reverse complement strand
AGTAGGAACCCCATGGCGACCAAAGCAACCACCGAGCGCAACGACGGGCCCGTCAACGAGCCCGACTACCTGAATGTCACCAAGGGCCTGAAGAGCTGGATGTTCACGCTCGATCACAAGCGGATCGGGCTGATGTACCTGTTCGGCATCCTCGGCTCGTTGATCGTCGGCGGCGCGTTCGCGCTGGTGATCCGCATGGAGCTGTGGTCGTCGGGCAAGCAGCTGATCGACCAGGACACCTACAACAAGTTCTTCACGCTGCACGGCGCGGTGATGGTGTTCCTCGTCATCATCCCCGGCATCCCCGCCGCGCTCGGCAACATCATCATGCCGATCCAGCTCGGCGCACCTGATGTCGCGTTCCCGCGGCTCAACCTCGCGTCGTTCTATCTGTGGTGCTCGGGCGCGGTGCTACTCGTGGTCGCGATCCCGTTCGGCGGCCTCGACACCGGCTGGACGCTGTACACGCCGTACAGCCTCGAGTCGAAGACCCCCGTGCTGATGGCCGTGTGCGGCGTGTTCCTGCTCGGGTTCTCGTCGATCTTCACCGGCCTCAACTTCCTCGTCACGATCCACAAGTTCCGGCCGCAGGGCATGAGCTGGTTCCAGATGCCGCTCAACATCTGGGCGATCTACGCGACCGCGATCATGCAGGTGCTGGCGACGCCGGTGCTCGGCATCACGGTGCTGCTGCTCGCCGTCGAGCGGTTCGCGCACATCGGGATCTTCGACCCGACCCTCGGCGGCGATCCGGTGCTGTTCCAGCACTTCTTCTGGTTCTACTCGCACCCCGCCGTCTACATCATGATCATCCCGGCGATGGGCGTGATCAGCGAGATCCTGTCGACGTTCTCGCGCAAGCCGATCTTCGGGTACCGGTTCATCGCGTACTCCAGCGTCTCGCTCGCGCTGCTGTCGTTCCTCGTGTGGGGCCACCACATGTTCGTGTCGGGGCAGTCGCGCCTCGCGAACATGGTGTTCTCCGCGCTGACCTTCACCGTCGGGATCCCCGCGGCGATCAAGGTCTTCAACTGGGTGTCGACGCTGTACAAGGGTGACATCCGGCTCAAGACGCCGATGGTGTACGCGCTCGCGTTCCTGCTGATCTTCACGATCGGTGGCCTCACCGGCCTGTTCCTCGGCATCCTGTCCGTCGACGTCCACCTCCACGACACCTACTTCGTCGTCGCCCACTTCCACTACGTGATGATGGGCTCGACCCTGGTCGCGTTCCTCGCCGCGCTCCACCACTGGTGGCCCAAGTTCACCGGCCGCATGTACACGGAGTCGGTCGCCCGCGCGTGTGCGGTCGCCGTGTTCTTCGGCTTCAACCTGACGTTCTTGCCCCAGTTCGTCATGGGCTCGAAGGGCATGCCGCGTCGGTACTGGGACTACGACCCGTACTACCAGATCTATCACCAGCTCTCGTCGATCGGCGCGTTCGTCCTCGGCATCGCGATGTTCATCTCGATCATCAACCTGATGGCGTCGCTCAAGAACGGCAAGCGCGCGCCCCGCAACCCGTGGGGTGGCAGCTCGCTCGAGTGGTCGGCCCCGACGCCGCCGCCGCTGTTCAACTTCGAGAAGCCCCCGGTCCTCCACGAGATCTACAACTACGACGACCTCGTCGAGGTCGAGGAGGACGTCTGGGAGCGCCGCGCGCCCCTCGATGTCGAGCCGTCCGAGGCCCCTGGCAATGCGCACGCGCACGCGAAGCCCGAGGTCGACACCAAGACCGCCGACGCGGCGGCCGAGAAGGCTACGCAGTCCAAGGCCGCGGCGGTCAAGGCCGCCGAGGAGAAGGCCGCCGAGATCAAAGCCGCGGAGGCCAAGGTCGCCAAGGCCGCCGACGACAAGGCGGCGGAGGCCAAGGCGGCCGACGACAAGGCCGCGGCGGACAAGGCGGCGGAGGCCAAGGCTGCCGACGACAAGGCCGCGGCGGACAAGGCGAAGGCCACCGAGGGCACGACCGAGGCGAAGACGGCCGACGAGAAGGCCGCGGATGCCAAGGCTGCCGCGAAGGCCTCCGAGGCGAACTTCGAGGCCAAGGCCGCCGAGGCCAAGGCCGCTGCCGTGAAGGCGACCGCCGAGTCCGAGGCGCCGTCCGCCGATGATGCGTCCAAGAAGAAGGAGGGCGAGTCGTGAGCGAGCAGGCGCACGCCGCGCACGGCGACGATCACGGCGGCCATCACGGGTCGGCGTTCATCCAGCACCACTACGACGACGCGCAGCATCCATCAGTTCGATTCCGGCAAGCTCGGGATCTGGCTGTTCCTCGCGCAGGAGGTGCTGTTCTTCTCCGCGCTGTTCGTCGCGTACATCCTCTACCGGCACCACCACCCGGAGATCTACGCGTACGCGCACAAGTACCTCGACGTGAAGATGGGAGCGATCAACACCGCGGTCCTGATCTTCTCGAGCCTCACGGCGGCATGGGCCGTTCGCGCCGCGCAGCTCCGACAGAAGAAGCTGCTCGTCGCGTGCCTCGCGGCGACGATCGCGTGCGCCTGCGGGTTCCTCGTCGTCAAGTACTTCGAGTACACGCACAAGGTCCACGAGAAGA
>JAGSPR010000371.1 GCA_018262455.1 Deltaproteobacteria bacterium | reverse complement strand
CCTAGACACTCTTTCCCTACACGACGCTCTTCCGATCTCTCGAGGTTGAGCCGTGCGCACTGCGCGAACCGCGACAGGTTGGCGACCACCAGCACCGCCTCGCCTTCGTACTCGCGCACGAAGGTGAGCACGCGTGGGTTGTCGCCGCTCATGAACTCGATCGAGCCGCGCCCGAACAGCCGGTACTCCTTGCGCTTGGCGATCAGTCTCTTCATCCACCAGAGCAGCGACGACGGGTTGCTCTGCTGAGCCTCGACGTTGATCGCCTCGTAGTGGTACTCGGGGTCGATGATCGTCGGGAGGTACAGCTTCTGCGGGTTCGCGCGCGAGAACCCGCCGTTGCGGTCCGAGCTCCACTGCATCGGCGTGCGCACGCCATCGCGATCGCCGAGGTAGATGTTGTCCCCCATCCCGATCTCGTCGCCGTAGTACAGGACCGGCGTGCCGGGCAGCGACAACAGGAGGGCGTTCATCAGCTCGATCTTGTCGCGCAGGCCGAGTAGCGGGGAGAGCCTGCGGCGGATCCCGAGGTTGACGCGGGCGGCGCGCTCCGCGGCGTATGCGTGGTACATGGTGTCGCGATCCTCGTCGGTGACCATCTCGAGCGTGAGCTCGTCGTGGTTGCGCAGGAACGTCGCCCACTGGCAGGAGTCGGGGATGTGGGGCGTGCGCTTGAGGATGTTGACGATCGGGAACGAGTCTTCGAGCTCGATCGCCATGAACATCCGCGGCATCAGCGGGAAGTGGAAGTTCATGTGGCACTCGTCGCCGTCACCGAAGTACGCGGCGGCGTCGGCAGGCCACTGGTTGGCCTCCGCGAGCAGCATGCGGTTCTTGAACTTGCCGTCGATGTGGGACCGCAGCTGCTTGAGGAACGTGTGGGTCTCCGGAAGGTTCTCGCAGCTCGTGCCGTCTCGCTCGTAGAGATACGGCACGGCGTCGAGCCGGACGCCATCGACACCCATCTCGAGCCAGAAGTCGATCGCCCCGAACAGCGCCTCGTGGACGGCGGGGTTGTCGAAGTTGAGATCCGGCTGGTGCGAGTAGAACCGGTGCCAGTAATAGGCCTTCGCCATCGGATCCCACGCCCAGTTCGAGGTCTCGTAGTCCTTGAAGATGATCCGGGTGTCCTCGTAGCGCGCCGGCGTGTCGCTCCACACGTAGAAGTCGCGCGGCGGGCTGCCGGGCGGCGAGCTCCTCGCGCGCTGGAACCACGGGTGATCGGACGACGTGTGGTTGAGGACGAGCTCCGTGATGACGCGGATCCCGCGCTGGTGGGCCTCCTGCAGGAGTCGGGCAATGTCGTGGCGCGTTCCGTAGTGTTCGTGGACGTTCGTGTAGTCGGCGATGTCATACCCGCCGTCCTTCAGTGGCGACGGATAGAACGGCAGCAGCCAGATCGCGGTGATCCCGAGGTCGTACAGATAGTCGAGCTTCTGGATCAGCCCGTTGATGTCACCGATGCCATCTCCGTTGGAGTCGACGAAGGCGCGAATGTGGATCTCGTAGATGACCGCGTCCTTGAACCAGAGCGGATCGTCGACGAGCTCGCCGGGAACGTGGTGCGGATCGATGATCATGGGTGTGCTCACGCGCGCAGCGATTCGAGGAAGGTCTTCGTCCACCAGCCCGCCGTCTGGTGCCAGACCGTCACGCGTAGCGAGCTGTTCCGGGCGACCCGCTCGTCGCGGGGCATGCGCAGGGCCTCGTCGAGATTCGCCGCGACACCGTCGACGTGATACGGGTTGGTCAACAACGCGAACGTCATGTGCTCGGCGGCCCCGCAGAACCTCGAGAGCACCAGCACGCCGGGATCGTCGGGATCCTGAGCCGCCACGTACTCCTTCGCCACGAGGTTCATGCCATCTCGTAGCGGCGTCACCAGCCCGACCGATGCGTGGCGGTACAGCCGTGCGAGCGTCCCCTGATCGTAGGATCGGTACAGGTAGCGAACCGGCGTCCAATCGGCCTCGCCAAACGCGCCGTTGATGCGTCCGACCAGGGCCTCAACGCGCGAGCGCAGCTCCGCGTATTCCGGAACCTCGGACCGGGTCGGCACCGAGACCTGGACGAACGAGACCTTGCTGCGCCACTCGGGGAACCGCTCGAGCAGGCGCGCGAACGCCTCGAGCCGCTCGGGAATCCCCTTGGAGTAGTCGAGCCGGTCGACGCCCAGGATGAGCTTGCGGCCGGCAAGCATCTCCTCGAACGAGCCGAGGTCGCCGTTCTTCGGGTCGGCCGCCGCAGCCTCGGCGAAGCGATCGGGATCGATGCCGACCGGGATCACGCGAACACGGTCGCGGGCGCGGACCTCGCCGTCGCCCCCGAGCAGCCCCCGCGCGGTGGCGAAGAAGTTGTCGGCCCAGCGCTGGCACTGCAGCCCGATCCGATCGAACTCGAGGACGGCCGCGAGGACCTCGGCCGCCCACGGCATGGTCTCGAACACGTCGAGCGGTGGAAACGGTACGTGGAGGTAGAAGCCGATCCGCCCGCGATGCCCTGCGCGGCGTAGCTCGCGCCCCGCGAGCATGAGGTGAAAGTCCTGGACCCAGATCTCGGCAGCCTGGCCGCCGGCCTCGAGTAGCATCGCGGCGTAGGCGCGATTGGCGTCGACGTAGCAGGCCCACTCGTCGTCGACGTAGCGAACGCGGGGCGGGAAGCCGTGCAGCAGGGGCCACAAGCTCTGGTTGCAGAAGCCGGCATAGAACCGCTGGCGCCACGTCGGTGGATAGTCGAACTGCGCACGTGTGATCGTCTCGTGATCACAGCTGGGCTCGATCCGCAGGCGGAGCCCTGGATCCCGCTCGAGCCCGCTCCAGCCGAGCCAGATCCCGCTGTTCTCGGCGAGCGCCGGCAACAGGGCGGACACCAGCCCGCCGACCTCGCGCTGGCGGTCGGTCGATGGTGCAGCCGGCAATCGATTGGACGCGACGATCAGGCGAGGAGCGAGCGTCGGGCGGGGCAGGCGCGCGATCTCGAGCCCTTCGGGCTGCGTCGCCAGGGAGGGCTGGTGCTTGCGCGCCTCGATCAGCCAGCCGAGGAAGCGATGCACCGCGGCGGGCGAGGGCAGGCGGAGGGTGGCCTGGGTGCGGCGAGCGTATTCGGCGACGAGGATCCCGAGGTCGTTCTCGCGCAGGCTGACGAACATGTCCTCGTCGGTGATGTCGTCACCGATCGCGAGCACGATCGCGCCCTGCGGCCCGCGGTTTCGGAGCCATGACAGCGCGCCGCCCTTGTGCGCCGCTCGATGCCTCACCTCGAGCGCCTCGGTGACCGGCAGCCGCTCGAGCTGGTGATGCGTCTCGAGCCACTCGTCGACGATCACCTCGGCAGCCGCGGCGATCAGCGCGCGGTGCTCGGGGACGACGCGCCGCCAGTGCAAGCACACGGAGCACGACTTGCGCTCGATGAGTGCGCCCGGATAGCGGTGCGCGAGCTGGGTCAGCGACAGCTCGATCTCGTCGAGCTGGGGGATCGGCGGCAGCGATGCCTCCCAGGCGCCGTCGGCATAGCGCCACACGCCGTGCTCGGCGGCGCACAGCAGCGCCGGGAACCGCTTCGGGAGTTCCTCCATCCGAGCGAGCGGGCGGCCGCTGATCACGCCGACGGTCAATCCCGGAAGCTTGCTCAGCGCCTCGAGCAACGCGGCGGCATCGCCATTGACGGTTGCCTCGTGCGGGGTCGGCGCGAACGGGATCAGCGTGCCGTCGAGATCGAGGGCGGCGACCACGTGCGGCGACGTGACGAGTTGCTGCCAGGGCACGAGCTGACCTCAAAAGAAGAGAGCGCCTCACGCGAGGCGCTCTTGATGGAAACAACGACACGGTGCAGGCGCCGTAACTCGACGTGACCTCGCCATCGCGAATCACTGCCTCGCGGCGGAACCTGACGTGTTTTTCCGCGAGATCGCTGGATCGCCGGTCGATGTTCCGGCGGTACAACGCTTCCTGCACGTGTCGAGGTCAGGTAGTGCGATCGGCGTGCCAATCGAGGTCGTTGGCGCGGGGACGATGGAGCGTCGATCGGGGCGGGATTCGTGGCACTCGCCATCAGCTGCTGCTCCGCAAACCATGGCAGCTGTGCCTCCACGCGCGCCACGAGTGTGCGCCGCGCGCCCAGCCAGCCACCGCGGTAGCATCCGGAGGTGGCTGTGTCGCTGCGTCGGAGGGGGGGCAAGGACAGGCTCGGGCTGTCCTGAGATCGTGCGATTGCAGTGGCTTGCGGGTCGCGAGGCATGCAAAGACGCGACTTCCCCAACAGTCTCGCCGTCGGCGGCATGATCGGGGGGCTGTGAACGCCGATGCCGTGCTTCGCGAGCTGACCGGACTTCGAGCCCTGGCGCGTTCGCTCGTTCAAGGTGGCGATGCCGACGCGGACGACCTGCTGCAAGAGGCGGCGGTGGCGACCCTCGAACATCCGCCCGCGCTCGATCGGCCGGTGCGGCCGTGGCTGGCGAAGGTGCTGCGCAACCGCCGCCGGATGGACGTCCGGGCGGACGGGCGTCGGAGCGTGCGCGAGCTGGAGGTGGCGCGATCCGTCGACGAGGCAGGCGACGCGCCGGACGGGGCGCTGGACCGCGCACGCGTCCTCGAGCGCCTGGCGGCAGCGCTGGTCGCGCTGGAGGAGCCGTACCGGACCACCGTGATCAGGCGCTATCTCGACGGTCAGAGCGCGCCGGAGATCGCCGCGGCGCAAGGCGTGCCGGCCGGCACGGTGCGCTGGCGGCTGAAGACCGGCCTCGACCGCTTGCGCACGGCGCTCGATCACAGCGCGCCACGCTGGCAACGCGTGCTCGTGCCGTTCGGCCTTCCAGGAGTCATCGTGAAGACCAAGATCTCGCTCATCGCTGGTGTAATGCTGGTGCTCCTTCTGCTCGGGTTCGGGGCGCTGATCTACGGGTGGCGTGACGGCAACTCCGACCGGGCTCCGCCGCCAGCGGCGACGGCCCGGCGAACCGGCTCGGCGGCGGTCGGGGCCGGACGCAGCGGTCGCGTCGAGGTGGCGGCGTCGGCGCCGGCACGCGAGCCGCTGCCGGGCCAGGCGCGCGCGACGGTGGAGGCGGTCACGCTGGTGGGTGGTTCGGTGGGTGGCCGCGTGATCAACTGGTCGACCGGGGATGGCGTCGCCGATGCGGAGCTGACCTTCAGTGGCGCTGGCGGGGCGATCACGGTCGCGAGCCGATCTGATGGCAGCTTCGAGCTCTCACCGGCGGAGCCCGGTTCGTTCACGCTGATCGCGGCGACGCGCGCCGGCTTCTTGCCGTTCGCCCCGGAGCTCCTCCACTCGAGCGTGCACGTCGAGCTCGCGCGCGAGCGGGCGGTTCGCGGGATCACGGTCTTCCTGTTTCCGGCGGTCGACTACCACGGCCGCGTGGTCGATCCGACGGGGGCGCCGGTGCCTGGTGCGCGGGTCCGGCTGCTCGGCACGCCCAGCGGCGAGCAGTCGATCGACAAGCTCGACACCGAGTGGACGACCGACAACGACGGGCACTTCCTGTTCCACGCGGCCGACGACGCGGTGTTCGAGGCGGTGCGCGGCAAGGCGCGCGGCTGGGCCCGGCTGTCGGGCGACGTCGCGATCACGAAGCAGCTGGTCATCACGCTCGGCGATGCGCCGGCCCGCGAGGCCACGATCACGGGCCGCGTCGTCGATGGCGCGGGCGCACCGCTCGGCGAGGTGCTGGTGCGCGCCCAGCCCGGTGGGCCGCCGATGGGCAAGGATGCACCCGCCCGCGCGACCGCGTTCGCCACCACGGCCACCGACGGCACGTTCACCCTGGAGAACCTCGATCGCGGGTTCTACCAGGTCGAGGCCGAGGCCGAGGATCGCGCGCCGGCGGTCCAGCGGGACGTCCCCGGCGGCACGCGTGGCGTGACGCTGAAGCTCGACGCGGGCGCGGCGCTGGCCGGTGCGGTCGAGTCGAGCGCGGGCGTGCCGGTCCCCGCGTACACGCTGCTGGTCGTGCGACGCGATGGCGCGAGCCGCGAGCTGGTCCTCGCACGATCGATCGTCGAGCCGAATGGTCGGTTCGAGGTGCACGTCGCGCCGGGCACGTACGAGCTGGTCGCCGCGGCGAGCGGCTGGGCGCCGAGCATGCCGGTGTCGGCGACGGCGGCTGCGCGCGACCTCAAGCTCGTGGTCTCGGCGGGCGCCACGCTGCGCGGCACGGTGGTCGCAGCCGATGGTAGCGGCCCGCTGCAATACGCGCGGATCATGCGCGAGGCGCACGGCGGCGGGGCGAGCGCGCAACCCGCGAATCCGGGGACGGTCACCCGGGCAGACGGCAGCTTCGAGCTCACCGGGATCCCGCCCGGTCCGCTCGCGATCTCGATCGGCGCTGGTGGGTTTCACCCCAGGATCGAGGCCGACATGACCGCGAGCGATGGAGGCTCGCTCGGGCCGCTGACGATCGCGCTCACCAAGCTTGCCAGCGGAGAGCAGCCGATGCTCGAGCTCATCGGGATCGGGGTCCAGCTCGCGGCCGACGGCGACACGCTGCGCGTCGAACGCGTGATCCCCGGAGGGGGCGCGGCGGCGGCGGGCATCGTGGTGGGCGATCACGTGACCGCGGTCGATGGCGTGTCGGTGACCCAGCTCGGGGTCGAAGGCGCGGTCGGTAAGATCCGGGGAGCCGCGGGCACCACGGTCTCGGTCACCCTCCGGCGCGACGACAAGCTGGTGCCGCTGGTGGTCGAGCGCCGCAAGCTACG
>JAGSPR010000011.1 GCA_018262455.1 Deltaproteobacteria bacterium | reverse complement strand
ATCGGCAGCGAACGAGGACGGGACCTCCATGGTCACGAGCGACATCACCTGGAGCAGGTGATTCTGGATGATGTCCCGGACGACCCCGGTCTCCTCGTAGAACGCGCCGCGACCCTCGATACCGATCGACTCGGCGGCCGTGATCTCGACATAGTCGATGTGATTACGGTTCCAGATCGGCTCGAAGATCGAGTTACCGAACCGCAGCACCAGGATGTTCTGGACGGTCTCTTTGCCGAGGTAGTGATCGATCCGATAGATCTGGCTCTCGTGGAGGTACGTGCCGATCATCTCGTTGAGCGCGCGCGCGGTCGCGAGGTCGCGACCGAACGGCTTCTCGACGATCACGCGGCAGCCCGGCACGCCCGGCCCCTGCGCGGCGCGCTCGATCAGTCCGTGCTGCTGAAGCTTCTGGAGGATCGTGGGAAACGCCGTGGGCGGCGTCGACAGGTAGAACACCCTGCCCTTCGTGCCCTTGGCCCGGGCGGTCTCGAGGTGGGCTTTGAGCTCGACGTAGGTCGCGTCGTCATGAAACTCGCCCCCGACGTAGTCGAGCATCGCGGTGAACTTGTCCCAGGCCGCCGGCTCGACCTTCTGCCGCGAATGCTGGGCAACCGGGCCCTTGAGCTTGTCGGCGAACACTTGATTGCTGAGCGGTCTGCGGCTCACGCCGATGATGACGGTCGGATCCGTCATCGACTTGTCGAGCATCACGTTGAACAGCGCCGGGGCGAGCTTGCGACCCGAGAGGTCACCGGTCGCGCCGAAGATCACGACCGCGGTCGGCTCGGGACGTCGCTTCTTGGCCGAGACGTCGCTGAGGATCTCGCCGACGACGTTCGAGTGATCGGTCGGGGGCGGCGGGATCGTGGAGGGCCTGGACGGTTCGGTCATGACGGGGTCCTTGCGGGCGTGGAGGTCACTCGCGGCGAGCTGGAGCGATGGGCTGGCAGCTACGCGCTGGTAGCTACGTAATGAGCGGCGCCGAGCAATGCTGCTCGCGATTCGAGCGTGACACGGACCGACAGGGTGCGGGTCCATTGCGAGAACCGTCCCTTGTCGTTGAACCGCGCGAGCAGCGCGCCGGTCTGCAGGGCCGGCAGGATCTTCGGAGGAATCCCGCCGCCGATCACGACGCCCCCGGTGGTCAGCCCGCGCAGCGCGGCATTGCCAGCCTCGGCCCCCAGGATCTCGGAGAACATCTCGAGCGCGCGAACGCACGCGTCATCGGTCTTGTCGAGTGCCGCCTTCGAGATCACGGCGTTGCGATCGCCGGCTGCGATCTGCGCCGAGAGCCAGGTCGGCTCCTTGGTGCCCCGGCGCTCGCGCACGAACGCGTAGAGATCGCCGATGCCGTGACCACACAGCACGCGCTCGTTGCTGACGTGCCCGCCATAGAGCTTGCGGAGGAACCGGAGCAGCTCGATCTCCTCATCGGTGGTCGGCGCAAAGTCCGCGTGGCCGCCCTCGGACGCCAGCGCACGGTAGCGCTTGCCGTCGGACACGAGCAGCGCCTCGCCGAGCCCGGTCCCGGGCGCGACCACCGCGATCGGCCCATCGGCTGGCGGCGGCGTCGTAGGTTGCTGCAGCACGGCGAACGATTCGGGCGGCAGCACGAGCGAGCCCAGCGCGGTGACCTGCAGATCGTTCAGCAGCGTCACCGGGATGCCGCCGAGCAACTTCGACAGCGAGCGCGAGTCGATCGTCCACGGCAGGTTGGTGATCTTCGCGGCGCCCTCGGCGACCGGTCCGGCGACCCCGAAGCATGCACCGTGGAGCCCGGCTGCCTCGCGACCGCGAAGGAACTCGTCGAGGATCACCTCGAGCGACGGATAGTTCTCGCACAGGAACACGGCCTCGCGGCCGACGCGCCCGCTGGCATCGCACAGCGCGAGCACCGTCTTCGTACCTCCCACATCGCCTGCCAGGATCATGACCTGCCTCCGGTGAGTAGAGCTGCCGCGGCGTGGTCGACAAACCACACCAGATCGCCACTGCTCGGCGCGATGAGCTGCGCCGGATACTTGGGATCCTTCGGACCCTCGAGCACGTGTTTGAGCGGCGCTGCCTTGTCGGCGCCCGCCGCGAGGAACCGGACGTGGCGGCCCGCATTGAGCGCTGGCGGCGACATCGTGATCCGCGTGGCAGCGCCCTTGGTAAGCGGCGAGCTCACCGGGTTCGCGACGACGAACCGCCGGGTCTCGGCGAGCGCGGGCGAGCCCGGGAACAGCGACGCGGTGTGGCCGTCGGGACCCATGCCGAGCATCACGTAGTCGAACACCGGCGGCGAGCCGAGCGCGCGCACGAGCTCGTCCTCGTAGTCACGCGCCGCGACGCTGAGGTCGCTGGCCTCGCCACGCATGCGATGCACCCGGGCAGGATCGAGCCCGAGCGGCTCGATCAGCGCCTGGCGCGTCATGTTGTAGTTGGAGTCGGGGTGATCCGGCGGCACCGCACGCTCATCGCCCCACCACAGATCGATGCGATCCCACGGCAGCGCGTCGCGACCGTCGGCCGCGAGCAGCTGGAACAAGCGTTTTGGCGTCGACCCGCCGGACAGCGCGATGCTGCACCCACCACGATCGCGGACCGCGTCGTGTACGATCGTGGCCAGGTCACCGGCCGCCGCGCGGCTGAGTGCGTCGAGACCGTCGAAGCTCTGGACCTTCGGCATGGTGATGTTCCCGGGCCGATCAACCGCCCGAGGGGCGCTCGACGTGTCCACCGAACTGGAAGCGCATCGCCGACAGCACCTTCTCGGCGTACGACTCGTCCATGCGCGAGCGGAAGCGCGTGAACAGCGCGGCCGCGATCGTGTCGCACGGGACGGCTTCCTCGATCGCCGCCATCACGGTCCACCGACCCTCACCGGAGTCCTGGACGTGACCGGAGAACTTCGCGAGCGCGGGATCCTCGATCAGCGCCTTGGCGGTGAGATCGATGAGCCAAGACGACAGCACGCTGCCGCGGCGCCAGACCTCGGCGATGTCGGCGACCGGCAACGTGTAGCGGTAGCCCTCCTCGACCGTCGGGTTCGCGGCGCCCTTCATGATGTCGAAGCCCTCGGCGATCGCCTGCATGATGCCGTACTCGATCCCGTTGTGGACCATCTTGACGAAGTGACCCGCGCCGACCGGACCGCAGTGCAGATAGCCGTCTTCGGCGGTGCCGAGGTTGTCCTTGCGACCAGGGGTCCGCTCGACCTGGCCGCGCCCGGGCGCCAGCGTCTTGAAGATCGGATCGAGGCGCTTGATGGTCTCGGTGTCGCCACCGACCATCATGCAGTAGCCGCGCTCGAGCCCGTACACGCCACCGGACGTGCCGGCATCGACGTAGTGGATCTGCTTGCCCGCGAGCGCACGCGCACGGCGAACGTCGTCCTTGTACATCGAGTTGCCGCCGTCGATGACGGTGTCCCCGGCCTCGAGGACCTCGCCGAGCTCGGCGACGGTGGCCTCGGTCGGCACCCCCGCGGGCACCATGACCCAGACGTGGCGCGGCCTCGACATCTGCGACACGAGCGACTTCAGCGAGTCGGCACCCTTCGCGCCCTCGCCTGCCAGCGTCTTCACGCTGTCGGCGTTGCGGTCGTAGACGACGGCCTGGTGGCCACCCTTCATGAGCCGACGCGCCATGTTGGCGCCCATCCGCCCGAGCCCGATCATTCCGATCTGCATCTTCGATCTCCCTGTGAGCCGTGCGCCGCTACTTCGAACCGCGCGCGAGCTGAGCCTTGGCCGCCGCGACGATGTTCTCCGGATGGAAGCCGAACTTCGTCTGCAGCTCCTTGAGCGGAGCCGACGCACCGAAGCTCTGCATCGCGACGATCGCGCCGCGCCGGCCCGTGTAGCGCTCCCAGCCAAACGATGAAGCGAACTCCACGGCGACACGCGCGGTGACTGCCGTCGGCAGCACCGACTCCTGGTACGCCTCGTCCTGATCTTCGAAGACCTCCCAGGACGGCATGCTGACGACGCGTGACTTGATGCCGCTCGCGACGAGCTGCTCGTGCGCCGCGACGACCAATCCGACCTCGGTGCCGGTCGCCATCAGGATCACGTCGGGCGAGCCGCCCGGCGCGTCCGCCAGGACGTAGGCGCCCTTGTGGAGCCCCGCAGCCGGCGCGTACTTCGTGCGATCGAGCGTCGGCATCGCCTGGCGCGACAGCACGAGCACGACGGGGTGGTGACGCATCCCGGCGATCATCCGCCACGCCTCGACGACCTCGTTCGCGTCACCCGGACGCAGCACGATGAGGCCCGGGATCGCGCGGAGCGACGCCAGGTGCTCGATCGGCTGGTGCGTCGGGCCATCCTCTCCGACGCCGATCGAGTCGTGCGTGAAGATGTGGATGACCGGGATCTCCATGATCGACGCCAGCCGGATCGGCGGGCGACAGTAGTCGGCGAACACGAAGAAGCCCGAGCCGTAGTTCCGGACCTTGCTGAGCGCGATGCCGTTCATCGCGGCAGCCATCGCGTGCTCGCGGATGCCGTAGTGCAGGTTGCGGCCCGCCTCGTGCGGTCCGAAGTCGCCGGCACCTTCGAACGTGAGCCGGGTCAGCGTCGACGGCGCTAGGTCGGCCGAGCCACCGATCAGCCACGGCAGGTTCTTCGCGAGCGCGTTCAGCACCTCACCGGAAGCCTGGCGTCCTGCGAGCCCCTTCGGATCCGCCTTGTACGTCGGCAGATCCTTGTCCCAGCCGACCGGAAGCTCGCGCTTCTGCATCAGGCGGTTCTCCTCGGCGAGACCCGGGAACTCCTTCGCGTAGGCGGCGAGCATCGTCTCCCACGCCTCGCGGGCCTTCTTGCTGCGCGCGCCGATGCCCTGGGCGAAGTGATCGTAGACGCCTTCGGGGACGAGGAACTTCGCGTCCTCCGGCCAGCCGTAGAACTTCTTGGTGTGCTTGATGTCGGCCTCGCCAAGCGGCGCGCCGTGCACCTGGTGCGTGCCCTCCTTCAGCGAGCCGTAGCCGATGTGGCTGTCGACGATGATGAGCGTCGGCCGATCGGTCGTGGCCTGGAAGGTCCGGAACGCGCGGGCGAGCATCTCGAGGTCGTTCGCGTCACCGACGCGCGTCACGTTCCAGCCGTAGCCGATGAACCGCGTCGCGACGTCCTCGGAGAACGAGAGCTCGGTCTCGCCTTCGATCGTGATCTTGTTGTTGTCGTAGATCCAGCACAGCTCGGACAGCTTGAGGTGGCCGGCGAGCGACGCGGCCTCGGCCGCCACACCCTCCATCAGGCATCCGTCGCCCGCGAGCGCGTAGACGTCGTAATCAAACAGCGTGTAGCCGGGCTTGTTGAAGTGACCGCCGAGCCAGCGCCGCGCGATCGCCATGCCGACGCTCGTCGCCAGGCCCTGGCCGAGCGGGCCCGTGGTGGTCTCGACGCCGGACGTCCAGCGGTACTCCGGGTGACCGGCGCAGCGGCTGTCGAGCTGGCGGAACTTCTTGATGTCGTCGAGCGACACCGACGGCGAACCGAGCCGCTCGTACTTCGGGTTCACCGCGCGCGTCTGCGTGAGGTGGAGCATCGAGTACAGGAGCATCGACGCGTGGCCACACGACAGCACGAACCGATCGCGGTTCGGCCAGATCGGGTCCGCCGGATCGAAGTCCATGAACTTCTGCCAGAGCGTATAGGCGACGGGCGCGAGCGCCATCGGCGTCCCCGGATGTCCCGAATTGGCGGCCTGGACGGCGTCCATGCTCAGCGTCCGGATCGTGTTCACGCACAGCAGATCGAGCTTGGCTTCAGTCACGCGGATTCCCCCTTGGAGTGGAACTCCCCGAGTCCCACGCGGCAAGATTGCACCTACGCCGGGGCGCGAGACATGGGGGCGGTCAGCTTTTTTCTGCTCCCCCGCACGTCCCGCGGCACACCCGCGGATCGTTGACGTGCCATCACGTTGCCAACGATGAACGGGGCGGCCTGGACATCCTGGATTGCGTGTCAGGATCGCCGGGTGAATCGAACCCTGCTCGCCACCGCCGTCCTCGTCTGGCTCGGACACCACAGCGCCGCCGATCCGAAACTGACGCGGCTGCGCATGAAGCACGTCGATGGGACGAACCTCCACATCGCCGGCAATCGGGGCGCGATCCACTGGAGCGCCGACATCACGATCACCGTCGACCTGCGCGAGGACAACAAGCTCGAAGCGAGCTCCGCCGGGACGCGGGGCGAGCACAACCTCTACGCCGAAGGCTCCGGCGCGTCGTACACGACCGACGACCAGACGACCTGGACCACCCGATGGACCGGCGCGTGGTCACAGACCGGCGACAAGCTGACGCTCGACCTCTCCCTCGTCGACCACGCGTGCAAGCACACGAAGACCACGAGCGGCTACGCGCCCGAGACGCTCCCGTGCAAGGCCGCGGCCAAGCGGACGCAGCTCGCGTGCACGACCGAACAGGTCAAGCTCGACGACGTCGGTGCACCGAGCAAACCGCAACTGGTATCGGCCTGGCAGTGCCACCCGAAGACCTCCACCGATCTCGCCGAGTCGCCCGCGGGGTGGCTGCTCGGCAAGACGACCTGTATCGAGACGACCGGCGGCAACATGGGTCACCGGAGCCTGCGGAGGTGCGCGCCCTGACTACTTGCGGCGCGCCTTGTAGAGGTTGATGAGCCCGTTGGTCGACGCGTCGTGCGACGTGACCTTCGCGTCGCCCTCGAGCTCCGGCAGGATCTTCGACGCGAGCTGCTTGCCAAGCTCGACGCCCCACTGGTCGAAGCTGTAGATGTCCCACACGATGCCCTGCACGAAGATCTTGTGCTCGTACATCGCGACCAGCGAGCCGAGGGTCTTCGGGGTGACCTGCTGCACCACGATCGACGTGGTCGGCCGGTTGCCAGTGAACGTCTTGTGCTGCGCGAGACCGTCGAGCTTGTCGGCGGGCACCTTCGCGGCGACGAGCTCGGCGCGCGCCTCGGTGGTGGTCTTGCCCTTCATCAGGGCCTCGGTCTGGGCGAAGAAGTTCGCCAGCAGGATCGCGTGGTGCTTGCTGGGATTGTGACTCTCGACCGGCACGATGAAGTCACACGGGATGATCCGCGTGCCCTGGTGGATCAGCTGGTAGAATGCGTGCTGGCCGTTGGTGCCGGGCTCGCCCCAGATGATCGGCCCGGTCGAATAGTCGGTGATGCGCTGGTTCTTGCGATCGACGCTCTTGCCGTTCGACTCCATGTCGCCCTGCTGAAAGTAGGCGGCGAACCGATGCATGTACTGGTCGTACGGCAGGATCGCGTGAGTCTCGGCGCCGAAGAAGTTGTTGTACCAGAGCCCCAGCATGCCGAGGATCACGGGCAGGTTCTCGGCGAGCGGCGCGGTCCGGAAGTGTTCATCCATCTCGTGGCCACCGGCGAGCATCTCCTCGAAGTTGTCCATGCCGATGATCGTGGCGATCGGCAGCCCGATCGCGCTCCACAGCGAGTAGCGGCCGCCGACCCAGTCCCAGAACTCGAACATGTTGTCGGTGTCGATCCCGAAAGCCGCCACCTCCTTGGCGTTGGTCGACAGGGCCACGAAGTGCTTCGCGACGGCGTCGTTCCCTGCTCCGAGCTTCTGGAGCAGCCACGTCCGCGCGCTCGTCGCGTTGGTCAAGGTCTCCTGCGTGGTGAACGTCTTGCTGGCGACGATGAACAGCGTCCGCTCGGGATCGACGCGCTTCACCGTCTCCGCGATGTGGGTGCCGTCGACGTTCGACACGAAGTGCACGTTCATGCCCGGCTTCCAGTACGGCCGCAGGGCCTCGGTCACCATCACCGGCCCGAGATCCGAGCCGCCGATGCCGATGTTGACGATGTCGGTGATCGTCTTGCCGGTGTGGCCCTTCCAGGCGCCGCTACGCACGCGGTCCGTGAAGCCACGCATCTTCGCGAGCACCGCGTCGACCGCCGGCGTCACGTCCTTGCCGTCGACCACGATCGGCCGCCTGCTCCGGTTGCGCAGCGCCACGTGCAACACCGCGCGATCCTCCGTGCCGTTCAGGGCCTTGTCGCCGGCGAACATCCGATCGCGCCAGCCCTCGACATCCTGCTGCTTCGCGAGCGCGAGCAGCAGCTTCAGCGTCTCGTCCGTGGCGCGATGCTTCGAGTAATCGACGAAGATGCCGCACGCCTCGCGAGACATCCGCGCGAAGCGCTCGGGATCCTGCGCGAACAGGTCGCGCATCGCGACCTGCTCGATCGTCGGCTTGTGGGCGGACAGCGCTTTCCAGGCGGGGGAGCTCGTGAGGGTCGACATGGGCGCAGAGCAAATCACGTTCGCGCTCGCCGTTGTGCGAATCTGTCTTAGATCGCACCGACCGACAGAGCGACGCGCGCGCTCTTCACCATGGCGTGCGTGTTACTTTCATCGGCTGCATGGGCGGTTCTCGTTGTGACTCCTTCGCGCTCGGGATTGCACTGGTCCTGACCGGCTGCGGGATGATCGGTCGGCCGCTGGCGCACCCGCTGGAGCATCCGTCGGCAGCCACGATCGCGCTCGCTCCCGATGTCGGATGTGCGTACGACAGCTTCGACTGCAACCCGCCCGTCCGCGACATGATCGGTCAGATCGCGAGGCTGCGCCAGCGCGGCGAGGCACTCGGGTTTCACCCGGGCGTCATGGCAGATCCTCCGACGCGCGTGCGCCACTGGCAGAGCATCCAGCGCATGGCTGGCGCGTACTCGAACTATCTCCTGCTGACCCGCGCCAAGCGCAGCGCGAGCGATGCCGTGGTCGAGGTCGTCCGGCTCGCGAGCCGTGACACCGACGGTGGCCGGCTGCGGTCGAACCGGAGCGGCGGGCGCGGGCTCGACGTCACCGCACCCCCTGCGACCGACTGCGTCGTCGACAACGTCCATGCGAGGAGCGCGCATCCGCACGCCGGCGGTGCGCAGCTCGCAGGCAAGGTGCTGGCCGTCCCACTCGAAGGCAACGGGCTCGGATCGCGGGTCGAGCTGTTCGACCTCAGTGACCCGGCTCGCGCGGCGTCGATCGGAGTCATCGCCCACGAGGTCCCCGGGGGGATCAGCTCCGAGGCCGGCACGGCCGCACTCGCCAAGCTGGCGGACGGCAGCTTCGTGCTGTTGATCGGGCGGCGGGACGCTCGAACGCTCGACTTCTACCAGTCCACGACGACGAACATCCGCGCCACCCGATGGCGGTACCTCGATAGCTGGCATGCCCGGGACCTACGCACGGCGATCGGGGATGCCCACTTCGGCGACTACCAGAACCTCCAGTTGATCGCCGGCACTGACCACCGGCTCTATCTCGTTGGGACCCACCAGCACGGCCTGGTGTTCGGGTCGCAGTGGGTCGACCTGTTCGTGGTCGAGGGCTCGCGATCGATCACGATCACCAAGCTCGCCAAGCGCCGCGTCCAGTGCCGAAATGGCAGCATGCAATGCAACCTCGACGCAGGTGGCGGGGTGTACATCGATCCGGCGGGTACGTTGATCGTGTACGGGGTCGATCACGCCAGCAACGGGCCATCGACGACCGGTCTCCGGACGGCCGGCACCATCAAGCTGACCGAGTTCTAGGATCGATCGCGATGAGCGGCGCGACGATGGCGACCGGTGCGGGCGCGGGCGCGGGCTTGCCCTCGACAGCCACCCTCGCCCGCCGATCGAGGAGATGCAGCCCGACCGCGGCGGCCGAGAACACGAGCAACCGCGCGCGGCGCACGAGCCCGAATGCCAAGCCGAGCTCCGGCGGGTACCCGAGCACTTGCAGGGCGTAGACGGACGCGGCCTCGGCCACCCCGATGCCTTGGGGAACCACGAACGTCGCGGTACCCACGGCATGGAGCACGCCGGTCACGAACACGACCTCGAGCGCGGACAGCGGGATCTCGAGCAAGTGCGCGTACAGCAGGACCTCGAGCCCGGCGCACGCGCGGCCGAGCAGGTTCCAGCCCAGGGCGATCGCGATTGGCCGGCTCCCGATCGAGCTCCCCGGACCCGGCCGCAGCGTGTCACCGCCGAGCCAGCGAGCCACGAGCGCGACCAGACGACCTGACACGCCGCCGCGGACGATCGCGATCAACGCGACCGACCCGACGACCGCCAGGGCCGCGTACGTCCCGGCCGCCACCCCGAGCTCGCGTGGCAACGGCAGCCACACCACGGAAACGACGATCGCCGCGGCCGAGATCAGAAACGCAGCCGCGATGTTGATCGCGCGATCGCAGACGACCGCGAGCGACGCGTCGGCCGCCGACATGTGGGCACCCAGCAGCGCGATCCGCACGGGCTCGCCGCCGATGCCGGCAGCAGGCACGATCGCGTTGTAGCCGTCGCCGACGATGCGGTTGTAGAACAGCGGGCGCCAGCCGACCCGACGTCCAAGCAACGCCGAGAGCCCGCGGCTATTGATGAACATCCACCCGAGCACGATCGGCACGGCGAGCAAGACGGGCCACCCCATCGCCTGAAGCGCGCCGGCGATCGCGTCGATGGGTGTCTGGACGATCAGCCAGCCGAGCAGCGCGACACCGGCGACGCCCATCACGAATCGCATGCCGCGGCGCCCCGGCTCGGTAGGCGCAAGCGTGAGGTCGACGGCGAGAATCATCCCGATCACGGCAAGCACGCCACCAACGAGCACGACCTCGGGGAGATCGAGGACCAACGCAACCGCCGCGATGAGCGCGAGCACATCCTGCTTCACCAGCTTCCGCAGGGCATAGAGCCCGCGGAACAGCGGCCCGCGTTGCTGGTTCGCGGCCTCGGCCTCCACCTTCGCCACGATCACGAGGTGCGTGCCGGCCGCCCCCGTCTGCCGCAGGTGCGCGAGCATGCTCGCCACCAGGTAGACGGCGCCAACCAGGAACGCCCCGCCGAGGATGAGGTAGCCGAGCCCGCCGTCCCGGCGATACAAGCCCACCGCGCAGCTCGCGACCATCGCCGCGTAGCGCACGTTGTCGGTGAGCGTGTCGTACCAGGCACCGAACCGGCTGGCGCGCAGATCGACGCGCGCCAGCTCGCCGTCGCAGCCGTCCAGGATCGAGGCAAGCTGGATCAGCACGGCGGCCACGATGAGCTGGTGCCACGATCCACTCGCGATCAGCAGGGCCGCGGCGATCCCCAGCGCGAACACCACGGTGGTTACCTGGTTCGCCGTGACATGCGCGCGGGCGAGCACGCGGGTCACCGCGGCCGACACCGGACGATTGAGCACGCGCGAGACCGGTCCGTCACTGGGCTTGCGGGTCGACATCAACAGGCGGCGCTCGGCCTCGCGACGCATCGCCGGCGAGTCGACGTGTTGCCACACCAGCCCGTCGATGGCGACGGATCGCATGCGGCCCGCTCGGATCATCGATCGCATGACCTCGCTGACCGAGGCGGCACCCGCCGCCACCGCGTCGGATGCGCCGATCGCGAGCGACGCGGGACAGGCAAACACTCCGACATCGACCCGGTCGTAGACCGCGAGGTCCTTGCCCAGCGCGGTGACCACGTCATCGTCGGACGCGACCTTGGTGGCCTCCTCGACATCGCACACCCCCGCGAACCGGTCGGTCGCGAGGTGAATGTCGAACGGCCGCGCGACCGCAGCGTCGCCGAGCCGCCGGACGATCGCGGGATCGAACACGTGATCGGCCATCGCGAGATAGAACGGCCCAGCGGCGGCCGCGGCGCCCACCGCGAGGCTATGACCGATGCCCGCGGCCCACGTCGGGCACCAGACGAGCTCGATCGCCAGACCGCGAAGCCGGCGCATCCGCGACACCTGCGCTGCGATGATCTCGCCGTGCGCCCCGATCACAACGATGAATCGCCGCACGCCTGCCGCCTGGAGCGCCAGGATCGCGCGTTCGATGATCCGCGTCCCATGCACGCGCTGCAGCGGCCCCGGCAGCTCGCCCGGCGTCCCGGAGCCGCTGCCGGCTGCGAGGATCACCGCGGTATCCGGCCGGCGCCCTCGCTCGAGAATGATCACTGGAGCTCCGATCGAAGTATTGCTGTGACTCACGCGCTCGCTCCCGGTGGGTTCGAATGCTGACGAGCGAATCCTGCAACTCGAAGACCGTCGACCTCTTAGACCCATCGGCGCTCGGCGAACACGATCGCCGGCACGAGTGCGAGCGCGGAGATCACGCACGTGATCTCGCCGAGCAGCGACGCGAGGCCAAAGCCGCGGATCGCCTGGTTCTGGCCAAACAGCAGCGACGCGTAGCCGATGATGGTGGTGAGCGAGCACACGAGGACGGCGCTCCCGGTCGTCCGCAACAGCAGCGCCGGATTCGCTCCAGCCTGCGCGCGATGCGCGACATTGATCGCGTAGTCGACGCCGAGCCCCAGCGTGATCGGGAGCGCGACGAAATCCAGGAAGTTGACCCGCAGCCCGATCAGCGCGCACACCGCGACCATCGCGAGGCTGCCGGCGCACGTCGCCACCAGGACCGCGAGCGCGATCCGGCGGCGACCGGCCACGAACACGACCATGACCACCAGGCTGCATGCGGCGACCAGCGTGACGACAGGCCCATCCTGCTCGAGCGCGCTCATGATGTCCGCGAAGATCACGCTCGTGCCAGATGTGGTCACGGTCTCGCCATCGGCGAGCCGCAGCGATCGAACCGCCGACGCGAGCCGGATCAGATCGCGGCCATTCCACTGGTCGAGCTTGGGACCCGGTCGGACCGACACGAGGTAACCGACGCGGCCGTCGCGCTCGGTGAGTTGCTCGCGGATCTCCGGGGGCAACTCCTCCACGGTCACGGGACGCAGCACCTCGGGAGGCCGCAACTCGCGCGCCATCGCCTGGCCTGCTTGGTCGCGCTGCTGCATCGCGGGATCGTCCAGCATCGACTGGATCTCGCCGAGCACCGCGATCCGCTGCGGCTGGTCCGGAGGCACCACATCGAGGATCGATGACACGCCACCGATCACGCGTTCGGCGGGCGGCCGATCGGCCTCGATGGCCCGGAGCGCGTTCACGATCAACGGCACCTGGTCCCTGCGATCGGCGGCGATGATGATCCTGCCGCTGATGCTCTTGCCGAACACGGCATCGGAGATCCGCAGCCAGCGCTGGCTCTCGGCGGCGGCGGGGCCGACCGAGCGAAGCGCGTGCATGTCGTACTCGAACGGATCGGCGATCAGGTAGCGGGCGACGATGCCCGTCGCGACCAACCCGAGCCCCCCGGCGACCCACAGCACGGTCGCCGGCCGAGCCGTACCGAAGATGCGAGCGAGGACGCGACCGAGGCCACTGCCGGCACCATGGTCGTGCGCCTCGTCCGGCCCCGGTGCGAACCACAGCACGAGGGCGGGAAGCACGAGGTAGCTCGCGAGCCAGCACAGCAGCATGCCGATCGAGCCAACGGTCGCGAAGTCCGCGAACCCGCGAAAGCTCGTCACCGCCAGCGAGCCGTACGCGATCGCGGCGCCGAAGGAGGCGATCAGCGTCGGTCTCAGCGTGCGCGCGATCGCGAGGCCCATGGCACGAGTCGCCTCGGCCTGCATCCGCTCCTCACGGTAGCGCGCGATCAGCAGGATGCCGTAGTTGACGCCATTACCGGCGATGATCGCGCCCAGGAACGCGGTCGCCGCGTTGAGGTGGCCCACGGTGAACACCGCAACCGCGAACGCCGCAGTGGTCGCGAGCCCGAGGTTGCACGCGAGCAACACGACGAGCCGCGCGCTTCGCAGGTACACGACGAGCAAGAGCGCGACGAGGACGCCGGTGATCACCGACGACCGCAGCACGCTACCGAGCAGCGCGGTGTGCTCGGCGACCGCGGTCGTCACGCCGCCGGTGAAGCCGATCTCGACGCCAGGATGCCCCCCCTGGATGCGCGCGCGGAGGTCAGCGAGCTCGGCCAGCAGCTGTTTGCCCCGCCCGACGTCGGTCGTCGAGAACGTCGTCCGGATCACGACGAGCCCGAGCTTGCCGTCGGGGCTCGTATAGCTCGAGCGCAGGAGCCGGGTCTCGGCCTCGCGCCACGTCGCCGCGAGCTCGTCGAGCCGGGCGCGATCGCGCACGCCAGTCGCGCGACTGTCGTCGAGATCGATGAACAGTGGGTTGGCGGCGAGCTTGTTCGCTCGGACCGTGCGAGCGAGCGAGTCACGCACCTCGATCAGGTCAGAGAGCGGGACCAAGAGGTGACGGTGCGCGAGCACGAACGCGCGGGTCTCCGCGTCATCCTCCTCCACCCGCTCGACCAGGCCCGCGCGGATCGCCCGCGCCCCGCGCGCCAGCTCGGAGGCCGCCGCCGCCCTGCGCGAGGGATCCGGCGCACGCACGATGACGAGCACGGTGTCGCGCGCGACCAGGCGTTCAGACAGCCTCCGGAGATCGCGCACCGACGGTGCGTCCTGCGGCAGCAGGTGCGAGAAATCGGCGAGCACCGGCAGGCGGTCCGCGACGAGATAGGCCGACCCGGCGAACGCGACCACGCTGAGCACGACGAGCGCCCGAGCGCGCCTTCGCAGCCAGACAGCGTAGCGAACGGCGAGCGTTTCGGTCCGGCTCACCTTGCGGTCTAGCCCTCGACGTCACCGGCAGCAAGCCGCCCTCACATGACCTTGCGGTCGTACCAGAAGCGCTGGTACGAAGAATGTTGGACGAAGGATGAGGTGGCTGCGCTGACATGGAGGGACGCCAGCGGACGCTGGCGAACCGGGAGGCGGGCCATCCGAGGACGCTCATGACCAAGAACGCCGACCCGGCCTCCTTCGACAAGGAGCGCGAGCGCGCAAGCTCGATTCGCGATGACCTCAGCGGCTGGAGGCGATGGGGGCCGTACCTGGCCGATCGCTCCTGGGGCACCGTGCGCGAGGACTACTCGGCGGACGGCAACGCGTGGGGGTTTGTGACCTACGACAGCGCGCGCGCGAAGGCGTACCGCTGGGGTGAGGACGGGATCGCTGGCATCTGCGATCGCTACCAGCTGCTGTGCTTCGCGCCGACCTTCTGGAACGGCCGCGATGGCCACCTCAAGGAACGGCTGTTCGGGGTCAACCCGCACGAGGGCAACCACGGCGAGGACGTGAAGGAATACTACTTCCACGTCGACAACACGCCGACGCACTCGTACATGTGCTTGCTCTACAAGTATCCGCAGGCCGAGTTCCCGTACCGGCGACTGATCGAAGAGAACCAGCGACGCGGGGGACAGGGCCCCGAATTCGAGCTGATCGACACCGGAATCTTCGACGACAACCGCTACTTCGACATCTTCATCGAGTACGCCAAGTCGTCGCACGACGACATCTCGGTCCGGATCACCGCGCACAACCGGGGCCCCGAGGCCGCGCCCCTTCACATCCTGCCGACCTTGTGGTTTCGCAACACCTGGGCGTGGGGCGCGAACCCCCTCCCCGAGCCACGCATCGATGTCGAGCGCGACGGCAACTCGATCGCGTTGATGGCTGATGATGGCGACATGCCGCCGGATCGCAACATGCCGGCGTACTACCGGCTCGGCATGCGCTGGCTGATAGGGCCCACGGAGAACGCCGGGGTCATGGTCACCGACAACGAGACCAACGGCGCGCGGGCCTACGGCCCCGGCAATACCAGTCGCACGCCGTACACGAAGGACGCGTTCCATCGCGCGGTCGTCGAGGGCCAGCCCGACGCGACGAAGCCCGCGGGGCCCGGGCAGCGTGGCACGAAGGCCGCGCTCCACTACAAGTACATGGTGCCGGCCGGCGGCAGTGTCGTGCTCCGGCTGCGGTTCACCGATGGCAAGAAGCGCGACGCGCTCGCCGAGGTCGACGCGATCGTCGATCAGCGCCGCGCCGAGGCCGACATCTTCTACGAGACGCTGGCGCCGAAGACCGCCTCGACCGACGAGAAGCTCGTCCAGCGCCGTGCGCTCGCGGGGCTCTTGTGGACCAAGCAGAGCTACCTGTTCGATGTTGGGCGCTGGCTCGACGGCGACAACCCGGAGTCTCCGCCGCCCAAGTCACGGCACCGGATCCGCAACCAGCACTGGCGCCACCTCAACTCGATGCGCGTCATGTCGATGCCCGACAAGTGGGAGTACCCATGGTTCGCGGCGTGGGACCTCGCGTTCCACACGGTCCCGTTCGCGCTCGTCGATCCGCGGTTCGCCAAGGACCAGCTGTGGATGCTGCTGTTCGAGCAGTTCCAGCACCCGAGTGGTCAGCTGCCCGCCTATGAGTGGGAGTTCTCCGATCTCAACCCGCCCGTCCACGCGTGGGCGGTGTGGCGGATCTACAACATGGAGAACTCGCGCTACGGCACGAAGGACCGCGAGTGGCTGGAGCGCTGCTACCACAAGCTCCTGATCAACTTCGCGAGCTGGGTCAACAAGGTCGACAAGGAGGGCAACAACATCTTCGAGGGTGGCTTCCTCGGTCTCGACAACATCACCGTCATCGATCGCAGCGACAAGAGCAGTGACGGCTCGACGCTGCACCAGTCCGATGCCACGGGCTGGATGGGCATGTTCTGCCTGAACCTGATGCGGATCGCGCTCGAGCTCGCCAAGGAGAATCCGGTCTACGAGAGCATGGCGAGCAAGTTCCTCCAGCACTACGTCTACGTCGCCTATGCGATGAAGCACATGGGCGGTCGGGACTACGCACTGTTCGACGCCAAGGACGGCTTCTTCTACGACGTGCTCGAACATGCCGATCGCAGCTACCACAAGTTTCGCGTGCGCTCGCTGGTCGGGCTGATCCCGCTATTCGCCGTCGAGCGCCTGGAGCTCGAATGGATCGAGCCCTTCAAGGAATTCACCGCGAACCTCAACTGGTTCCTCAAGAACCGGCGCGAGATGGTCGAGCATGTGATCCACACGCTCGAGCGACCAGACGGCAAGACGACCTACCTGCTGACGATCGTGAACACCGACCAGCTGCAGGGTCTACTCCACCACATGCACAACGAGGAGGAATTCCTCTCGGAGTTCGGGATCCGTTCGCTCTCGAAGGCGCACGAGTCCCAGCCGTTCGTGTTCGGGCACAGCGTGGTCGGCTACGAGCCCGCCGAGTCGGCGTCGAAGATGAAGGGCGGCAACTCGAACTGGCGCGGCCCGATCTGGTTCCCGACGACGTTCCTCATCATCGAGTCGCTGCGCAAGCTCGGGACCGCGTTCGGCGGGCGCATGCCGATCCGGACGCCTGCCTCTCATGGTGAGCCGATCACGATGAAGGCGATGGCGCGGGACATCGCGCGCCGGATGATCAGCATCTTCCTGCTCGACAAGAACAACCAGCGGCCGGTCTATGGCGGCGCCAAGCACTTCGTCGACGACCCCCACTGGCGCGACCACCTGCTGTTCTACGAATACTTCCACGGCGACAACGGAGCCGGGATCGGGGCGAGCCATCAGACCGGCTGGACCGCGCTCGTCGCGAATCTGATCGACGAGTGGCAATGACCGTCCCGGCGCATCTCCAGGCGCTCGCGAAGCGGTATCCCAACATCCCGTCGGCGCTCGCCGAGCTCGCGAACCTCCACGCGATCCTGACGCTCCAGAAGCCGACGGTGCACGTCGTCAGCGACGTCCACGGCGAGTACGTCAAGCTGCGGCAGGTCATCAACAACGCATCGGGCAGCCTGCGGCCGCTCGTCGAACGGCTGTTCGCCGACAAGCTCGATGCAGCGCAGCAGAATGAGCTACTCGCGTTCTTCTACTACCCGCGCGAGACCTGGCTACTGCACACCCGCGACAGGTCCGAGGCCGATCGGCGGGCGAAGCTGCTGTGGTTCGTCCCGCGCGCGGTCGCGGTGCTGCGCGAGCTCGCGCGCCACTACACGTTGCGGCACGTCGACAAGATCATCCCCGATCCGTTCGATGCGATCTTCCACGAGCTGCTGTTCTCGCGCGATCTCACACGCCAGCCCGAGTTCCTCGAAGGCCTGCTCGATCCCTTCCTGCGCCACGACCTCGACGTCGACCTCGTTCGCATGATCTCCCGCACCGTCCGCAACCTCGCGGTCGGCGAGCTCGTGGTCGCCGGCGATCTCGGCGACCGAGGCCCCCGCATCGACAAGGTCATCGATCTCCTGATGCAGCAGCCGAAGGTGTCGATCACGTGGGGCAACCACGACACCGTGTGGATGGCGGCGTGCCTCGGTCATCCGGCCGCGATCATGACGGTGATCCGCGTGTCGCTGCGTTACCGCCGGCTCTCGCAACTCGAGGAGGGCTACGGCATCCCGATGGCTCCGCTCGAGCGGCTCGCCCGTGAGGTCTACGGCGATGATCCGGCCGCGCGCTTCCAGTGCAAAGGCGAGGGTCTGCGCGACTCGCAGCTGATGGCGCGCATGCAGAAGGCTGCGGCGATCTTGCAGTTCAAGCTCGAGGGTCAGCTGTTCCAGCAGCGCGCCGACTGGAACATGCAGCACCGCGCCCTGCTCCACCGCATCGATCCGGTCGCGGGCACGGTCGATCTCGACGGCACGCGCCATCCGCTGCTCGACACCAGGCTTCCGACCGTCGACTGGGCGGATCCGTATCGGCTCAGCGCCGACGAGGCCAAGTGCCTGACCCGGCTGACCAGGTCGTTCCTCGAGTCCGGCTCGATGTGGAAACAGATGACGTTCGTCGCGTCGCGCGGTCGGATGGCGCTCCGCCGCGACCAGTGCGCGATCTTCCACGGCTGCATGCCGGTCGACGAGACCGGCGCGTTCCTGTCCTTCGCGATCGACGGCGAGCCCCACCAGGGCAAGGCGCTGTTCGATGCCATCGATCGCGTGGTCCAGCGCGCGTTCCGCAAGCACGCGAGTGCCGACGTCGACCTGCTGTTCTACCTGTGGACCGGCCCGCTCTCGCCGTGCTTCGGCAAGGACCGGATGTCGACGTTCGAGACCTACTTCGTCGCCGACAAGGCCGCCCAGAAGGAAACCAAGAACCCCTACTTCAAGCTGATCCACGACGCCGCGTTCTGCGCGCGGGTGCTCCGCGAGCTCGGGGTCGACGAACGCGAGGGCTACCTGATCAACGGCCACGTCCCGGTCAAGCTCGAGCAAGGCGAGACCCCGGTGAAGAAGTCCGGACGCGCGATCACGATCGACGGCGCGTTCGCGGCCGCATACGGCGACAAGGGCTTCTCGCTGGTGCTGGACGCCCACCGGATGTATCTGGCCCAGCACCACCACTTCGAGAGTGCGGATGCGGCCGTCGAGACCGGCGCCGACATCGTCCCCACCGTGTCGGAGGTTCGGGTCTACGACCGCCCCCGCACGGTCGGCGACACCGAGGCCGGCGACGGTGTCCGATCGGAGATCGCGGTGATCGAGGAGCTGGTGGCCGCGTTCGAGACCAACCTGATCCGCCCCAGCGCATCGCGCTGAGCGACCGCGCCACGTGGTACGATGGCTTCGCTCGGCACCTCCAGGGGGAAGCGATATGGCTCAGTCTCTGCTCGATCAGCTCAACACGATGACCGTCGCCGTCTGTGATACCGGCGACTTCAACTCGATCAAGAAGTTCAAGCCGCGCGACGCGACGACGAACCCGTCGCTGATCACGGCCGCGGCGCAGATGCCGGAGTACGCGGACGTCGTGGACGGCGCGCTGACGTGGGCCGCGGGGCAGGCCAAGGGCGACTCTTCGAAGGTCGTCGGGTTCGCGCTCGATCGTCTCGCCGTCGAGTTCGGCTTGCGCATCCTCCAGATCGTGCCCGGCCGCGTCTCGACCGAGGTCGATGCCCGGCTGTCGTACGACACCCAGGCGTCGATCGAGAAGGGTCGCTACCTGATCGCTCAGTACGAGGCCGCGGGCGCCAAGCGCGATCGCGTGCTGATCAAGATCGCGGCAACGTGGGAAGGCATCAAGGCGGCGGAGGTCCTCGAGAAGGAGGGCATCCACTGCAACCTCACCCTGCTGTTCGGCATGCACCAGGCGGTCGCCTGCGCCGAAGCCGGAGTCACGCTGATCAGCCCGTTCGTCGGCCGGATCCTCGACTGGTACAAGAAGGCCGAGAACAAGGACAGCTACCCGCAGACCGAAGACCCGGGCGTGCTGTCGGTGACGAAGATCTATAACTACTACAAGAAGCACGGCTACAAGACCGAGGTCATGGGTGCGAGCTTCCGCAACCTCGGTGAGATCATCGAGCTGGCCGGCTGTGACCTGCTCACGATCGCGCCGAACTTCCTCGCCGACCTGCAGTCGCAGACCACCACGCTGGTCCGCAAGCTCGACCCGGCGAAGGCTGCCTCGATGGACATCCCGAAGACCCCGGTGAACGAGGCGGCGTTCCGCGCCGCACACGCGGTCGACAAGATGGCCAACGACAAGCTCGACGAGGGCATCCAGGGCTTCTCGAAGGCGATCGTCGCACTCGAGAAATTGCTCGGTGAGCGCCACGAAGCGATCCGCGCGAAGAAGTAGGTCGGGCAGTCGGCCCATGACTTCTTCAAGCAAGTGACCCAGCGGAGCCTCGGAGAGCCCTCCGCCGTCAGGATCTCCGACGAGCTGAGCTAGTCCTGGAAGCCGGCGGGGCCGACTTCTTCGATCACGGCCGCGAGCAGGCTCTTGTTGTGGAACATCGTCGAGAGCTGCTTGCCGAGCTGCTCGAGCGCCCCGCGGTCGCTTCCGTAGGCGCAGAACATGCTCGCCTCGGGATCGAGCCCGAACCGGTGCGCGAGCTCGGGCGCCATCACTTCGGTGACGTAGCGCGCGATGCCTTCCCACGCGTAGCCACCACCTTCGAGCCCGGCGGCCTGGAACACTTCGCTCGCCGGCTCGAAGATGCTGAGCAGCAAGCTGTGCTCGCCAGGCTCGGTCTCGACCAGCGAGAACGGCGCGAGGCCTGGCGTTGGCGGCGCGGTGGTCGTTTGCTCCACGGTGATATCTGGTGGAGGCGCTGCCGGCATGGGTGGCGTCGGCTTCGTGGTCGCGGCCTTCGCTGCGGGCTTGCTGGCCCTGGCAACCGGCTTCACGGCGGCCTTGGCCTTACCCGCAGCCTTGCCGACGCGCTGGGCCTTGGCCTTCGCCGCGGTCGCTCTGGCCTTCGCCGGCTTGGCCTTCGGCTTCGCTGATTTGGCCTTCGCCTTCGCCTTCGCCTTCGCGACCGGCTTTGACTTTGGCTTGCGCTGGGTCTTTGCGGACGCCTTCGCCGTTGGCTTCGCCTTCGCCTTCGCCTTGGTCTTTGGTTTCGCCATCGCCCCTAGCGTACACAACGACGTTCCGTGGGCTGGGGACGGCGTGCGAAGAAAACCATCCTATGGATCGCTTCGGAGGCCGTGTGCACTGAGGACCGCTGCCCCCAATAACTGGGCTGCATTTTCCTATCCCGCTGTCATTATTCGAGATTCATGCCGCCGGGCGACGGCACCGAGTGCAGAAATGCACCACGGCCGCATGCCCCGTGGGTTCCCCTTGCTGCCAACGCGAGCTAGCGGGTGCCGATCGACTCGATACCGCGGAGATCGCCTTCGTCGAGCGCGAACGCGAGCGCATCGAGATCGGCGCGCATGTGTTGGTCGCTCGAGGTCCCGGTCAGCGGGATCATGCCGAGCTCGATCGCGAACCGGAACACGAGCTGCTCGCGGGTGCGGCCGGTGCGCAGCATGATCTCCTCGATCAATGGCTGCGTGAGCTCGCGGCGGTTGGCGGTGAGCAGCGAGAACGCCTGATACCCGATGGCGTTGGCGCGGCAGAACGCCCGGACCTGCGCGTCCCAGCCAGTGCTCGCGTGACAGCGATTCTGAACGAAGCGAGGCTTCACCCGGGCCAGCCGGTGAAGTTGCTCGAGCTGCTCGAGCGTGATGTTGCTGATCCCGAGCTGGCGTGCGCGGCCGGTCTGCTGGATTGCCTCCATCGCCTGCCATGCCTCGACGTCCTGGTCGAGCAGCCCCGTCGTCGTCGACGGACCGTGCAGCAAGTACGAATCGACATGATCCGTTCCCAGGTGCTCGAGCGAGCTCGCGAAGGACTGGTCCACCTGAATCCGGACCGGCGCGCGCGGATCGTACGGCAACCGATCGTCTTGCCCGCGGACATGCGTGAACTTGGTCTGCAGGAACAGCTCGTCGCGCCGCAGCATGCCGGTTCGCAGCGCCCGGGTGACCGCAGCGCCCACCCCGGCCTCGTAGTAATGCTTGCGCTGGTTCGCGGTGTCGATCGCGCGAAAGCCCGCGGCGAGCGCCAGCGAGGTCAGCGCCTCGGTCCGGTCTTCCTTCCACGCAGTACCGTAGATGAACGCCGGGACCGAGACACCTCTCACGAGCTCCGCCATGGCTCCCCTGTAGCACGCGGGCCGCAGGCCGTTGCGGGCGCGCTCGAAACCGTTGACCATCGAGCAACGTGGCCGACCCGATGATTCCGCCCGTCAAGAACCCGTTCCTCGCCAGCAAGCGCCGGCCGATCGTGGTCGGACATCGCGGCGTCCCCCGGCTCCACCAGGAGAACTCGCTCGCAGGGTTTCGTCGCGCGAGATCGCTCGGGATCCAGGCCGTCGAGCTCGATGTCCGGCTCACCGCGGACGGCCGCCCCGTGGTCCTCCACGACAGCAACCTCGCGCGGCTCACCGGCAGTTCCGCGAACGTCGCCGACCTGACGTGGGATCAGCTCTCGCGATTGCGGGTCTCGCGCGAGCTCCCCATGGGACTCGATGCCCGCGGCGTCCCGGTCATCGTCCGCTATGACCGCGAGGAGCCGTTCTCGCTGTTCGAGGAGATCCTGGCCGAGATCGCGGGTGCGCTCATCATCAATGTCGAGCTCAAGATCGATCTACCGCGGTTCTGGCGGACCGATGTCGGCGCGGTCGTCGCCGGCCTGATCGCCGATGCCGGGCTCGAGGATCGCGTCATCGTCACCTCGTTCGATCCCCGCATGCTGGTGGCCGCGCGGCGCGCTCGACCGCGGCTCGCGACCGGGTTCTGCTTCGACGACACCATGCTCGACTTTGCAGGCCTCGTGCTCGATCGCCTGCCCGAGCTTCCCTTCGAGCTCGCTCCTCACCATCAGCCCCGCCGCGGCCACAATGCACGCCGTCTGCTCAACCGCCTGCTCGAGAGCGACATCGCGGGGCGACTGTTCGGTACCCGGCTCGTCGGTGCCGAGCACACGCTGGTCGGCCATCAGACGGTGCGCACCCTCCATCACCATGGCGTGGCGATCGGAACCCACACGCTCTTCCCGCTCGGTTCGACCGCCGGCAAGCGCATCGCCGCGACCGCGGACACGATCGCCGAGGTCGAGCGCCTCGTCGACCTCGGGGTCGACTGGATCGAGAGCGATGATCCCGAGCGGTTGTTGCAGCTGATCGACTAGCTTCAGCTACCAGCGGACTCGGCTCGCTGGCTGGCCATCAGAATGACCGCGCCGCGGCGAGCGTGGCGAGGCTGACCCTCGGGTCACGCCGCCCGACCAGCACGATCCGGGCACCGATGCCGGCGGTGGTCTCCGCCGCGGCGCTGTCGTAGCGGACACCGAGCACGAGCGAGATCGGACGATCGTTGACGGCGAGCACGATGCGCTCGAGCGTCGCCTCGGCGAGTGCCTCGGGCTGCCAGCCAACACCGCTGCGGTACACCGACCCGGCTTCGACCCGCAGCTCGCCAGCAGTGACGCCATTCGCGGTCTCGAACCGCAGGTTCGCGAGCAACGCGGAGAACGGAGCCACGATGTGCTGGGCGATCGCGAGCCGGTCGCGGGGCACGTCGACGTCCCACCGAGCAACGGGCCCGAGCGCGAACCGCCGGCGGAACCCACGCGACCGCGCGAAGTCGAGCAGCGCCGCGGTCTTGACGAGCCCGAGGCGCACGTTGCTATCGGGCCGCCAGCTGATGCTGCCGACCTCCGCCAGCGCACCGATATCGAACGGCAGGAAGATCTTTCTCGGCGGGTTACCGAATGGCAGCACGAGGTGGCCGTCGCGCGAGTGACGCAAGAACCGACCGCGATACAGCACACCGGTGAACCGATCCTCGAAGCCGGCGTACGATGCCTCGAGCATCACGTGCTCGAGCTTCCACGCCAGATCGGGGGCGTCGTCGAACCGCACGATGTGGCGCAGCGCGAACCCACCGCCGAACCCCAGAGTCCCGGCCGTCACTGACAGCCGGTTCCCGAGATCGAAGCACGTGGCGAACCGGCCGCCTCCCTGCGTGATGCCAGTGCACGACTCGGCGAGCGCCGGCGACGCTGCCAGGACTACGATCGCGGCAGCCGCGATCGCTAGCGCGCGCGTGGCGGTGCCCACAGGCTGAAGCGCAGTCCCGCGTCCATCACGAACGCCCATTGATCGGGAACGCCAAAGATGTCGTCACGCTTCTCCCCACCGGCGGCGAGCTTGAGGGTCAACGGCTGATCGTTGATCGCCAGGACGATCGCCTCGTACTGTAGCTTCGCGCGGAGGCGCTGGGCGAAGTTCTGGTGATTCTGCAGCGGGGTGAAGTAGCGCGGCATCTCGTGGGCGAGCTCGAACCGCAGGTTATGGAAGCCTTCGTCGTCGAGCACCATGTCGACCTCGAGCGCAGAGGCTGCGGTCAGCGCCGAGCGATAGCCGATGTCGTCGCTGTATTGCCCCTCCAGGCCCATCCCGGTGCGGAACCGCGCGAACGAGTCGAGGTTCTTCGACTGCCAGAGATCGAGGGTGATCTGCGCCGTCGCGTGCTTCCATAGAGTGGAGTGCCCGACCGGCGTCGGATGGATCTCGAGGCCGCCTACCTCGGACCACAAGCCGAGGTTCAGCTTGAGATCGTGGCGCTGCGGGCGACCCACGAAGGTCGTGATGCGCAGCAATGGATCGAGGAACCGCCGCGACACATCGTAGTGCGCGACCGTGACCTCGGCGGAGAACGGCTCGACGTGAACCACGCCCTCGAGGATGCGCAGGCGGTGTCGGGTCGGCGTCTCGCCTTCGACGAGGTGCTGGAAGCTGAACAGCCCGAAGTCCACCGACGTCCGCGTCGACTCGAGCGGATTGTCCAGGATCTTCTGCGGGGTGTACGCCACCCCGAAGTACAGCCGCTTCCGGAGATCGAAGTTGACCTGGAACACGCGACCGCGTTCGTCGCGCATCCAGCCAAACGGTGCATCGACCCGCCCAGGGAACATCCGGTAGCCGGTCGCTTCGAGCTTGGCGCGATCGAACTCGTCCTGGATGTCGCAGCTCCGCGCTCGCTCGAGGGACTTACCTCGCTCGCCAGTCGAGTCGAGCTCTTCGTTCGCGGCGTAAAGACAGACCTTGGTCGCCTCGTTGCACTGAATTCGCCAGACCTTGCCATCCTTGTCGCGAGCGCACTGCACGGGCCGTTCGTGATCCATCGCGGGCAGCAAGCCGCCAGGATCGCCGAAGCTCGACCCGGGCGTCGCAAGCCCGATCGCAACGAGCGCGATGCACAGAGCGGCCGGACGCAGTGACTCCGTCATGTGCGAGCCGCGTCGTGCAATCGACGAACCACGCCCTCGCGATCATCTCCCGTCACATCATCATCGGTTGAACCACGACGACCTGTGCCGGCGCGGGACACCTGTTGTTGTTGAGCAACACGATCACTCGCGGTTCGACGTCTCGATCAGCTCCGCTGCGACCCGCTCGGCCCCACTGGCCATCTCGATCCGGATCGGCGTTCGTTCGGGGGTCCCCGTTAGCCAGATCGTCACCGAGATCGGCTTGGCGGCGCGCACGCGACAGTCGATCCGCCACGCGTGGGCGCCTTGCACCTCTTCGAGCACCGGCGTCTCGAGATCGACCCGGTAGACCTCGCCGAGATGGACCAGGAACAGATACCCGGGGGGGGCGTCGGGTTGCGTCCACGCGCGGATCGCCCCGATCGCCGAGTGCAATGTGTGCGCATGGCTACCTCCGGGAACCTGGACCGCCCGATCACCCAGCATGACGCGTGCACCGTCGAACTTCGGCTCGAGCCGCAGTGTCTCGCCGTCCTCGACGACCCGTTCGCTCGCCGCGTACGGTAACGCTGTGGAACGATCCAGGATCGTGGTGAGCTCGAACTCGACGTTCGCGAACGAGCTCGCAAGCCGCCCGGTCTTGAACCGGCTGCGGACCTCGCGTTCGGTGACGACGAGCTCGGCTCGGCCGATCGTGAGGCCGTGCCAGTGAACGTCCCAGATCATCGACTCGCCGGGGATCAGGAGTAGCTCGCCAGCGGCGAGCGCGGCGCGCGCCACCCCGGCCACGAGCTCCGGGAGCGGTTTCATCACGATACGCGGGTCGCGGCATCCGGCGAGCACCGCGACGGCCATGGTCAGGCGAAGCATCCTTCGAGCCCCCTGCAAGAACCCGGGCACCCGTGGCGACGTCGCGCTGCTGGATGGCCTCGCCCGCACCGGATGATGAACGGCCGATGGACTCGCGATGCTCGGCGCTTGCTGCCGTGCGGTCCGCTAACCGGAGCACCTGCCGGGCGTCACAGGCATCGGCCGCAATCGGTCGGCTGGTTGCCGCAGTCTTCGCTGCCGGTGCACCTGCCATCGCCGGCGATCTTGCAGTCGGTGGGCGCGGTGGTCGGCGTCTCGAGGCCGTTGCAGGCGAAGTCGCCGATCCGGGTGCCGCAGTCCATTGGGCAGCTCGCGGTGTTCTCGCCGGGCGAGCACGTGCCGTTGCCGCAGGCCGGAGGCTTCAGGCTCACCAGGGTGGATTCCTTCGCCTTGCCACTCGTTTGCACCGTGCCATCGCCGAGCTGGCCATAGCCGTTGGATCCCCAGCAGTACATCCGGCGATCGGCGAGCTGCGCACAGATGTGGTTCCGCCCGCTCGAGAGATCGACCGCCCGGGCCGGAAGACCCTGGACCTCCGTCGGCGTCGCGCGCGTCGGCGTCCAGCCGATCGTGCCGTCACCAAGCTGGCCGTACGAGTTGCTGCCCCAGCACCAGACCGTTCCACGGTCGGTCAGCGCGCAGGCCCATCCGGAGCCTGCGGACAGGCCTCTCAGCGCGGGTCGCAGGCTGGCGCTGAGCGCGACCTTCGTCGGTCGAGTCGAGCCAAAATAGGTCCCGTTACCCAGCTCTCCGGAGGCGTTGGATCCCCAGCTCCACAGCGTGCCATCCGCGGTTCGTGCGTAGGTCGACGACATCCCGGTCGCGACGTCGGTCACGTTGCTCAGGATCTTCACGGCCATGGATCGATAGGTCGTGGTGCCATCGCCGAGCTGCCCATTCTCATTCTGGCCCCAGCAGTAGAGATCGCCATTGTCCTTGATGACACAGTAGTGCTTGGATCCGGTGATCCGCACCACGCTGGCGCCGAGCTCGGGGTGCTCGACGAAGCTGCCCCAGGAGCCGACGACGACGGGCTGACAGCCCACCGTGCCATTTGCACGGAGCATGCAGACTCCCAGACTCGAGCCTGACAGCTGACTCACCGATGAACCGGCACTCGCCACGAGCCAGGGCAAGAGCGCGCTCTGCCCCCAGCAATAGACGGAACCCTGAGCGGTTCGGCTGCAACTGCCAAGCTCCGTCGACGCAACCTCGACGTAGTCGTTGGCAGGGAGCTTCGTCAGGGTCGGCTTTATCATGTGCCAGGTCGTCGTACCGTCCCCGATCTCGCCGAAGCTGTTGGCCCCGTGACACACGATCGCCCCGGTTCCGGAACGGACGCACGTGCTCTGGCTACCGAAGCTAGCGGTGGTCCCGATCGGTAGGTACGTGGTCACCACCTCCTCGGTGAGGGGGGAGCTCACGCCGCCACAGCGCGTGTAGGCGCCGTCGGTGGCGCTCTGGACCGCGCAGACGGTGGTCTTGGAACACTGTCCAACGCTGGTGAAGCCGCAGGTACCATCGACGGTGCACAGCCGTCCCGCAACGCCGTTCCCCTGGCCGACGCAGGTCTTGATCGACGGCGTGTCGGAGAACAGATCGCCCCAGAAGGCGCCCTCGTTCCAGGTGTACGAGGCGCGCTCGGTGTCGGAGGCGACGGCCATGGCCGGCGCGCGCAGCGAGAGCCGCACGGTCTGACCGGCGGCGTTGGTTCGGGCGGCGAGGCAGGCGGAGACATAGCGCTGGCCGGCGGCCGTGGGCGCGCCGGTCTCCCACTCGGGCGCCAGGCCGAGGCCGCCGGCGAGGGTGACGACGCGCTCGAGCTCGTCGTTGTAGGTGATGCTGCGGCCCCCGGGCAGCGCGCACTCGACCAGATACCGCAAGACCTGCTTGAAGTTCTCGAGATCGGTCAGCTGGATGACGACGGTGTCGCCGGCCGCGATGGCGAGGTTCTGGACGCAGGTGGCGACGACGTCGGACTTGGCGAGATTGGGGGCGTTGTCACGCCACGTGGGGTCGAGGCCGTAGACGCCGGTGACGGTCTGGCTGGCGCCGGTGAGGGTCACGTAGGTCATGCTCTGGCTGGTCGACAGCGCGCACTTGCCGAGGTAGTTGAGGCCCTTCTCGATCGTGGCCTGGCTGGCGGCGTCGAGCGACGACATCACCAGGCCGTTGAGATGGATCCCGTTGAGATGGATCCCGTTGAGATGGATCCCGTTGAGGTGAATCCCGTTGAGATGGATCCCGTTGAGATGGATCCCGTTGAGGTGGATCCCGTTGAGCCTGATGCCGTTGAGGTGGATCCCGTTGAGATGGATCCCGTTGAGATGGATCCCGTTGAGGCTCATGCCGTTGAGGTGGATCCCGTTGAGGCTGATGCCGTTGAGCGTGATGCCATTGACGCCGATGCCATTGGTGCCCAGGCCGTTCATCGAGATGCCGTTGGCGGTGGTCAGGCTCGAGTGCGTCTCACCGAGGTCGTCGTCCAGCTCCTCACGGTCGTCGACGCATGCCGGCGCGAGGGTCAGCGTGGCAAGCGCCGCGCAAACGATCAGACCGCGCACTCGTCTGGGGTCGGTGGACGTGAGCTGAGGTAGGGGCAGGCGGCGCGGCATCCAAGACAACACCGCAAGAGCTGCGCCACGAGCACGGCCCTGTATGCATCGGCAGTTGCGCGATCGTCGAGCACACCTTGCGCGACCCGGACAGTTACGATCGAGCAGAACCTGCGTACCGGCTCCTGGCGCGTCCACCGACACCAGTCGTTCCGATCCGCCTGCCGATCAGACGCGTGCCGCGCACGATCCGGACTGACTCGTCAGTCGACCGTCACATCGACAGCCGTCGCCATCCCCATCGCCGTACCGCTCACCGTGAACGTCCCTGCCGTCTCGGGCGTGACCATCACGCAGTCTTGGAACGGGTGGACGCTGGTATCGCTCGGCAGGTTGACCTGAAGCACCCACGTTGGGGCCACGACCTCGAGGGCTCCGGCGAACGCGTAAAAACAGACCGTGGCCGTGCCCGGGTTCGGGTCGAGCGACACCGGGCCGCCTCCCAACATCCTGATCATACAGGCGTGATCGAGCACATGATCCGTCAGGTTCAGGCGGGGATCCACCACCGTGGTTGGACGCCTGCCGCGTGGCGCCAAGGCCCTCGTCAGCCGCGGTCTCGTGATCCCAGCAAGAATCGAACTTGCGACCTACGCTTTAGGAAAGCGCCGCTCTATCCAACTGAGCTATGGGATCGGGTTTCGTATCGACTACTTGTGACCGGGGTCCGCTGCGTCGGTGTCGATCGTGTGCACCACGTGTGCACCCGCAGTCGGATCCAGGCTGGTGACCGTGCCCGAGGGTGCCGCGAACGTCAAGTGCGGGCGCAGATCGCGAGCGAGCGAGGCGGTGTCGACGTGCGCGAACAGAGCCGTGTCTTCGGATCGGCGTGGCCGAGGACCGCCGCCAACGATCGGGATCGAGACCCGCTGCGTGCGTGCGATCTTGAGCTGCAGTGTGTCGACGCCTGCGAGATCGCGAGCTGGACGTAGCCCATGGCCACGACTGGGCATCGGTGATGACCTATGAAAGCATGAGCCCGTGAGCGAGGTCTTCTTCCTCAGCTGTGGTCGGCTGGATGCGCCTGCGTTCATGATGGGACCTCCCGGGCGCCGCGGCCGCTGCTCCTTGTCGATCACCATCGCGGTCGTGATCCGGGATGGCGGTGACGTGGTCCTGGTCGACGCCGGGTTCAGCCGGCAGACGTGCGCCGATCCGCGGCGTTCGATTGGCTGGTTCTACTCGACGGTGCTCGGCATCCGCACCGGAGAAGGCTGCGCCATCGTCGACCAACTGACGGCGCTCGGCATCGATCCGGCGCGCGTCCGCACGGTCGTGGCGACCCACCTGCACCTCGATCACATCGGCGGGGTCGTCGACTTCCCCGAGGCCGAGCTGATCTGCTCGGAGGCAGAGCTGGCTGCGTTTCGCAAGACCGGGCGTGGCTACCGCAAGGATGACCTCGCCAGCTGCGAGCGGATTCGCCCGGTCGCGATGTCCGGACCGCCGCGGCTCGGCTTCCCGGCCAGCCACGATCTGTTCGGCGACGGCCAGGTGGTGCTGCTGCAGGCCATCGGCCACACGCCGGGCCACGTTGCGGTGGCGCTGCGCGCCGGCGAAACGCAGTACGTACATTCCGGGGACGCCGCAGATCAATTGTGGGAAATGGGGCTCGAGCCACCGGGGCCATCGCTCCAGGGGCGGCTCATCGCCTGGCGGACCGACGAGCTCGTGCGAACCTACGAGCTACTGCGGACGTGCGTCGCCGATCCTTGTCGGCCGATCCTCGTGCCCGCTCACGACCTCAGCGTCTTTGCGCGGCTGCCCCAGGCGCCGCAGGGGCTCTCGAGCTGAACGCAGCGCGCCCGACGACGTAGCGGATCCGGGGGCGCCCGCTGCGCGTGTCGGTCCACGCGACGATCAGCTGGCCGCTGGATAGCGCGGCGACCTGAGGAGAGAACTGGTAGCTCGCGCCATCGCCGCCATCATCGACGCGGACCGGCTCACCGAACGTCGTTCCGCCGTCGCCGCTCACGGCGAGCAGCACGTCGTTGCCGCCCGTTCGGTTGTCCTGCCACACGGCGAAGACGTCACGGCCCGCCGCAGCGGCGGCCAGCCGTGGACGCCAGGCGAACAGGTGGTCAGCGTCCAGGCTCAGGATCGACGACGTCGTCTGGCCGGTGCGGCGTACCCGCGCGGTCGCTCGGGGAACCCGCTGGCGCACGTCGCTCCACGCGGTGAGCAGCTCGCCCGACGCCACCATCAGCTGGACGTCATCGTGGATACGCTCGAAGGCGTCGGTGCCGTCATCGACGCGCGCGGGCGCCGGGAACGTGGCCCCACCATCCGTCGACGTCGAAACATAGACGTCCCAGTTCTGGTCGCGAAACCCGACCCATCCGGCGTGCACGGTGTTACCCGCAACGGCGATGCTGGGCGACCACTGGTTGTCACGGGTGTGGTACTCGGTCCCGAAGGCCGGAGACGGGTCCGCGTTCGAGCGCGTCCAGGTCTGACCGCGATCGGTGGAGCACGCGACGCGGATTCGCTGCGGGCCGATCTCGTTCTGTGCCGCAAACGCCACGCACACGCGGAACGTGTTTCCGCCCGGGGTCGTCGCATCCGCCGAGAGCGCCGGGAGCCAGGCATCGACGTCGTCGGGGGCGACGTCGAGCCGTACGAAGCTCTGGCCCGCCAAGCGAGCCAGCTGGACACGGCCTTCGGCGTCGGACAGGTTCTGCCAGGCGACGAATAGATCATTGCCGGCCCAGATCAGGCTGGGCGTACGCTGGTCCTCTGCGGTGTCAGCCACCGGCATCGGCGCCGCGAACGTGACACCGTCGTCCGACGAGATCGTCACGAGCACGCGGGAGCGCCCGTCTTGCTCTTCCTCCCACGCCACGGCGACCTTGCCTTGCGCGGGCTGGCTCGCGATCGCGGGCCGCAGCTGGCGCCCACTCGTCGAGGGCCCAACCTCGGTGCTCGCACCCAAGGTGCCGGTCGCGTTGCCACTCGGCACCTGGGGGAAGGACGCGGCGGGTGAGACGTCCGCCGCGACCACCGTCTGGATGTGCTCGTTGGCGCGCGAGCCACCCGGCCGCAGCGATTCTCCGATGGCACGCAGCTCGGCGCGGTCGGTGCTGTCCGACACCCATGGCGCGATCGTCAAGAAGCCCGGCTGCGCGGGATGCCCGATGTAGCTCTGGCGCAGTTCGCCAGGCACACCATCGGTCAACACCACGGACTGACCATCCAGGGTCTGGTCCAGTAGGGTACCCGTCAGGTGGGGGATCACGCCGGTGCGATACTCGAGGTGCTTCTGAACGGCCGCCCAAGCACTGCGCTGCAGGACGTCGGGCAGCCAGTCACCCTGCACCTGCTCGGTGGCCAGGCCATCGAACGCTTCGGGCTGGACGAAGACGTTTGCGCCGCGAATCGCGAGACGATCGACGACATCGGGCATCCAGGCGTCCTTGCTGGTGAGCAGCCCGAGCCTGGCGAAGCCGAGGTCGAGTGGTCTCAGGTCGCGGAGCGGTCCATAGGCGAAATTCAGGTCGTCCTCCTCCGCCGGGACCAGGTAGGCCTTGCGCGTCGTATGGACGATCTCGCCCTGCGGGTCGAACACGTAGGCGTTGTTGTAGACGGCTGGGTCCCGCGCCACGTAGACGTAGTCGACCCTGTCGAGGTCCGGGTCCTTGAGCGCCTCGATGTCCGCTGGGTCGGTGCTCGCTTCGACGAGCCCGCTGATGTTGGCGCTGGTGATGACCCACGCGCCGGTGGAGCGGGCGATGTCGCGCGTCGTCTCGTAGAAGGCGCGCCACACGGTGTCCGTGACGATCAGCCCGACCGTCTGGCCGACTGTCAGGTCGGGCCACTTCTGCTTGTAGTAGGTGGCGGGTGCGTCGTAGCTGAACAAGATGTTGACGAAGGCCGCGACGGCGGTTTCCTGTTTGCGCGCCTTCGCGCCGCGTGACCCGATGAACGCCGCGGGGAGCCCCATCTCCTCCGGGAACACGATCACGTTGGGTCGATCGGTTGCCAGGCAGGGTCGAACCTGGGTCTCGACGAGGTCCACGAGATGCGCGCGATAGGCGTCGTAGCTCGTCAACGTGGGCAGGTCG
>JAGSPR010000370.1 GCA_018262455.1 Deltaproteobacteria bacterium | reverse complement strand
GCTGAATCGATCGATGCCGGTCCGCGCGCAGCAAGGATCGACATCTCCTCACAGCGAGGGTCCCCCCTTGGGGGTGTCACGGAACTAAACCGTCCTCAGCTCCGCCGCCCGAACGTTTGTTGTTCGAACGCGGCCTGGATGTCGTTAGCGTGCGTGCATGAGATACGTCGCGCTGGTCTCGATCCTCGGCGCCGCCTGCGGTGACAACGCGGCCGAGCCGAGCGCCTGCGCGGTCTACCAGCGGGCCGAGCGCCCACCCACCGTCGGCTGCGGCGATCCGAGCGATCCCCAGACCCTGGTCGCCTGCGACACCGGCTCGGCACTCGCCGGCGTGTGGGCGATCGATGACGAGGGCCTGCCGGCGTACGACCTGCTCGTGGACGAGCGCTGCGACGACGCGGCGACCGCCTACTCGCCACGCCCGCGTCCGATCCGCGATCCGATCCATGTGATCGGCGATGGCTTCGGCACCGTGGCGATGGCGCACGCATCGGGCGGCGTCGAGCTCTACACCCAGGATCGCGGGCACACGTGGCCGATCCGGATCGATCCATGGATCGACGATGCGCACCCCGAGTTCCCGGCGCAGCTTGGAGGCGCGCTCGGCTACGTGGTCGAAGCTGACCAGGTGGCATCGACGCGGTTCGAGGACCTGCCGGTCGATCGCGCGCTCGCGATCCAGACCCGGCGGTTTGGCATCGGCTACGCCGAGACCCGGACCGAGCTCGACCAGCTCGTGGTGACCCGCCGCGTGTACGCGCTGCCGGGAACCCGTACCCTCGTCACCGAGGTCGCGATCGAGAACCCGTCGAGCCGCGAGCGTTCGCTCGGCGTGGTCGAGCTCGACGACATCAACCTCTACCAGCTGCCGTCCGAGCTGGTGACCTCGGATCTGCTCGCGCCGTCGGTCACGACCGACATCGAGCGGCGGCGCCGCGCGCTGGCCGCGCAGTTTCGCCACCACGCGCGCTACGACGCCGGCGCTGGCGTCGCCTGGATCTCGACCGAGGCGATCGCGCCGACGCACGGCCGCGATGAGGTGGCCCCGTATGACGAGTACCCGGCGACGCTGTGGCTCGCGACGCTCGATGGCGATGGCCCCGATGCCGCGTGGCTCGCCGACTCCGAGCTGTGGGACGGCGTGGATCGCACGGCGTTGCCCAAGGTCTCGGTCGGCGATGCTGGCGAACGCGAGATCGACCTGCCCGGCGAGAACCAGCCCGGCGTGCTGGCGCTGCGCGTCGCGGTCACGGTGCCCGCGGGCGGACGTGTGGTCCGGCGGTTCGCGCTCGGCGTGGTGCCTGGCGATGGCGATCCGGTGGCCGCGGCAGCGCAGGTGCGGGCGGCGCAGCTCGATGGCGCCACCGCCGCGCGCGGCTGGCGAGATCGCCTCGTGTGGGCGGCGTTTCCGGGCCAGCCCTCGGCCGGCGCGCTGCAGCGTGAGCTCGTGTGGTCGAGCTACGCGGTCCAGGCGCTCGCGACCTATGACGCGTATCACCGCACGCGGCTGCTCGGGCAGGGTGGCTCGTACAAGTTCGTCCACGGGATCGACGGCGCGATCGGGGACTACGCGCTGTTCGCCGAGGCCGTGATGCCGATCGATCCCGCGCTCGCTGCCGACACGCTCGCGCTCTCCCTCGCGACGCAGCGCGCGCCCGGGAGCTCCGACGCGGGGCGGTATCCCTATGCGACCACCGGGTTTGGCGACTACACCGACGTGTTGCGCTACGACCGCCGGAGCGACGCCTACTTCCTCGTCCCGTCGGCGATCGCGCGCTACGTCGCGCTGACTCGAGACCGCGCGTTCCTCGACCGTGACGTGGCCTACTGGCCGCGCGCGGCCGGCGCCACCGGCAGCGTGCTCGATCACCTGCGGCTCACCCAGCAGTACTCGGACGACACGCTCGGGTTCGGCGCCCACGGCCTCGTCGCGATGGGGACCAACGACTATGCCGACGGCGTGCTGCAGACCGCCACCGAGCCGGCGACCCCGACGGGCACCTCGTCGACGTTCAACGCCTGGTTGCTCGTCGGAGGGTTCGAGCTCGCCTCTCGGATCGTCGAGCCAGGCGACGCCGCGCTCGCGGCCCGCTACACCGCCTTGCGCGACGGTCAGCTGGCCCTCCTCGAGCAGTTCGCGTGGAACGGGCGCAACTACGAGCGCGGCTTCGTCGACAGCGGGAACCCGCTCGGATCCGAGAACCTCTACCTCGAGCCGCAGGTGCTGCCGATCATCGCCGGCGCGGTCGATCCTGATCGCCGGGCCCAGTTGCTCGACCTGGTGGCGCAGCAGATGGACACCTTGATCGGGCCGATGACGGTCGTCCCGGTCGGGCCCGGTGGCGCGACCGGCGGGGTCGATCAGCCGCAGGTCGGCGGCGTGTGGCCCGTCGCATCGGCGTGGCTCACCGAGGCGTACGCCCTGGCGGATCCGGCGCGCGGGTGGTCGAGCCTCGTCCGCAACACGCTGTTCGCGCACGCCGAGGCGTTCCCCGGGCTGTGGTACGGCGTGTGGAGCGGCCCGGACTCGTACTACGGACCGGACGCCGAGCGGCCCGGCGAGGCCGACGCTCACCTGGCGACCGCGCTCACCGACTACCCGGTGCTCAACACGCACTCGCATTCGAGCGTGCTGCGCGCGCTGCTCGCGGTCGCCGGGATCCGTGGCACCGCCGACGGCCTCGAGATCGTTCCTCACCTGCCGGGGGAGACGTTCTCGATCGTGTGGCCGCGGCTCGCCCTGCGCTCGACGCCGAGCTCGATCGCGGGCTCGGTCACCACGCTCGCGGACGGGCCGGTCGTGATGGCCGTGCGCTTGCCCTCGGGCCTGCGCAGCGGCGGCGTCCAGGTCCTGGTGGGAACCTCCGTGGTCCCGGCCGAGCGCGTGGGCGACGATGTCCGGTTCACGCTGGAGGCCGTGGCCAACCTCCCCGCGCCGTGGTCGATCACGTCACTCTAGCGAGCGGCCGTCACGCGAGAAGCCTCGTCACTCGAGTGGTTCGAGGCGCTCGGTCAGCAGCTCGGTGCCGACGAGATCGCGGCCGCCGGTCGCCAGGTTTGCGGGATCGAAGGCCGGATCGGGATGCGGCCCGAGCAGCACGTACATCGTGGGCGGCACCGCGGGTCGCTCGGCCTTCCAGCGGGTGTCGAACCGATGCTGGGCGTCCATCAGCTCGGCGGCGAGCTCGCGGGCATCGGCGTGCTCGAGCTCGGCGAGCTTCTCGACGATGCGCGCGCGGGCCTCGGGATCGTTGGTGAGCAGCAGCGTCTCGCGGAGCCCGGCGACGGCGCGATCGTGCTGGCCGTACTTCGTGCGCAGGAAGGCCACCGTGAGCGCGGCGTCCTGGGGCGCCCCCGGCTTGCGGATCGCAGCTTCGAGCAGCTGCGCGCCGCGCTCGTCCCACGCGCGGCGCAAGGCCGGATCCTTGGTGGTCAAGTCGACCATGTACATCTGGCCAAGTGCGAGCGGGATCTTCCAGTCATCGGGAAACTGCTTGACGCCCTGCTCGAGCACCGCGACGGCGCGCTTGTAGGTCTCCTGGTCGAGACCTCGCTCGGTGGTCGTCATCGCGCGGGCGCCGAGCTCGTAGATCCGCTTGAACGCCGGATCGAGCGCGGCGATCGCTTCGACGATCGAGGCGACGCCGTTGGCGGTGTTGTGACGGCCGCCGAAGTACACCCGCAGGCGCGCGTACAGCAGATCCGCCGCGAGCTCGCGATAGCCTGCCGCGAAGATCGGCGCCGCGCCGGGAGACGGGGCGAACGGGTCCTCGATCATCTGATCCGCCGAGTCGTGCGGCAGCGCCTCGCGGACGGCCCGCGCACCGACGAGCGAGGCGACCACCACGACGAGCGCGACCGCGGTCCTCATGGCGTCCAATCTACCGCATCCGGAACGGAAAACGCCGCCCTCGGTGGGCGGCGTTTCGCTGGGTGATGCACCCGAGAGAGCTAGTCGGTGTTGGGCGCGGGCTCGATCATCGCGGACATGGTCGGGTTGCCGTTGACGTCGATCGTGCCCGTCTGGGAATACACGATGGAGACGGCGTCGCAGTCCATGTTGCCGGTCGCGGTGGCAGTGAAGTCAGTGCCGGCGGCGCTGGTGTAGCTGTACTGGAAGTAGAACGGCTCGTCGATCTGGAAGTCGAGCGCCTGCCAGTTGGCGGTTGCCCAGTCAGCGACGATGGGCTGGCACTGCTTCTTGCTTCCGAAGTTCTGGGTGCAGCACGTTGCGGCGGGGGTGGTGCCCGTGGTCACCGCTGGGAACCCCGCGTTGGTGGCGGCCTTGGTCTTGGCAGTGTCGCGCATCTTCGCGAGCTGGACCTTGGCCTCGCTGTTCTTGGCGCTCTTCATCGAGTCGAGGAACATCGGGATGGCCACCGCGGCCAGGATGCCGATAATCGCGACCACGATCATGAGCTCGATCAGCGTGAAGCCCCGTTGCGCCTTCTTGATCATCTTGTTCATCAGACCTCTTGTTTGGTGGTGAGTGAGTGAGTGAGTGACTGAGGAACCTTAGAGCAACCGATGTGCCAGGGCCAATTCGTGTCGTTTGGTGCGGAGCGGCAGAAGGTTGCCAAAAAACGTCACTTCTGGTGACCATCCACGTCAGAACGAGCCCTATTCGGGCCCATCGTCCGGCGCGCCCGGGTCCGTGGCGTCCGTCGCGTCCGGCTTGTCGATGCCCAGCTTGTCCAGCCGGTAGCGAAGTGACCGAAAGCTGATGCCGAGCAGCACCGCGGCACGTTTGCGGACGCCGCCTGTGTGGTCGAGTGCGCGCGTCACCCAGGTCCGCTCGAAGTCACTCACCAGGCGCTCGAGGTCCACACCTTCAGCCGGGAACTGCGTGGGCACCTCGGTGGCGATGACGGTCTTGGTCTTGACGTCCGGCAGATCGGAGATGCCGATCAACGCGGCGGACGACAGCGCGACGGCCCGCTCGATCAGGTTCTCGAGCTCGCGGACGTTGCCCGGGAAGTCATAGGTCTCGAGCCGGCGCATCGCCTCGGGCGACATCCGGGAGCTGCGGCCCTGCTCGGCGCCAAACCGGCGCAGAAAGTGTTCGGCCAGCAGCGGGATGTCTTCGCGGCGCTGGCGCAGGGGGGGAAGCCGGACCTCGATCACGTTGAGCCGGTAGTACAGGTCGGCGCGAAACGCACCCCGTGCGACCTCGGCCTCGAGATCGCGGTTGGTGGCCGCGACGACCCGGACGTCGATCTCGATCTCCTCGGTGGCGCCGACCGCCTTCACCTTGCGCTCCTGGAGCGCGCGCAGCAGCTTGACCTGGAGCCCGAGCGACAGCTCGCCGATCTCGTCGAGGAACAGCGTGCCGCTGTCGGCCTCCTGGAACAGCCCCGACTTGTCGGTGACCGCGCCGGTGAACGAGCCCTTCTTGTGCCCGAACAGCTCGGACTCCATGAGCTCCTCGGGGATCGCTCCGCAGTTGACGGCGACGAACGGCTGCTTCGCGCGGCTCCCCTCGCTGTGGAGCGCGCGCGCGACCAGCTCCTTGCCGGTGCCGCTCTCGCCCGTGATCAGCACGTTCGTCTTGGTCGAGTGGATCTTGCCGATCAGCTCGAAGACCTTCTGCATCGCACGGCTCTTGCCGAGCAGCTGGGCGAGCCGCGCGCGCCCCGCGAGCTGATCTCGGAGCGCGAGGTTGTCCTCGACCAGCGCCCGCTTCTCGAGCGCGCGGCCGATCACCGCGTTGATCTCGTCGACCTTGAACGGCTTGGTCAGGTAGTCGTACGCGCCCTGCTTCATGGCCGCGAGCGCGGTGTCGGCCGACGCGAACGCGGTGACCAGGATCACCTCGACCTCGACCGGGACCATGGATCCACCAGGGAACGGGCTGCGGGTCACCGCGCCCGACTTGATCGCCTGCAACAGCCCGAGCCCGTCGATCTCGCCCGGCATCCTGAGGTCGGTGACGACGACATCGATCGGCTCGTCCCGGAGTCGGTCGAGCGCCTCGCTGCCTGACTTCGCGACGATGACCTGGTGGCCGGCCCGCTTGAGACAGATCGCGAGAAACTCGCGCATCGACTGCTCGTCGTCGACGACTAGGATGCTCCCCACGCCGTCAGTATGGCGCGGCGAGAGCGCCAGTGGCTAGCGCTTGCGGCAGCACGCGACGAGGAAGCCGCCAACATCGCGCGCGCCGGGCAGATCGGCGAGCCGGTGCTCGGCCCACCGCACGGCGGCCCCGAGCACGGGGACCTCGAGGACCTTGGCGATCGGCGTGATCACGCGGATGCCGCGGGTCGTGACCCACTCGAGCTCGGGCGGCAGATAGCCGCGGATCGCGCGCGCGTCGTCGTAGCGGGTGTAGACGTGCTCGTCGTGCGTCGTGTCCGATACCGCGGTGGGCGGCTTCACGGCCTTGACCAGCCGGCGCAGCGATCGTGCGTTGTAGAACTCCGCGAGCACCCAGCCGCCCGGGCGCACCACGCGCGCCATCTCGCGCATCGTGCCGGTGATGTCGGGGATGTGTGCGAGCACCTTGAACGAGTACGCGAGATCGACCGAGCAGGTCGCGATCGGAAGGTTGGTCGCAGAGGCCTGGGCGACATGAAGCCCGCGCGATGCCGCACGCGCGAGCATGCCGCCGGACAGATCGATGCCGGTGGCGGAGCGCGCGAACTGCGCGGCGCGATCGAGGATGAGGCCCGTGCCGCACCCGACCTCCAGCACGTCCTTGTCGGTACCGTAGCGCTCCACGAGCTCGACCTCGAGATCGTCGAGCAT
>JAGSPR010000110.1 GCA_018262455.1 Deltaproteobacteria bacterium | reverse complement strand
GATCGCGGTGCCAACCACCAGCGCGAGGCCGAGTACGAGGCCGACGACCGACTTCATGGGCCCTCCTTGTGCGGGTTCGCGTGGCAGTCCTTGCACTGGCGGTAGCCGAGGCGCCAGCGCACCGTCGTGGACCCGTTGCGCAGGGTCTCGGTCGGGTGGCACTTCGCGCACGCCACCGGCGCGTGCTTGCCGTCGAGCGGATAGCCCGTCCTGGTGTGATCGAACGTGCGCGCGATCCGGAAGGTCTCCGGATCGTGGCAGGTCGTGCAGCGCTTGGTCGGCTGGGCCGTGGTCGCCTGGAACTGGCCGGCATGGAGGTCGTCATGGCAGCCCTCGCAGTCCCGCGGGATCCCGCGGTAGGCCGCGGGCTCGGCGCCGGACTTCTGCGCGCCATGACACGCCGCGCACGGCGTCCGCGCGTGCTCGCCGACGAGCGGCCACTTCGCGTGGTCGATGTGCGGCTGGCGCCAGTCGAACGTGGTGTGGCAGCTGGCGCAACCGCTCTTGGTCATCTCGGCCGCGAACTGGGTGCCGTGCGGGTTGGCGTGACAGTCGAGGCACGCCTTGTTCGGCACCACGAAGCTGAGGCGCGGGCGGGCGGCCGTGTGGCACTTGCTGCACGGCGTCGCCACGTGCTTGCCGTCGAGCTTGAACGAGGTCGTCGCGTGCGCGGTGAGGCCGAACGTCGTCGGTGCGAAGCCGGTCAGCGTGTGGCACTGCGCGCACTCGCCCTTGTTGCGCGCGGCGAACTCGGCCTTGTGCGGGTCGGGGTGGCAGGTCGCGCAGGTCCCGAACGCCAGGCCACGGTAGCGCTGCGCCACCGGTCGGCTCGCCGCGTGACACTTGCCGCACGCGACGTCGGTGTGCTTGGCCTCGAGCGGGTAGCGCGTCTTGCCGTGGTTGGTGCGGCCGACCGACTCGGGCAACCCGGCCCACTTGATCGACGCGTGGCAGCTCTCGCACCTGGTCCCGAACTTCGCGACGTGGATCGGCTTGTGGCAGCCCACGCACGTGCTGCCCTTCGACGGTGGCTTGTTGTTGCCGCGGTCGTGGCAGGTCTTGCAGTCGACCTTCGCGTGCCCGTTCGCCAGCGACAGCTTCGGGTGGTTGGTGCGCATCTTGTCGGCGCCGCTGGTCCAGCTGCCGGTGTCGTGGCAAGCGGTGCATGGCTTGGGCTTGAACCCGCCGTCGTGCGGATCCTTGTGACACGACTCGCAGGTGTCGGACGCAAGCGGCTTCCACTTCGGTGGACTGCCGGTGTGGCACTTCTCGCAGGCCACATCGACGTGCTTGCCGGTCAGCTGGTAGCTCGCGAGCTTGTGGTCGAACGCCTTGCGCTCGAACGCCTTCCAGTCGGTGACGCCGTGGCACTTCTGACAGTCGGCGGTGAACTTGCCGGCGTGCGGATCCTTGTGGCAACCGCCGCAGGTGTTCTTGGTCCCGACGAACTGCGACTTGCCGATCGGCGAGGTCTTGGTGTGGCACTTGAGGCACGTCACCTTCGCGTGACCACCGTCGAGCGACCAGCCGGTGAGTCGGTGGTCGAGCTTGTCCATCGTGCCGCCGGGCCAGCGCACGAGCTTGGTGCCGCGGCCGAGGTGCTCGATGTGGCAGGTCTCGCAATCCTGTCCCTTGTACTGCTTGCCATGCAGCCCCCGGCTCGCGGACAGCTCGGCGCCGAGATCCTTGTGGCAGTCGAGGCACAGCCGCGCGACCACCTTGTTTCCCGACTCGTGGCAGCGCGAGCAGTTGTCGTCGCCATCGATGCTGGCGTGGGCTTGCGAGAGCGCGCCGGGCGAGAGCACCTGCGCGGCGGCGGCTCGCGGGATCAGCGCGAGCATCACGGAGAGGACCAGCGCGATCGTGACGACGGCGCCCCTCATGCGAAGATCCATCGGTAGCCGTAATACCAGGCCACGCCGGCGTGCAGGAGGACCGCGGCGAGCATCATCAGCGCGAAGAATCGGTGGATCGCGCGCCACGATCGCAGCAGCGCGCTGACCCCGGCGGCCCGGGCATCGGCGGACGCCGCCAGGTAGAGCTCCTTGGCCGCTCGTCGCAACGGCCGCGACATCTCGCGTCGCGGCGGAAGCAGCAGGGCGAGGGCCTCGCGCCGCACGCGACTCGCGCGACGCCACTTCGGGATCGCGAGCAGGCTGCGGAGCAGCGACGCGTTCGCCGACACGTCCGGCCCCGGCGTCGCGGAGATCGCCTCGCCGAGCGGGGTGCGGCTGTCGGGGCGCTCGACCTCGATGGCATCGAGCGCCGCGCGCAGGCGCTCGCGTCCACCGCCGGGGGTGAGCGCGAACAGGAACCTACCGATCAGGCCGGTGAGCACGACCATCGCGAGGCTCGCGGCGCTGGCGGTCGCGATCGGCGTGCGGAGCTGGAACGCCGAGTGGAACGACACCAGCGAGGCGGCGAGCATCCCGGTGAACACGTGGATATCGAGCCACACCCTCATCGAGCCGAGCCGCGAGCCGCCGAACCTGCGGCGGATCAGGTACGACAGGTTCATCACGATCAGGACGGCGGCCACCCAGCCATAGCCGTTGCCGTAGAGCCCGCTCGGCCGCAGCGTGCGGTACTCCGCGTGCTCGGGGCGATCCTCGAGCGAGAGCTGGTAGAAGCTCCACCCTCGATACGCGAGGCCGACGGTGATCGCGACCAGGACGAGCCCCAGGAACACGGCCAGAAACGAGATCCGTCGGCGAGGTGGTGCGGCCATCTAGAAAACCAGCTTCGGGTCGACGAGTGCGTACGGATCGACGCGGAGATCCCCTCGATCCCGCGACGGAGGTTACTGCAACTCGCCGCCGTGATGCGAGCTTGTGGGCCCGATCATCGCGAGCCGCCGGCGCACCGATTCTCGCATCGCCCAGCGACGCAGCGTCCCTCGAGCGCGCACGGCTGAGGAAACGAAGGCGAGGCAAGCACGGGACAGCGCACGCTCGCGCAATGGGTCTGGTGCCATCCGGCTCGCCAGCTCAGATAGCGACGGCCAAAGACCGCGAGATGCACGCCGGTATCACAGCAGGGCTCCTCGGGGTTCACCAGCGGCCCCGAGCCGCAGTCGTTCGGTGCTCCGCATGCCTGGGGATCTGGCGGCGGATCGTCCGAGCTCGGAACGGCAGCCTGCTGTGCCTCGGGGGTGGCGCTCGGGACGGTCCCCCCCCGGGCCGGCTGCGTCGAGGATCCTGGACCGGTGCGGCCTTCGATTGCCTGGTTCGACGGGCTGCATGCCAGCCCGATCGTCGTCAGGGCGAACCAGCACATCGTTCGTTGCACCCGATCCAACGTAGAGCGCTTGCGCACTGTCCACAACGTTTCGAACGGTCCCCGGCGCGCGTGGCACACACGCGCTCACGTGCACCGACTGGCCCGCTGTTCGCCCATGGGCCCCGGATCGACGTAGAGTGGGAAGTCCGGTGTTTGCCGGGAAGAAGGTGGAGCCATGGGCCTATTCGACAAGAAGACCAAGAAGTCGGCCGAGTTCGGCGACGAAACCGGAACACTGCCCGTCACCGTGACGTCGTTGCCAGTGCAGTCAGCAAGCTCGGCCAAGGCTCCGGTGAAGGTCGATCATCCGGACTACGGTATCAACAAGGCCATCGAGCTGATGCGGATGCTTCCGGACGACAATGTCGAGCTGATCGTTCGTGTCGTCAAGACGACACTCGAGTCCACCAACATCAATGTCGCGGGCATCATCAAGGACGCGACGCGCAAGCAGAGTCAGATCGAAGCGCGCGTCGACGTGCTCAACCAGGAGATCGCCAAGTTCGAGACCGAGATCGCGACTCGTCGCGGTGAGATCACCATGCTCGAGGCCGATCACAAGGAGACCTCGATGGTGAAGGAGCGTCTCGAGCTTGCCGAGAAGCTGCCCGCCGAAGCTGGCAGGCCAGCGCAGCGCGCGGCCACTCCGTCGACCGCGCCCGCCTCGCTGCCGCGAGCGGCGAGCACGACGGAGAGTCTCCCCGCGCAACGGGCCGATCCAACGCGCTCGTAGTGCGCGAGGTCGACATCTCGCTGAACGACGGCGGCGTGCCGCTCGGCGGGTTTGCCAAGGGTCGCGTCATCCTGAGCGGCGGCAAGAGCGAGCAGAAGTGCAACGCGATCGAGGCGCGCATCGAGCGCGTCACGACGGTGCGCGTCCAGGTCGACGGTCGGTCGCAGGACAAGGACGAGGTCGAGTCGATCCAGAGCGTGCAGCTCGCGAGCTACCAGTTCACGATCTCGCCGGACAGCGAGCAGCAGTTCGACTTCGCGTTCCAGGTGCCGCGCGAGGGTGGCCCGGGCACGCGGATCAAGTACCGGATCCACGCGACCGCGGACATCCCGGGCGCGATCGATCCGTCCAAGACCCTCGACCTCACGGTCACCGATGCAGCGCCTGCCGCGGCGGGCATCGGTGATGTGCCGAGCCTGCTGCAGACGGCCAAGACCCTCCGCGACCAGGGCAGCGACCACAGCATCGAGGTCGAGTCCTTGCTCAAGCAGGTGCTCGCACTCGAGGCGACCAACACGCAGGCGTTGCGCATGCTCGCCGAGGTGGTCGGCTGGCGCAATGACGCCGAGGCGGTGCCGGTGTGGCAGCGGTACCTCTCGATCGTCCCGGCCGATACCGAGGCGTGGGAGGAGCTCGCGCGCAACGCCGAGCGGCGCGGCGCGATGGCCGAGGCGCTGCAGACGTTCGACCAGGCGATCGCGCTGGCGCCGCATCGCAGCTACCTCCACACCCAGCGCGCGCGCGTGCTCGAGACGATGAACCGCGACGACGAGGCGATCGCCGCGTGGGACGCCGCGCAGGCGGGCGATAGCCCCGACGATGGCTACGCGATCTCGCGCGCGAAGGTGCTGGTCAAGCAGGGTCGGCGCGACGAGGCCGAGGCGGCGCTGCTCGCGATCGGTGAGCGGTGTGAGAGTTACCGGCTCGATGATGTGCTGACCGCCCTCGTCGACATGGATGCGCCGCAGCACGAGGACCGCCTGATCGCGCGCGCGCTCGAGCGCAACCAGGACGATCCGTTCACGATCCACGAGGTCCACGCGCAACGGCTGTTCAAGCGCGGCGAGCACGCGAAGTCGCTCGAGGCGGTCGACCGCGCGCTCAAGGGTCCCAACCACTCGGAGTGGTCGCTGTCGAACCTGATCCTCTTGAAGGGGCAGTCGTTCGAGCACCTGGAGCGGCGGGCCGATGCGAAGGCCGCCTACAAGAAGGCGCTCGATATCAACAAGGACAACTACGAGGCCAAGACCCGGCTCAAGGCCCTGTGAGCGCCGCGCCGCGCGCCAGGCCGGCTTCGACAGCGTCGGCTCCCCGGCCCAACCGATCGCCGGCGACCGACGGGGAGCTCACGGGCACGGCGCGCCGGCCGCGGACCAGGTCTCGAACGCGGCGACGAAGTCCTGGTGCGGCACGGAGACCGGCGTGCGCCCGAAGCCGGGCGTCCAGCCCCACAGCACGAGCGGATCGTCGAGGTGCGCGCGGAGCGCGGCCGCGTCCTTGCCGCCGTTGCGCGCGGGATCCTTGATCTGCTCGCACAGCGCGCCGGGCGCGACGCCAGCGAACACCAGCTTCATCTCGGGCGGCGGCATGTGCCAGCCGTTCGCGCTGCCGGGCGGCTGGTTCGGGCCATAGCTGTCGGGCGGGTTCGCCTCGCGGTGGCAGGACGAGCACTCGGCACCGACCACGCCGATGCCAGTCGGGCCGCGCACGATATTCTGGCTGTGCACGCGACCGTCGTCGCCCTGCAGCGGCGTGTCGCCGCCGGGGTGGCAGTTCTGGCAGCGCGGGTGCTGGAGCACCGTGCGGACGGTCTCGAACGCGGCGAGGCCGGCCTCACGACTGATGCGGGTCGGGCGCGGACCCTGCGTCGAGCCGGCCCCGGAGGAGCCTTTGCATGCGGCGAGCACGAGGAGGAAGCAGCGGACGTTGCGCATGGGATCCTAGGCGAGGCGGAGCGGCAGGGCGCGCAGGCGCTGCCTGGTGAGGGCGAACACGGCGTTCGCGACCGCGGGCGCGATCGGTGCGGTGGCGGGCTCGCCGATGCCGCCCATGCGCGCCTTGCTCGGGATGATGTGGACGGCGACCTTCGGCATCTCGGACATCCGCACGACCGGGTAGTCGTGGAAGTTGCTCTCGTTGACCGCGCCGCCGGTGAGCGTGAGCTTGCCGTGGAGCGCAGCGGACAGGCCGAACGCGATGCTCGACTGCACCTGCGCCTCGATGCCGAGCGGGTTGACCGCCTGACCGCAATCGACCGCGGCGGTGACGGAGTGCACGCGGATCTGCTTGTGATCGACGGAGACCTCCACGCACTCGGCGACGATGCTGCCGAACGATTCGTGGATGGCGAGGCCGCGCGCACGACCGGCGGCGGGCGGTGTACGCCAGCCGGCCTGCTCGGCGGCGAGCTTGAGCGCGGCCACGTGGCGCGGCTTGCCGTCGAGCAGCGCGACGCGATAGGCGAGTGGATCCTTGCCCGCGGCGTGCGCGAGCTCGTCGACCATGCACTCGAGCGCGAACGCGACGTGCGTCGCGCCGACCGAGCGCCACCACAACACCGGGATCGCCGTCCTCGGTGAGTGCAACGTGACGCGATGGGCCGGCGCCTTCTCGAGGTACGGCGAGTCGGGCAGGCCCTCGACGGAGGTGCCGTCGATGCCGTCCTTGACCATGAACATCTCGAGGGGCGTGCCCGTCGCGATCGACTGGCCGACGACGGTGTGGTCCCACGCGGTTGGCATCCCCTTGTCGTCGGTGCCGACCTGCACGCGGTGGACGTACGCGGGGCGGTAGTAGCCGCCGCGGATGTCGTCCTCTCGCGTCCACACCGTCTTGACGGGCAGGCCGGCGGCCTTCGCGACGATGACGGCCTCGGCGACGAAGTCCGACGTCGGCGTCGCGCGCCGGCCGAAGCCGCCGCCGAGGAACATCGTGTGGATGGTGACCTTGTCGGGCGTCGTCCCGAGGATCTTCGACGCGACCATCTGGTCCATCGTCTGGAACTGGGTGCCGGTCCAGATCTCGCACTTGTCGCCGTCGATCTTGACCGTGGCGTTGAGCGGCTCCATCGGTGCGTGCGCCAGGTACGGGAACTCGTAGTACGCCTCCAGACGGTGCTTCGCCGACGTCAGCGCGGTCTCGACGTTGCCGGCCTTCTTGGCGAGGGCGCCGGGCGACTTCGCGAGCGCGCGAAATTCGGCGATGAGCTTCGTCGAATCGACGCCGCCACCATCGGGCGGCGCCCAGTCGATCACGAGCTTGTCGCGACCGAGCTTCGCGGCCCAGAAGTGCTTCGCGACGACCGCGACACCGGTCGCCGTCGGCACGACCTTGACGACGCCGGGAACCCTCAGCGCCGCGGTCGCGTCGAACGTCTTCAGCTTGCCGCCGAACGCCGGCGGGCGCGCGACGACGGCGGTGTGCAGGCCGGGGAACTGGACGTCCATGCCGAACATCGCCTTGCCGGTGATCTTCTCGGGAGTGTCGAGCCGGCGCGTGGGCTTGCCGATCAGCTTCCAGTCCTTCGCGTCCTTCAGCTTCACCGCGCTCGGTGGCGGCAGGAGCATCGCGGCCTCGGCGAGCTGGCCGAACGTCGCCTTGTTCGTGCCGCTCGTCATCACGCCAGCTTCGACCTTGATCGTGGCGGGCGCGACCTTCCACTTCGCGGCGGCCGCGCGGACCAGCAGGTCCTTCGCCATCGCGCCGACGGTGCGGTAGCGCTCGAACTCGCCCCGCGTGGTCGACGATCCGCCGGTCATCTGCATGCCCGACGTGGGGTGGCCGTACACCGGCGCCGCGGGCGCGTGCTCGCACTTCACCTTCGACCAATCGCAATCGAGCTCCTCGGCGATCAACATCGCGAGGCCGGTCCAGATGCCCTGGCCCATCTCGGAGTGCGCGAGGACCACGGTGACCGAGTCGTCCTTGCCGATGCGGAGGAACGCGTTGGGTTGCGGGAGTGGCTTGGCCTGTGCGGGCACCGCGCGCGCGACGTTCGGCACGTAGAAGCTGATCGCGAGGCCGGCGGCGGCGCCGGCAGAGACCTTGATGAAGCGTCGGCGCGAGTACGTCACCTGGCACCTCGCTTCAGCTTCGAGGCCAGATGGATCGCCTCGCGCACCCGCACGTACGTGCCGCAGCGGCAGATGTTGCCGGACATCGCGGCGTCGATGTCGTCGTCGGTCGGCTCGGGGTTGTGGTCGAGCAGCGCGACCGCCGTCATGATCTGCCCCGACTGGCAGTAGCCACACTGCACGACGTCGGCCTCGGCCCACGCGCGCTGCACGGGGTGCGAGCCGTCCGCGGAGAGGCCTTCGATGGTCGTGATCTTCTTCGTGACGACGCTGCCCGCGGTCGTCACGCACGCGCGGATCGGCTTGCCGTCGACGTGCACGGTGCACGCACCGCACTGGGCCATGCCGCAGCCGAACTTGGTTCCGACGAGCCCGACGACATCGCGCAACACCCAGAGCAGAGGCATCTCCGCCGTCGCGTCGACCTCGCGAACCTTCCCGTTGATATCCAGCTTGATCACGCGGGAGAGCGTCGACTTCCGCGCGATCGGGGTCAAGCCAGAGTGGCACTCGATGAGCGGGGCAGTGCGTCGTCTATAGATGATGTATAGACGGGCACCGTGAACGAGCTCGAGCGGATCGTCCGCGAGGCGGAGCGCCTCGTCGCAGCGGAGCACCTGCTCGCGACGGTCGTGCGCGTCGAGGGCTCGTCGTATCGGCGCCCAGGCGCGCGCATGCTCGTCGCCGGCGATCGCTGGCTCGCGGGTTGCGTCAGCGGTGGCTGCCTCGAAGGCGACGTCATGCTGCGTGGCGCGCATCGCTGCCGGCGAGCGCCGCTCGTCGTCACCTACGACTCGACGGGCGACCGCGATGAGCGCGAACCGTACGGCCTGGGCTGCAACGGCATCGTCGACGTGCTCCTCGAGCACGTACCCGCCGGCACCACCAACGACGCGCTGGCGTTCGCCGCCGTCTGCCTCGCGCGCGAGACCACCGGCGTGCTCGTCACGGTGATTCGATCGACGCGCGCGGAGGTGCCGGTTGGCGCCCGCGTCGGCGTCGGCCCGATCGCCGTCGCGTTCGCGCGCCCGGTCACCGATCCGGCGCTGTGCGCTCGGCTGGAGGAGGTCGCGCGCGGACCCGCGGGGGTCTTCACGCTCGGCGAGGTCACGATCCTCGTCGAGACGATCGCGCCGTCTCCGCAGCTGTTCGTGCTTGGCAGTGGCCATGACGCCGCGCCGATCGTCGGGCTCGCGAAGTCGGCGGGGTTTCGCGTGACCGTCGCCGATCACGCGCTGCGCGAGCCTTCGCGGTTTCTCGCCGCCGATCGCACGCTGTCGACCGGTGGCGACGCGGCGAAGCTACGCGAGCCGATCGATGCCGCGCACGAGGCGTACGTCGTGATCATGCATCATCAAGAAGCCGCCGATCGTGCCGCCTTGGCGATGGCGCTCGACTCGCGCGCCCGCTACGTGGGCGTGCTCGGCCCCGCCCGTCGGACGCGCGATCTGCTCGCCGCGCTCGGACGCGGCACCGACGATCCACGCCTGCACGCGCCGGTCGGACTCGACGTCGGTGCCGAGACGCCGGAGCAGATCGCGCTCGCGATCGTCGGCGAGGTCCAGGCGGTGCATCACGGTGCGCGGGGCGGGATGCTGCGCGACCGCGCGCGCGCCCTGCACGCCGATGTCGCGATCGCGGTGCTCGCCGCGGGTGGCTCGCGCCGGCTCGGCCGACCGAAGCAGCTCGTCGAGTGGGGCGGCATCGCCCTCGTCCACCGCATCGCCGCCACTTGCATCGACGCGCGCATCGGCCCGGTCGGTGTCGTCCTCGGAGCGAATGCCGCCGCTGTCGAGCACGCGCTCGGGGAGCTCCGCGTCGCGCGGATCGCGAACGCGAGCTGGGAAGATGGCATCGCGTCGTCGATCCGCGCGGCCGTCGCGTGGGCCGTGACATCGAACGCTGGTGCGCTCGTGATCGTGCTCGGCGATCAGCCGCTGCTGACGACCGCGCATGTCGCGGCGTTGCGCGATGCGTGGCTGCTGGAGAGTGCACCGATCGCCGCGTCGCGCTACGCGAACGTCCTCGGTGCGCCCGCGATCTTCGATCGCTCGCGCTGGCCGCAGCTCACGGCCCTCTCCGGCGATCAAGGCGCCGGCAAGCTGGTCCATGCCGAGCCCGCCGCGGTCGCGATCGACTGGGCCGGCGGCGCGTTCGATGTCGACACGGTGGATGACGTCGAGACGCTCGCGACACGAACCGCGCCAAGATCGTCGCGAGATCCGCGCGCGGGTTGAACGTCGGCTCGCCTGGGCGATGGGCGGCAACTGGCGTCGCCCGCGGTCGCCTCGTGGGTGCCCACGGAAGGCCGCGTGAGACGTCTTGCCCCAGGCTGGTGTCGACGCCACTGGCCAGTCGATCCGGCGTCCCGCCCAGCGCATTTCCGCAGAATGACAGGCGTGCATGTTGGCATCGGCCTTGCTCGTCTGTGCCTCCACACAAGGAGACACAGCACCATGAAGATCTCGCAACTCGCCACGATCGCATCGACCCTCCTCATCAGCGTGCCGGCGTTCGCCGACATTCCCACCCCGGGCGGCGGCGGCGGTTGTACGGTCGGCGGTGCCGACGTGGCGACGTCGCTGGCCGGCCTCGGCGTGTTCGGCCTGGGGTATGTCGCCCTCGCGGTCAGCCGTCGCATCGGCCGCAAGGGGAAGTGACCGGGATAGGCTACATCGAGGCGTGCGCCGCGCCACTCGACCGGGTGCGGCGCGCGACCTTTCGCTGGGCGAGCACGGTTCCAGCGCTGCGGGCGATCCTCTATCGCCGCGACCGCCGGCTGGCGGTGCAAGCGTCGATCGGCATCGCGATCGGGTTCGCCCTCGTGGTGTCTGCACCGGTGGCGGTCATGGCGATCTCGCCGGCGCTGCTCGGCGTCCCGCACCTCGCCAGCGACATTCGTTATCTGGTCATCCGCCAGAACCTCCCCCGCTGGTGGCTGCGCGCCGCCCTCGGCGGCTGTCTCGCGTTGTTCGCGCTGCGGTTGGTCGACGAGCTCGCCCTGGGAGGCGGGGCGACCGGCCGCATCGAGATGATCCTCGCCGGCACGTGGATCGCGGGCGCGGGCGTCGCCGGCGCAGCGGTGTCGGGAGCGTGGCGCCGGCTCCGGGTCGCGCTGCCGATCGTCGGCGCGCTCGCGGTGCTCGGCGCGGTCTTTCCAGACACGTCTCGGCTGGTGTTCGCGCACCTGCACAACGTCGTCGCGTTGGTGCTGTGGGCGTTCTTGTTCCGCAAGCGGCTGTGGGTCGCCGTGGCGCCGTTCGCGCTGATCGCGATCGCGATCCCGCTGTTCCTGTCGGGCGCGACCACGCCGTTGACCGCGCAGCTCGGCGGCGACGCGGCGTTCGGGCTCAGCCTCGCCCAGGTCTCGAGCTGGCTCGCGCCAGGATGCGGTCCCGATCTCGCGATCGGCATCGCGCTGTCGTACATCTTCCTGCAAGGCATCCACTACGCCGTGTGGCTCGGGTGGATCCCGCAAGAGGAGCTGCCCGGCCAGAGCACGATGTCGTTCAAGAGCTCGCTGCGCTCGGTCGTCCGCGATCTCGGCACGGTCGGGTTCTGGATCGTCCTCGGCCTGATGGTGGTCGTGCTCGGCGCGTCGTTCGTCAACCTGCACGGCACGCGCAACCTGTACCTGTCGCTCGCGGTGTTCCACGGTTACCTCGAGCTCGCGATGCTGTGCTTCCTCGTGATGGCCCGTCGCCGATGACCGGGGTCACGGTCGGTGCCTGGCTCGAGGCCTTCGTCCTCACGTACGTGATCGAGGCCGCGATCGCGCTGCCGATGCTGCGCGCCGCCGATCCGAGTCTCGCGCGACGCGCGGCGCTGTGCTGGTTCGCCCAGCTGGTGACCCACCCAGCGGTGTGGTTCATCATCCCGCGGCTCGGGCTGTCCGATCCGGTGACCGTCGTGGTCGCGGAGATCTGGGCGCTCGTCCTCGAGGGCGTGTTCTACGCGCTGGTGTTTCCGAGCGCCGGGCTGCGGCGCGCGATCCTGGTGTCGATCGCGGCGAACGCCGCGTCGTTCTCCGTCGGCATGGCGCTGCGCGCGTTTCACGTCATGTGAGGTGGGCCCGAGGCGGATCGATCAACGCCGGTCCGCAGCGAAGCAAGGATCGGCGTCACCTTGCGGCGAGGGTCCCCCTTGCGGGCGCCCGACGGAGCGCACCTCACGATCGGCCAATCCGTGCGCGCCGCGCGACCTGGCCGAGCTAGGCGCCTCGAATGAACAGGCTCGACCGGTGCGCCCGGTAGCCAAGCTCGGCGGCGAGCTCCAGCGCCGCGCCGAGGTTGGGGATCTCCGCCGTCGGCGCCTTGCCATACGGCAGCGCCTTGCCGTGCGCCATCACGCGCAGGCACGCGGGCGACGTATCGAACAGCTCGACGGATTCGACCTCGTCGCGCGGCAGCGGCGATCTGCCACTCCACGTGATCGCGTCGCGCGCGAGCGCCAGCGGTCCGAAGTGCACGACGCCCTGCTCGGCAAGCTCGGCTCGGGCTGCGGCAAGGAGCCGTGGATGGACCTGTTCGACGATCTTCGCGATCGCCTCGTTCGCGTGTCGGAACCGCAGGGCGCCGAACTCGACGCGGTCGTCCCGTCCGACAAGCTCGATCGCGAGCCGGATCCGACTCTCGCCGCGCGAAGCCGCGGCCACATCGCGCGCGAACAATACGGCGCCAAGCAGATCGTCAGCGAGGTACAAGGCGTCGGGCGCCTGGCCGTGGAACTCGATCGTCAGCCGGTAGTCGCGGATCTCCAACCAGGCGAGCGCGTGCGTGTGCACGAGTCCGCGACGGGAGACGCCATGGTCGTCGATGATGACGCGGCCGATACCGATGTCTGCACGCCTGAGCTCCATCACGTGGAGATTACGCGCGCCGGCGGCGGGAAATTCTGGGCAAGTGGGCCCAATCGGAGCTGCCCGCAGGAACATGCGCATCGCGGACCCACTTCTTCCCACCGAGCTCGGTGGTGATCAGGCCGCCGCGCGTCAATGCTCATCGGCGGTGGCACGACACTTCGGGCGGCCTCCTGCGATCCGCGCTGGGGTCAACAGGCGCTGGCTTGCCGAGTTGCCGAGTTGCCAAAGAGCGACGGATCACTCGACGACATGCCCGCTCGACGGGCCGGGCGATCCTGCAATGTCAGCGAGTTGCGAGGGTTCGGAGGCGCGTAGCGCGGGGAGGGTGCTGGCCTTCGAGTTGCAACTTACGTGTCGCATGCGCAAGACAGCGGTCACTGCGATCCTGGTCCTCCACGGACTCGTTGCGTGTGGCACGTTCGACGCGTCTTCAAGCGACAACTGCAGCACCGGCAAGTGCGACTCGGTCCCGCTGAAGTGCAAGGTCACTGACCGCTCCGGCTCGGGACGTTCGCTGAGCACCCTGAGCGATCCGATCGCGAACCTCGTGCTGCGCGCCGATGGGTGCCCGAGCGTCGGGCCCGACGTCAGGGCGCTGGTGGAGGCGTGCAAACCAAGCAGCGTGCCCAAGAACATCGTGTCTTCCACCGTGTCCGAGCGCGGGCAGCTGGGCCTGGCCGACGCGACGTTCCGCGCGGTCCGCCAGTTCGACTGCGAGCAAGGAACCGTGTTCCTCTCGTTCTTCGGGCTGTCGAAGGATCAGAAGGAGAGCGACGACGTGGAGATCATGGCGCGCGCCGCTGACTCCGATACGTTCAACTTCTACAAGCTGTCCGGTGGTAGCTGGGCATTCTTCGGGTCCTCGACCGATCTGCTCGCGGGCGCCGACGACCAAGGCAACCGCGACTGCGCCACGTGTCACGTGTCAGGTGCGCCGATCATGAAGGAGCTGCGCGCACCGTGGGTGCACTGGAACCAGGGCATGCGGGCACTGGAAGTGCTCGAGACCAACATCCGGGAGGAGCAAAGACCGACCGCGGATGCCCGCGCTCGCGTGCTCAAGGAGCGCGGGACCGTCAAGGAGATGCTGGCGCCGGTGTTCTGCACGCAGGACTTCAACCTGGGCGGCCATTCGAGCCTTGCCGCCAATTTCGTCATCGGGCTCCGCGAGATCCGCATGAACCTGTTCCTCAACGTGTCAGACACGCCGGCCATCCAGGGCGACTTCGATGCCGCCTACGAAACGGCGATCGCCGCCGCCCACCAGCGGGTCGAGGGTGATGACCGAACGCCACTTCGCAATGCAAGCGGGCAGGTGATCGCGGATCTCAACGCGCCGCTCGTGTATCCCGAGCGGTCCGGGGCTGACCAGGCCTACTTCGAGAGCCTGGTCGGAGCTGGCCACATCACGCAACGGCTGTTCGACGACGTCAGCATGGTCGACTTCACGCGGTCGGTGTTCTCCGATCGCCGGTGCGCCCTGCTCGACCATGCGCCGATGGCAGCCGCCAAGGACATGTCCGCCGCGCAGATCGTGGAGGCGTTCACCTCTAGCCTGCGCGCGAAGCGCGGGCAAGGTGGGCTGGCCCCGTGGGAGACCGACTTCCTCGCCAGCCTCGAGGACACCGCCAACGACGACGACCACTGGAAGGCGCAGCTCGCGCGACTCGAGGCGACGTTCGCCACCTGCGAGGCCCTGCCGCCGGACGTGCTCGTCGGCGAAGCCGTCAAGCTCGCGTCGCAGCTGCGCGAGATGGTCCGTCCGTTCCCCGTCATGGAGTCGCGCGAGCAGCTCCCGGTCGACGACCTGCACGTCGATCCGCGGCTCCGGTTGAACCCGGCCACCTGCCGCCTGACGGCGATGTGACCGGCCGTCGCCAGGCGACGTGATTGCCACGAGCGAATGTCGTCGCGGAGGTCGGAAGGCGAGCCGGGAGGCGACCCGTGCGTTAGCGGGGACAGCGCGCATCGTGCGAGCGCGACGGGCGAGCTGAGCTCACGGCCAGCGGGTTGAATGTCGTCCGCGGGATCGGTACGTTGCCGCGATGGACGAGGCGCGCGAGCGGGCCTACGAGAGGCTGATGGTGGCGAATTCGAGCCCCACGCTGCCGGCGTCCGACGTGGGCTACATCGAGCTGGTCTCGTCTCCCGATCCGCGCATCGCGCCGACGATCTTCGCGCTCGAGAACACGAAGGTGCGCGTCGGCCGGTTCTCCACGGCAGGAACCTACGCGACGTCGAGCGATGTGTTCGTGGCAGTCAGCGACGACGCCGCGGCGATCTCGCCGATGAACACGATGTTCGAGCACATCGACGGCGCATTCCACGCGTTCGACACGCGGTCGGCGAACGGCACCTACGTGAATGGTGAGCAGATCCGCAAGCGCCGGCGGCTCTCGCCGGGCGATGTGATCGATCTCGGGGGCGTCCCCGACGACGCCGGGATCTTGCACGGCAACGCGCGGGTCGTGTTTCTCGGGCTCACTGCCCCCGCCGGTCGCGACGTTCGGCGCGCGCCGATGCAGACGCAGCACACCTGGCAGAGCCCGCGCGGTGGTGTCGCGTTCGAGATCGACTCGTGGACCGGGGGGGCGCACGCGATCGTGAACATCGAAGATCGCGAATGGCGCAGCGAGGCGCTCGACACGGCGCGAGCCGTTCGTCAGCTCGGGTCGCCGCAGTTGCCGCCGAGCGCGCTCGGGGTCACCGGACCGAACGTCGTCGGCTATCTCGGCAATGGGCCCCTGACCAGGTTGCCCGTCAACCGCACGCTGCCGGAGGCACAGGCGTGCGCGATCGTCGCCGACCTGTGCGAGGCGGTCGCAACGTGTCACGCCGCCCAGCCGCGGCCGATCGTCGTCGGTCCGTTCGTGCGGGGGCTGGTCTGGCTGCGATCGAACGGGGGCGCGGTGTTGTATGGCGCCGGCCTGTCGCGCGTCGCCTTCCAGTACGACGCCGGTCTCACTGGCCGGATGATGACGCCCCTCCATTTCCGGCGCAGTCCCGAGGAGATCATGGGCCAGCCGATCGGCGCCGCGACCGACGTGTTCTTCCTGGCATACTTCTGGTGCGAGCTCGTGACCGGCCGCGAGCCGTATCCGACCGGCGAGTCGTTCCGGTACCTGGAGGCCGTCCGCGGTGGCCAACCCACGCTTCCGGCCGGCGCCCCGCCGGTCATCGAGGCCGCGTTGATCCCGCGTCCCGAGCGGCGCCCATCGCTGGCGCACCTCGGTGCGGCGCTGCGCGCGCTGGCCCGAAGCTGACCGCCCTCTGGGAGGGACCCACAACGCACGGCACGGTTGCGCGTTCTGATCGCCGCATCGAGGCCTTCGCGGCGAGGATCTGACATCCAGCCGAGCTTCCCGATCTCGCGGTGATGAAGTATGTCCGCGTGCATGACTCCCAGGCTCCGTCCCCTCGTCTTCGCGATCCTCACGATCAGCACGGGGTGCACGGTCTCGGGAGTTCAGATGGTTCGCCGCTCGCTCGCCCAGTCACCGGAGATGCGCAACCCGGCGCTGACCGGTGAGGTCGATCCGGTCGTGAGCGATTCGGTCTGGGGATCGTTCCGGCTCGAGACGTACAGCACCGACCAGGCCTGTTTCCTGGGGCAAGCGAACATCCCGCCAGACGTCGCGCTCAGCGTCGGATTTCGGATGGAGGGCTATCGTTCCGTGGACGACTTCCCGGAGCGCGGTCACGTCGTGACGACGCACGACGTGCACGTCCTCGATAGCCAGGAGCTGGCCCTTCGCTGGGACCAGATCGAGCTGCACCGCATCGGCAACACCGACAGCTACGCGGTCCACTCCAACCCGATCGATCGCTCGATGTACAACACCGGCCTCCGAGTCTGCTTTGACAAGCCCCCGCTCGCCGCGCCGGACATTGCCTATCTCCTGCTACGAGCCGATCCGAAGGACATGCCGCACAACAGGATCGAGCTCGGCTGGCGGATCGTCCAACCGAACCCGAAGGCGGGCGGCTAGGCGCAATGCCGCTCACTTGGCGTGATATCCCGAACCTTCTCAAGGAACGGCGTTGACCGAGTAGGTGGCGGTGACTCCGTCGAGGTCGAGGTCGAGCACGTAGGTTCCCGGTTGGACGCCATCACCGCTGCGTCGATCTGGAAACAGCTCCGCCAGCGAGAAGAACCACCCCTGGGTCGAGCTGCTCGACTGATAGGTCGGAACCACGCCGTTGACGCGGATCTGCGAGGAGTACAACCGGATCCCAGGAGCGTCGGAGATGTGGGCGAACACCTCGACCTCTGGCTGAGCCGCGCGCACGCCCCGGCCGTCGCACTTTGGGTAGCATGTGACGTCGAGCGCCTCAGGGCTGGTGACCTCGACTGTCGTCGATCGGGAGTACACCTCGCCGCTGTCGTCATGGGTCATCTTGGCCGTGACGACAAACCTGCCAGGCCCCCGTGGCGTGACGCTGGCATCTGTGACGCCCTTGCTCGGCGTGGCGCCGGGGACATCACATGGGCCGCCTTCGCACGAGAGCTCCAGCAAGAATCGCTGGAAGTGGCATGGCGTGGGATAGGAGTTCCCGCCATCGCCAGCGTCGAATTCGAGATCGGGTTCACACTCCTCGTACCAGGTCGCCTCCACGTCGACGTCGACCCCGGGCACGATCCGAGCGGGCAGTGCGTGATCGCCCAGACTGAACTCGAGCTGAGGTTGCGGACCACCAATGCACCCCGCCTGGAGTGCCGCGATGACCAGCAAGGTTCGGCCGACACTCCCCCGCAGGCCAACGGTCAACTGGACTTGCGACATGCTCCTCGAGAGATGCAATGCAGGGTCCGGTCACCTGCATTGCCTAACCGGCGGGTAGGACTCGTGGTGTGTCGCGCGTGGCGACTCGGGTTGCCGGCATCACCCGCCGGAAGGTGGTCGGCATGGCTGCCAGTCCAGCCCCGCCGCGCTGCCGCACTATGCCATCGACTCGCCGTGCAAGGCTCGAGTCCGCGATGCGGTAGGAGGTGCTTGACACTGCCCCGCCATGAATTAACCCACCACGAGGTCGTCGCAGACCTCATGCGAATCCTGGGTGGTGTGCCTGCTCTACTTTGTGCCGCATGCGCGGCGAACCAGGTCGTGGTCACCACGCCCGAGCAGGTTCATGTGGAGCAGCGGGTCAGCGTCGAGGTCGCTGGCAGCGAGGAAGCCGCAGCCGATTCGCTCCCGGTCTGTGCGGGGGCGAGCCTGGAGGTCGTGGGTGACACGCGGGACGGCCGTGCGCTCGGACTCGCGCTCTTGCAGATCTCGGCGCGGCCATGGATCGAGCTGTTCGTGGACGACGCACCTCGCGGGCGAACCCCGCAGGTTGCGGTGAGCCTCGAAGCCGGTCCACGCGACCTTCGGTTCGTGCAGCCCGAGCTGGGCTACGACTGCACGATGCGCCTCCACGTTCACGCCGGGCTCCGCTACGCGATCACGGTCGACGCCGAACAGCCTTGAGCCGGTGCGCGGCGAGCACGGTGACCGCGCGATCCACGTCGAGCCGCTGGGCGAGGGGTGTGGCCTGCTGGCCACTCGTGTGACCACTGGAAGGTCCAGAGACCTAGTCTGGGCGCCCGGTTAGCGGATCTGATCGGACCTCAGAACGTCAGGCCAGATCTGACACGCGACTCGGGTGCGACTCGCGGGCGGACCACGATGGCCGCGGCGACACGCGTTTGCCGCGCGGTTCCGACATCTGACAGGCCCCGATGGAGGGGGCGTCGACGAGCGACGCGACGTGCGCGGCATGCGCGCTGCACACCGGTTCATGCAGCTGCACGACGCGGCGAGCTTCGACGAAAGGTTTGAGATCATGTCGACGTACACGTCTTTTGCGAACCGATCCTGGCTTGCGGTCCTCTTGCTCGGTGCCTGCGTCACCGCCACCGATCCTCCGGCTGGCGGAGATGGCAAGAACGATCAGTCCGACACGCGCTTCGCATTCCAGATCGAGGGATGGGATCACACCAAGGTCGTCCCCGAGGTGAAGACCCTCGCGAACCTGGCGGATGATTCGCGGTTCCTCGTCCGCGAGGACCGCGGGCTCTCGCTCTTCTACTCGACCTCACCCAACGAACCGTGGTTCTCGGTCAGCACCGCGTGGAACGATCTGGATCAGTCGCAGGTCGTGCCGGAGACGGCCGCGACGGCTCGGATCGCTGCCCTCACCAAGGCCGGCGGTGACGCGAACCTCGACCAGACGTGTCTGGAGTCGAGCACCGGCAAGCCGGCGCCCGACGACTGGCTCGCGACCTGCACCACCGTCGCGGCGACGCCCGCATCTCAGCCCAAGGACCTCGGGCTCGCGCTGGGTGTCGAGCTCGCCAGGCCGGGCCAGCTGGTCAAGGGTACCTGGCGGTTCGTCCCGACCTTCGAGAACCAAGACGCGTCCCCGCCCACCGCGAGCTTCAACGTTCGAGTCTTCGAGTGCTCGGACGTCCGCTGGGTCGAGGCCGATGACGTGCTCGGCGCCAGGTGCGCGTCCCCCGACGGCAAGACGGTGTCTGGCAGCTGCTGTCCGGTGGTCTGCGACCAGCTCGAGCGCGAGATCGCGCGCTGCGCCCACGAGTCCTGCAGCTTCGATCCAACCGCGATCCATGCCGCCCGCTGCGCGCTCGATCCGCGCGAGCGCTAGCACGCACGGCGGCGAGGCTGCCCCGGGGCTCAGAACGTGCCGGGCACGACCGGCAGGCCGTCGCACTCGCAGATCGACTGGCGGGTGGTGTTGCAGTCCTCATCGTCCCACGTTCCGTCGAGCGTCTGGAGGGTGGCGCAGTCCTCGCCCGTATTCGCCGGCGGCGAGCCGGCCCAGTTGGCGAACACGGTGCCTCCGCCGGTCACCACGAGGAACGTGGCTTCGGTGATCCGATCGGTCGTGCCGATCCATGGGCTGCTCGATGAGCTCGCCTGGATCGCGTCGTTCTCGTCGCTGCTGTCGATCACCGCCAGGTGCGCGCCATCGGCTTCGCAGGCGGCCTCGGCGGCGAGCCACGTCTGCTGCACGGACACGATCCGGTAGGTCCCCGAGACGCCCGGCAAGGTCATGTACGCGGCGCCACAGAGGCTGGGTGGACCATCGACGCCGCCCCCATCGTCCAGGTCAGCGTCGCCGCTTCCATCGACCGGGCCAGCGTCGCGGCTCGCATCGCCTGGGCC
>JAGSPR010000369.1 GCA_018262455.1 Deltaproteobacteria bacterium | reverse complement strand
TACGCTTACGCTTACGCTTACGCTTACGCCTACGGTTCAACACGCCCGATCCCCGGGGTTAGCTAGAATCCCCACTCGAGACCGAGCGTGAACGAGCTCTCGCCGCGACGCTCGTCACCGTAGATCAACGCGCCGTCATAGCGCAGGTAGGCCGCCGCGCGCGGGGCCGGACGCAGGTGGTAGCGCAGGCTCACCGCTGCCGCCGGACCGGCGCCGTTGTCGAAGTGGAGGCCCAGGCCGAGCCCGAGCTCGAGCCACCGCCCGAGCCCGCGGTGAGCGAACGTTGCGAGCACGTGCCCGGCGACGTCCTCGCCATCGACGAGCCAGAGCGCGGCATCGACGCCGGCCATCGCCCGCCCACCGAGCCCGACCTCGACCCGCGTGCCGAGCGCGAGCACCGAGGTCGTCTCGCCGCGCGAGTGCCAGAGCCCACCACCGAACGAGGTCGTGAGGCGCAGGCGGCCGAGCTGGGTCGGTGCGGAGATCTCCATGGTCTGGCTCTCCCCCTCGGCCGCCGGCATGCCTGCGACAGCAACTTCACGAACGGCCTTGTTCGCTCGCGGGCTGTCCTCGTCGTCGCCCTCGTCGCCAGCCGCGTCGCGGTTGTCGGAGCTCGTCATCGGAGCTGGAGATGGAGCGCGAGGTGGCCCCGCCGCGAACGGTGCGCGGTTCGCGGACTCCTTCGTGGCGTCCTTGTGCTTGTCGCTGCCCCCGGCCATTCCGGGCGCGGTCCGTCGGGGATGCTTGGCGATCGGATCCGGTTTCGGCTCGGACCGCGGTTCGGCCGTCTGCTCGGACTTCTGCCTCGTCAGGCTGTCCTGCTTTGCGTCGGCCTCACCAAGGTTGCCGTCGAACACGGCCTCGGTCTGCTTCTTCACCGCTTGCCACTTCATCCCCGCCGGCACCGAGACCGGGACCGCGACGCTGTGCTTCACGCCGCCCTGGACGATCACCTCGTCTCCGATCGCGACCATCGAGGTGTACGGCGACACCAGCCCGTAGCGCAGCGCATGCGCGGTCACCACGGCCGCGCTCGCTCTCGCCGCGAGCAGCTCGTCGAGCCGGTTGCGCGCCCACCGCCGAGCGAGCGGTCCCATCGTCGTCGTCGCGCCGTCCACCAGGCGCGGCGACGGCAGCGACTCGATCGAGAACAGCTCGCCTCCGGCGCGCGCGTTCGCCCGCTGGGCACGATTCACCCGCGCCAGCACGATCGTGGCCTGCCCCGCTCCGACGCGCGGCAACGTTCCAGGCACGACCTCGCTGGCGGCCAGGGTTCCCCAGGTCACGGTCAACGGCAGCGGCGGACTCGCCACATCCGCGAGCACCGACTTCGCCATCGCCGCGACATCATCGCCGGGCACCGCGATCCGCAAGGTCCCGCCACTGACCGCCGCGAGCTGCGCGAGGAGCCCACGCGCAGGCGCCGGGCCGACCCCGACGACCTGGACCGAGACCCCGAGCCGAGCCGCGGCCGCCACTGCCGCCGCATCGTCGGCGACGAGGCCGCCGCTGACGAGCACGATCGAGGCACCACCGGGTCGTGCCGCTGCCAAGACGCGCGTCAGATCGAACGCGCCCGCCGGTTTATTCCACGACTGCTCGAGCAGCCGAGCCGCATCCGCCGGCGTCGTCCACGCGATCTGGTCACTACCTGCCACCGCGATCCGGTCCCCGGGACCGAGCGCCGCCAGCATCGCTCGCACGAGCGGCCGGGCGGTCGCGTCGGCGTCGCCACGTGCCGCTGCCGATCGATCGAGCACCAGCAGGCACCGCAGCGTGCCCTTGCGCGCCGGTGCCGCCGGCGCTTCCACCACCACCGCCGCATAGCCACCGTCGGGCGACTGCTCGACCCAGCCGCCCGCGGTCACCGGCGTCTTCCACCGCACGACCGCGTCGTGATCGGTTCTCGGATCCGTCAGCTCGGCGTCCGCACCCGTGACGTGCAGCTCGTGCGTCGGGCTCGCGACATCCGACACCTGGTCGACGAAGTGCAGCATCAGCTTCGTCGGGCCCCCCGCACCGGGCGCGCCACCCGGCGTCACGCGCGACGCATCGGGCGCGCGATCGGTATCCGGTGCCCGGCCCGTCCCCGTCGTGGGTCGGTTGGTCGCCGTCCCCGGCACGTAGCGCGGCGCCACCACGAGGGGCACCACGAGCTCCCAGACGCCGTCCTGATACGTGGCCGGTCTGGGTGAACACGTCGGGCCGCTCCTGATCGAGCAGGCCTGCCGCAACCCCCGCGTGCACCGCGGCCTCGTAACGCCGCTGCGCGTCCTCGCGCTTCTCGATCGAGCCACGGATCGTGCGGTTGCCGCTCTTGATCACCATCGCCGACACCGCCGCGTCGATCGGCAAGGGAAACACATACGTCGCCTCGGTCGGCCGGTCGGTGCGGTTCTGGAACCGCTGCGTGACGACCACCTCGATGACCGGCCCCCGCACCGTTGCCTCGAGCTTGCTGTCGAGCATCGGCAGCGCCGGCCCCGCGCTCGGATACAGCCCGATGCGGTTCGGCAGCTCGCTCGCACGCACACTCCCCGACCACAGGGCGATGACGCAGGCGATCGCGAGGCTCGGGCGCACCATTCCGTGGGGACGTTACACGTCCAGGCGCCGGTCACGATCTACCAACGCCGGGGTCATCGCGAACCCTGCAACGCAGTTGCATTGACGCCACGCGGATCCAGGCACTTGCGCCATGCTGGCAAGCCGGTGGGTGAGTCCGTTACGGGCTCAGGTCCGGCGCATGAGGCTCGATGCCGCGCGGCGACAGCATCGGCGAGCTCGCGAACAGCCCATCGATCACGGTCAGCGCGGTCGAGGTCAGGTCCGCGAACGCATCGGCACCGACCAGGTCGCGCGCGGCCGGGTAGACGATCACGAGCCCGTCGATCAGCTCGATCACGAGATCGCGACGCCCTGCGCGCTCGAGTGCCGCGCCGAATCCGTGCGCGAGCAACTCGGCGAGGACGTCGGGGCCCCCGCCATACGCACGCCAGTGCGCCGGCAACGAGACCGCAAGCGGCTGCGCAGCCAGTGGCTCCGGGAGCTCGGCCGCATACGACCGCGCGAGGCCGAGGCCATCGCGCGCGGCCTTCGTGATGCTCGTCCGGCGCTCGATCAGGTCGTCGTCCTGCATCTCGTCGCCGCGACCGGCGCGCTTCAACACGTAGTGTGGGAACACGCGATCGATCTCGCACACCACGACGCTCACGATCGCGCCGATCCGGAACGGCGGCTCGACCGGAAGGTAAGCCCACTCGCCGCGCCGCTCACGCAGCGTCTCGAGATCGAACGCCGTGACGTCGACGTCCTCGACGCCACGCGGCACGACGCCATGGACGACCCTCCGCTCGAACCCGCCATCGGCGAGCGTCCACAGCGCCGAGCGCTGGAGCGTCTTCGGGAGGTGCGTGAGGTCGCGCACCGGCACCAGCCCGGATGCATCCGCCGCCGCCGCCTGGTGCTTGCGCCGCAGCCCGCCCCGGCCCGCCAGGAACGCAAACGCCGCGGCGATCCCGCCGACCAGGTACCAGCTCACGGCGAGACCGTAGCACCAGTGTGTGCTCGGCGCGGAGCACGAGATCCTGGTGTTGCTGCCCCGTCCGGAAACGGCCAGTCCCAGCTTCCACTGCGTGGTACCCCGGGATCGTGAACGACGAAGCTCGCTACGACGCCCTCGTCACGCGTGACCCGCGGTTCGACGGCGTGTTCTTCGTCGCCGTGTCCACGACCGGGATCTACTGTCGGCCGATCTGCCCCGCGCGGACCCCGGGCCGGACGCGCTGCTCGTTCTACGCGAGCGCGGCGCAGGCCGAGGCGGCAGGATTTCGCGCGTGCTTCCGCTGCCGGCCCGAGCTCGCACCGGGAAACGCCGAGGTCGATGCGGTCGATCAGCTCGTCGCCGCGGCGGCGGCCCGGATCGCAGAGGGCGCGCTGAACGACGGCTCCGTCGACGACCTCGCGGCAGCGCTCGGGGTGTCCGCCCGCCACCTGCGGCGCGCCACCGAGGCCCGCCTCGGAGTTTCCCCGGTCGCGCTCGCGCAGACCCGCCGGCTCGGGCTTGGCAAGCAGCTGCTGCAGGACACCGGGCTCTCGCTCACCGAGATCGCGTTCGCCGCCGGGTTTCGGAGTGTGCGCCGGTTCAACGCGGTGTTCGCCGAGGTCATGGGGAGCTCGCCCTCACGGCTGCGCCGCGTGCACGCCGGGGAGCGAGCGGGCGAGCTCGCGCTGCGCCTCGACTTCCGCGCGCCGTACGACTGGCAGCACGTGCTCCGGTTCCTCGCGGCCCGCGCGATCCCGGGCGTCGAGGTCGTCGAGCTCGCCACCGGCGTGTACCGCCGGGTCGTTCACGTCGATGGCGTGGTCGGGGCGATCGAGGTGCGCCGCGCCCGCGATCGCGACGCGCTCGTGCTGGCGGTGGGCCCGGTGCTCGTCCCGGTGCTGATGCCGCTGGTCGCGCGCGCGCGCCGGCTGTTCGATCTCGATGCGCGGCCCGATGTGATCGGACGCGTGCTGAAGCGCGATCGCATGCTCGCGCCACTCGTCGCGGCGCGGCCTGGCCTGCGACTGCCCGGTGCGATCGATCCGTTCGAGGCCGCCGTGCGTGCGATGCTCGGCCAGCAGATCTCGGTCGCAGCCGCGACCACGCTCGCGGGCCGGTTCACCGCGGCGTTCGGCGCTCGGCATGACGGCGGCGCGGGGCTCACGCACCGGTTCCCCACGGCCGCCGAGGTGGTCGCCGCGGGCAGCGCCGCGATCGCGAAGATCGGGTTGCCGAGCGCGCGCGCCGCGGCGCTCCACGGGCTCGCGAGCGCCGTCGCCGCAGGGGGGCTCCGGCTCGATGGCCGAGATCTCGAGCGGTTCGTCGTCGAGGCCACCGCGCTGCCCGGCATCGGGCCCTGGACCGCGCACTACCTCGCGATGCGTGCCCTGCACCTGCCCGACGCGTTTCCCGCCGCCGATCTCGGCATTCGCAAGGCGATCGGCGCCGGCCCACGGCAGGCCGAAACGCGTGCCGAGGCGTGGCGGCCATTTCGTTCGTACGCCGTGATGCACCTGTGGACTTCGCTGGGAGGATCCGATGCTCAAGATGATCACGATCGAGTCACCGCTCGGGCCGCTCCGACTCCTCGAGCGCGACGGCGAGCTCGCCGGGGTGTACTTGCCGTCGGAGCCAACACCCGCGGACGGCGGCCGCGCCTCCGATGCCGCGGACAGCGGTCGCGCCTCCGGCCAGACCACTCCGCTGCTCGACCGCGTGGCAACCCAGCTCGCCGAGTACTTCGCCGGTGACCGCCGCGCGTTCGACCTCCCGGTCGCGCCGCGGGGCAGCGAGTTCCAGGAGCTCGTGTGGCGCGCGCTCGTGGCGATCCCGTTCGGCGAGACCCGCAGCTACGGACAGCTTGCTCGGTCGATCGGCCAGCCGACCGCGAGCCGAGCGGTCGGCGCCGCGAATGGCAGGAACCCGATCGCGATCATCGTGCCGTGTCATCGCGTGATCGGCGCGACCGGCGCGCTCACCGGCTACGCCGGCGGGATGGCCGCGAAGCGCTGGTTACTCGACCACGAGCGCCGCTTCGTGCCCTGCTCGCAGACCTCGTTCGTCGTCTAGCGCGGCTCGTCGTCGACGCGCGGTTGTGACAGCAGCTCGGCGAGCGGCGCCATGATCCATGGAGCCTCCCGCTGGAACGCCGCCTCGAGCAGCTGCGCCCGCGACAGCGGATCGAGCGCTTGCCACTCCTCCGCGGTCAGCACGAAGCCGACCAGCGCGATGTCCCCCCTCATGGTTTCACCTTGTGCCGACCGTCGCGCGCTCGCAAGTTTTCCTCGCTCACACGTGTCGGTGCTCGCCGCACCAGGCGTGCCGTGCTGGGCGTGGCGTGCTGGGTGTGCCGTGCTGTGATAAACGCGTGACGTGGCACGGCAAGTCCAGCACCGCTACGTCGACCCGCTCGCGCAGGTCTGGCTCGGTGCGGCCAGGCGGATCGGGCTGCGGATCGAACGCACACCGGATGCCTACGCCGCCACCGATGGCCGCGGCACGCTCGCGATCGCCACCGACGATGCGCTCGACCCCGACGACAGCCTCGCGCAGATGATCTTCCACGAGCTCTGCCACTCGCTCGTCGAGGGCGAGGACTCGTTCACGCGCCCCGACTGGGGCATGGACAACACCGGTCCCGACCACGACTGGCGCGAGCACGCATGCCTGCGAGTCCAATGGCTGCTCACCGGCCGCCACGGCCTGCGCACCGTGTTCGCGCCGACCACCGACTTCCGCGCCTTCTGGGATCGGTTGTCGGGAGACGTGCTCGCCGATCGCACCGATCCATCCGTTCAGGCCGCGATCGCGGGGCTGCGTCGCGCCGAACATCCGCCCTGGGCGCCCGTGCTCGCCGAGGCGCTCGCGGCAACCGCGCGGATCGCCGCTGACGCCGCGAAGTTCGCTGCACCCACGCCGGGCACGCAGCCGCTGTGGCTCACCGTCGAGGCGCCGCCGGCGCGTCATCCGACCGGGCTCCCGGCCGGAGCCTCCGACGCGAGCTGCGGAACCTGCGCGTGGCGCTTCGAGCAACGTGGAGGTCCGCGCTGCCGTCAGGCCGAGGCGAGGCTCGACGACACGTGGCGCGCGTGCGAGCGCTACGAGGCCGCGCTCGACTGCCAGACCTGCGGCGCCTGCTGCCGCGCCGCGTATCACTCGGTCGAGGTCACGCCGCGCGATCCCGCGGTGAAGGCGCAGCCGACGTACATCGTCGATCGCGGCACCTACCTCGAGCTCAAGCGCACCGGCGATCGCTGCGCCGCGCTCGCGGGCGGCTGTGCCGAGGCAGGCCAGATCACCCGCTATCACTGCGTCATCTACGACGATCGCCCGAAGACGTGCCGGGACTTCACGCTCGGCGGCGAGCACTGTCTGACGGCGCGTCGGCGCGTCGGCCTGAGCCTCTGATCACCCGCCCGACGAGGCGCCGCACGCCAGGCAGACGAGCGCGCCATCCGGCAGCTTGCGGTAGCGGTCGGGCACCACGCCGCAGTGCGGGCACGGGTGCGCCCCAGAGACGAATTCGGGCGCGGCCTCGATCGGGGGCGGCAACGGGAGAGGCGTGCGATCGAGGACATCGCGGTGGCTCGCGTCGCGGATCATGATCGCTACCCGATCGGACCCTGGATCGATCCACACGCCGCACGGACCGTAGGACCAGCGCTTCGGCATGCCGCCCCAGTAGGGCAGTGTGCCCGCGGGAAGATACCCGGTTGGCGCGCTCTCGAGCAGCCAGCTGACGATCGCCGGTGCGAGCTCGGGGAGGTAGGCGTGGTTCGCGCTGTGCGGCCCGAACTGCATGACGAGCTGGTCGGCCGTGATCCAGACGTCGCAGCCGGGCGGGTCCTTGATCATGAAGTGGAGGACCTTCGTGGCGCCGTCGTCGAGCGGCACGCGCTCACCGCGCAGCACCGCCTGCACCCGCGCCAGGCTCGTCATCAGGCGACTCTACAACCTACAAGGCGCGCTCGCCTCCGCAAGGCCAAAGGACGCAGGGCTCGACCAGCTCAGCCCTCGGACTTCGGCCCCTGACCCGGCTGCGTCGGCGGACGCAGGCGCGGGATCGCAGGCGGTGCCAGCCCGGGGCGAGCCGCGAGGTTCTGCGCGAGCTGGGCGACATCGACGCCGAGCAGCTGCTTGAGCTGCTCCGAGGTGACCGCGGCCTTGACCGCGAAGTTGCCGCCGTTGCTCGCGAGCTCCTTGTCGATCACCGTGACCTTGTCGATCTTGATGTCGCCGACCGTCTGCATCATCGTGCCGACGAGCCGCGACAGCTTCTGCGCCACGAAGATCTGGCGCGCGCTGTCGCCGGCCTTCGCCCAGGTGGCTCCGAGCGAGCGGATCGCGATCGCGGTCGCCTTGCCCTCCTCGACGATCTTCGACGCGTTGCCCTTGGCCTGCGCGACCATCTGCGCCTTCTTCGCCTCGGCCGGCTTCACCTTGTCGGCGAGCAGCTGGAACCGGACCTGCGCGAGCCGCGCTCGCTGGACCTGGACCTCGGCGGTCGCCTTCGCGGCGAGCGCCTGGACCTGGCCCTTGGACTCGGCGATCAGCGCGCCCTTGCGGGTCTGCGCCTCGGCGATCCGGCGAGCACCTTCGGCGCGTGCCGTCTGGATCTCGGCATCGACCTTCGCGATCTCCTGGTTCTGGAAGTTCGACGCCGCGTTCTCCTGCGACAGCGCGTGGTTGTCGGCCTCGGCGATCCGCGACTTCTTGAGCAGCTCGGCGGTCTGCCGGCGGCCGATCGAGTCGAGGTAGCCCTTGTCGTCGGACACGTGCTGGATCTTCAAGGTGTCGAGCTCGAGCCCGAGCCGCGCGAGGTCGTGATCGGCCTCGTGTAGCAGCTCGCCCGCGAACTTCTCGCGATCCTGGTTGACCTCTTCCGGAGTCAGCGTCGAGAGCACGCCACGCAGGTTACCCTCGAGCGTCTCGCGCGCGGTCGCCATGATCTGCTCGCGGGTCATGCCCAGGAAGCGCTCGATCGCGTTCGCGAGCTGGATCGTCTTGCTCGAGACCTTCACGTTCGCGACGCCCTGGACGTTGAGCGGGATGCCGCCGCGCGAGTACGCGCCCTGCACCCGGAGCTCGATGATCATGTTCGTGAGGTCCATCCGATCGACGACTTCGATCAGCGGGATGCGCAGCCCGCGCCCGCCCTGGACGACGCGATAACCGACGATCTTGTCGTCGTCACCGGCGATCTTGCGATGGCCGCCCGAGAAGATCAGCACTTCGTTCGGCGGGCAGATGTAGATGATGCGCGAGATGATGATCGCGATCAGGACGAGCGCGCCAAGGAACCCGACGGCTCCGACGAGGATGATGTTCGACATGGATCGCTCCTTAGCCCCGTACCGAGGGCAGGATGGGAGTGGTGGATGCCTGCGATG
>JAGSPR010000368.1 GCA_018262455.1 Deltaproteobacteria bacterium | reverse complement strand
TGCGAGAAGTGCGGCAAGCCGATGGTGATCAAGTGGGGGCGCAACGGCTCGTTCCTCGCGTGCCAGGGCTACCCCGAGTGCCGCAACACCCAGGAGGTCGTGAAGAACCTCGATGGCACCTGGGAGAAGGTCCCCGAGCAGACCACGGACGAGATCTGCGAGACCTGCGGCGCCCCGATGACGATCAAGCGCGGTCGGTTCGGCAGCTTCCTCGCGTGCACGAAGTACCCCGACTGCAAGACCACGAAGGCGATCTCGCTCGGCGTGAAGTGCCCGCGTCAGGGTTGCGGTGGGTTCATCGCCGAGAAGCGGTCGCGCCGAGGCAAGCCGTTCTACGGCTGCTCGAACTGGGCGAAGAAGCAGTGTGACTTCGTGGCATGGGATCGCCCCGTGCCGCAGCCGTGCCCGATCTGCAGCGCCAAGTTCGTGGTCAAGAAAGAGAACAAGAGCGGCACGGTGCTGCGCTGCCTCGAGTGCGACTGGAAGCAGGGCGCCGACGAGTCCGAAGAGACGAACGCGGCGTGACATGAATCCGGTCTTCTTGGCGTCGCTCCTTGGGATCGGCTTCGCAATTGGCGGAGTGTGCCTAGCGGTGGTCCCGCAACTGCTCCGCAAACGGTGCCCCGCGTGCGCGCGTCGGGCACTCGGCTTCGACGGGCAATCGAAGGTCTACGAGTGCGGGAAGTGCCGGAGTGTCTACCTCAGCGCGAACGGGCGCACGTTGATCCCCAAGGCTGACTGGGACGCCGGCGTACGCACGAGCGTGCCACGAGCGATCGTCCTCGAGCGGAGGTAGGATGGTGCAGGTCACGGTGGTCGGTGGCGGCATGGCGGGCAGCGAGGCGGCGTGGCAGCTCGCCGAGGCAGGGCTCGAGGTCTCGCTCGTCGAGATGAAGCCGTCGGCGATGTCGCCGGCGCATCAATCGCCGCTGCTCGGCGAGCTCGTCTGCAGCAACTCGCTCCGCAGCGATGACCCGGTGGCACCTGCCGGGCTGCTCAAGCAGGAGCTCCGGCGGTGTGGCTCCATGGTCATCGCGTGCGCCGACCAGCATCGCGTCCCGGCCGGCCAGGCGCTCGCGGTCGAGCGGTTCGGCTTCGCCAGGGCGATCACCCAGCGGCTCGCGCTCCACCCGCGGATCCGGATCGAACGTCGCCGGCTCGACGAGCTGCCTGACACCCCCGTGATCGTCGCGACCGGCCCACTCACGGAAGGCGCGCTCGGCGAGGTGATCCGGGCCGAGCTCGGTGGCGACCGCATGTACTTCTACGATGCGATCGCGCCGATCGTGGCGGCCGATTCGATCGACTGGGACTTCGCGTTCCGCGCCTCGCGGTGGGGCCGCGACGCCGACTCCGAGCCCAACCGGCGTCGTACCGAGCTCGAGCTGCGAAGCAGCGAGGATGCAAAACGAGAGGCAAGAGCTAAGCTCTCGCTCGACGTGCAACGCGCAGCGGGGGGCGATACCGGCGTGGGCGACTACGTGAACTGCCCGATGTCGAAGATCCAGTACGAGGAGCTGGTCGCGGCGATCAATGGTGGCCGCAAGGTGCTGCCACACGAGTTCGAGGAGCCGAAGTACTTCGAGAGCTGCATGCCGATCGAGGTGATGGCCGAGCGCGGGCCCCAGACTCTGCGGTTTGGTCCGATGCGGCCGATCGGGTTGCGCGATCCCAGGACCGGACACCGGCCGTGGGCCGTGCTGCAGCTGCGCCCCGAGAACAAGTACCTCACCGCGTACAACCTCGTCGGTTTCCAGACGCGCCTCGCGTATCCCGAACAGCAGCGGATCTTCGCCATGGTGCCCGCCTTGCACCGCGCCGAGTTCCTGCGGTTCGGCTCGATCCATCGCAACACGTACATCGACGCGCCTTCGCGGCTCGGTAGCCGGTTCGAGCTCGTGACGCGGCCCAACATCCGGTTCGCGGGTCTGCTGACCGGGGTCGAGGGGTACATCGAGTCGTGCGCGATGGGGCTCGTGGTCGCCTGGTTGCTCGCGAGCGAGCTCACCGGTCGCGTGGCGCCGCCACCACCACCGACCACGATGCTCGGCGGGCTCTACCACCATGTCACCGCGCCGCGTGAGGCCGGCTACAAGTACGGCCCGACGAACGTCAACTACGGCCTGCTGCCGTCGCTCGACGGAACCCGCAAGGACAACAAGAAGCCGCGCATGGCGGAGCGCGCCCGCGTGGACCTCGAGGCCTGGCTTTCGAGCGTCACGCTGCGTGGTATCGTCGCCGCGTGAGGTCCGTGCTGGTGTTGCTGCGCCTCGGCTGCGGGTGTCGTGATCGGAGTGGCGGGTCGATGCTGGGCATGTTCTGCGGCGGTGAGCCATGAAGCGACTCCTCGGCAAGTTCGCGATCGTCACCGGAGGCTCGAGTGGGATCGGGGCGGCCTGCGCGACGGCTCTCGCCGCGGAAGGCGTCGGGGTGGTCGCCTGCGGTCGACGGTTCGCGCCCGGCCCCGCCGCGATCCCGGGCCTCGGCACGGTCGTCCCGGCCGGGCTCGACGTCACCGACGAGGCGGCCGTGCAGGCCCGGTTCTCCGAGCTGCCGCAGCTCGACATCGTGGTGCTCTCGGCGGGCATCGGCACGTTCGGCCCGATCTCCAACTCGTCGGCCGCCGACCTGCGCGCGATGCTCGATGTCCACGTGGTCGGTACGATGCTGTGCGCTCGCGAGGCGGTGCGCCGGATGATGCCGCGGCGCCACGGCCACATCGTCATCATCGGGTCTCACGCGGCAAACCGCGCGTTCAGCGATTGCGGTGGCTACACGGCCGCCAAGGCCGGTCAGCTCGGCTTCGCCCGCGTGCTGGCGGAGGAGGCGCGGCCCTACGACATCCGCGTGACGACCCTGCTGCCGGGTGCCACCGACACCCCGATCTGGGACGATCGCCCCGGCTTCGACCGCGCGAAGATGATGAAGCCGGAGGACGTCGCGAGCTTCTTGGTCGCGATCGTAACGCGCCCCGGAATCTCGGTCGAGGAAGTGGTCGTGACGCCGCCTGCGGGCGCGCTCTGAGCACGAGCGGTCTGCGCACGAGCCGATAGCGCACGTCGGCCGGTACCGAAAAGTCGCGCCCGAGGTCGGGTTCGTCCGATCGTTGCGCATGGACTGGCAGGCCGCGATCGAGGCGTTCACGCGCTACCTCGAGGTCGAGCGCGCCTACTCGCCGCGCACCGTCGAAGTCTACGTGCGCGACGTGATCGCGCTGCGTACGCACCTGCGCGCCAAGCGCGGGACCGACGCTCCCCTCGCACGGTTGTCGACGATCGATGTCCGTAGCCAGCTCGCGGCCCTGTTCGGCACCAATGGACCCGCGACGATCGGGCGCAAGCTGTCGAGCGTGCGTGCGTTCTGCCGGTTCCTCGTCAAGCGGGGCGTGCTCGAGGGCAACCCGGCGGCCGCCGTGCGCGGGCCGAAGAAGAAGCGAGGCCTCCCGCGGGCGCTCGATGTCGATGACGCATTCCGGCTCGTCGAGGCACCGGGCACCACCGGCCGAACGAGCCATCGCACGCTCTCGACCGCCGAGGAGGCGCGTCACCTGTTGCTGCGGCTGCGCGATACCGCGCTCCTCGAGCTGCTGTACGGGACCGGGTTGCGCGTGTCGGAGGCGTGCGGACTCGACATCGGCGACCTCGATCGGGCGCGCTATGGCACGCCGATGATCTTGGTGCGCCGCGGCAAGGGCGGCAAGTCGCGGCAAGTGCCCATCGGTGGCGCCGCCGACCGCGCGTTGCTCGTGTACCTACCGGCCCGGCTCGAGCTCGGAGGTGACAAGGGCGTCGACGCCGCGCTGTTCGTCAATGCGAGCGGGCAGCGGCTGACGCCCCGCTCGGTGCAGCGCATGGTGAAGCGGTGGACGATTGCGGGTGGGGTTCACTCCGCGGCCACTCCGCACGGCCTGCGCCACTCGTTCGCGACCCACCTGCTCGACGAAGGCGTCGATCTTCGCGCGATCCAGGACCTGCTCGGTCACGCGAGCTTGTCGTCGACCCAGATCTACACCAAGGTCTCGCTCGATCACCTGACCAAGGTCTACGACGACGCGCACCCGAGGGCCCGAGCTGGGTCGATCGATGTCGGTCGAGGGTCCGCTCCTGGGGGAGCGCGGACGACTGGGCCCGTGCTACCTAACAAGGAGTGAAGACCCACTCCACGACGATCCTTTCGGTGCGGCGCGGCAATACGGTCGTGGTCGCAGGGGATGGCCAGGTCACGCTCGGGACCACGATCGTGAAGGCCGGCGCGCGCAAGGTGCGCCGCCTCGGCGACGGCCGGGCGATCGGTGGGTTCGCTGGCTCGGCGGCCGACGGCATGGCGCTGTTCGAGCGGCTCGAGGAGAAGCTGCGGGAGCAGCGGAGCCCGCTGCGCCGCGCGGCCGTCGACCTCGCGAAGGAGTGGCGCACCGACCGCGCGCTACGCAGGCTCGAGGCGATGCTGGTGGTCGCCGATGCCGAGGCCACGTTCATCCTCTCGGGCTCGGGGGACGTGATCGAGCCCGATGCCGCGCGGGCCCTGATCCGCCACACCGAGATGCCCGCACGCGGCATCGTCGAGACCGCGATGACGCTCGCCGCGGAGATCTGCATCTACACCAACACGAACCTCACGATCGAGGAGCTTGTCTCGTGACCACCGAAGGTGCGCTGACGCCGGCGCGGATCGTCGAAGAGCTCGATCGGTACGTGGTCGGCCAGCGCGAGGCCAAGCGCGCCGTCGCGGTGGCGCTGCGCAATCGCTGGCGCCGCCAGCAGGTCGAAGGCGATCTTCGCGACGAGATCGCGCCGAAGAACATCATCATGATCGGCCCGACCGGCGTCGGGAAGACCGAGATCGCCCGCCGGCTGGCGCGGCTCGCGAGGGCGCCGTTCCTGAAGGTCGAGGCGAGCAAATTCACCGAGGTCGGCTACGTCGGGCGCGATGTGGACTCGATCGTTCGTGATCTCGTGGAGGTCGCGGTCAAGCTCGTGAAGGACGAGGAGGCGGCGAAGGTCCGGCCGCGCGCGAAGGAGGCCGCCGAGGAGCGGCTGCTCGATCTGCTGCTGCCGCGTGCGGGTCGCGGGTTCACCGACCGCCCGAACGAGCCCGCCACCACGACCGGCGATGCAACGCGCGAGAAGTTGCGCGTGATGCTGCGCGACGGCCGCCTCGATGATCGCGAGGTCGAGGTCGAGCTGCAGGACGAGTCGAATCCATTGATGTCGGTGCTCGGCGGCCAGCCCGGGATCGACGAGAACGCGCTGTCGGGCCTCAAGGACATGTTCGGGTCGCTCGCGCGCAAGACCAAGCGACAGAAGCTCAAGGTCCCGCAGGCCTGGCGTGCGCTCACCGAGCAGGAGGTCGAGAAGCTGATCGATCAGGAGGCCGCGATCCGGCAGGCCGTTCACCGCGCGGAGAACGCCGGCATCGTGTTCATCGACGAGATCGATAAGATCGCGACGAGCCGTGATCGCGCCGGCGGCGATGTCTCGCGCGAGGGCGTCCAGCGCGACCTGCTGCCGATCGTGGAAGGTTCGACGGTCACGACGAAGTACGGGCCGGTTCGTACCGATCACGTCCTGTTCATCGCGGCCGGCGCGTTCCACATGAGCAAGCCGAGTGACCTCATCCCCGAGATGCAGGGCCGGTTTCCGATCCGGGTCGAGCTCACCCCGCTCGTCGCCGAGGACTTCGTTCGCATCCTGACTGAGCCACAGAACGCCCTGACCCGACAGTACGCGGCGCTGCTCGCGACCGAGAGCGTCACGATCGAGTGGACGCCCGAGGCGATCCACGAGCTCGCGCAGATTGCGGCCGACGTCAACCGTCGGACCAACGACATCGGCGCCCGCAGGCTGCATACCGTGCTCGAACGGCTGCTCGACGACCTGCTCTACAACGCACCTGACATCGGCGCGCAGACGATCCCGATCACGCGCGCGTACGTCCGCGAACGCCTCGGCGCGCTCGTGGCCGACGAAGATCTCACGCGCTACATCCTCTGAGCGACGCTGTTCGCGTGGGCCGGATCGGACGTCGTGGTCTCACCTTGACCCAACGAGATCCGGGCGATCGGTCTCGATCCAGCGGATATCACCACGCCCGGACCAACGCGCGAGGTCGGTCGGCTCGTTGAGCGTCCACAGATCGACTTCGAGACCAGCGCCGCGCGCAGCTGCGATCAGGGTGTCATCGACCGAGACATGCAGCAGCGCCACGCCTGGAAAGCCCAGGCGGACCGCCTCGTCGATGATCGATCCTGGGTACGGCAGCGGCTCGTCCTGCTCGTCGAGCGGCGGCATGACCGTCCAGTACGCGGGCGCGCCGGGGAGCTCGGCCGCGAACGCCGCGAGTGCCACCGGATCGAATCCCTGGACAGCGAGCTGTGCCCCTCGCCCCCGTGGATCGTCGGCGAGGATCGCGCGGGCGAGGGCAGGTGCAGTCTCGGGCCCGGATTTGATCTCGATGAACATCGTGCGACTGCTCGGGATCGTCGCCAGGGCCTCGCCGATCGTCGGGATGCGCTCGCCCTCGAAGCTGGTGCCCATCCAGCGGCCGACATCGAGCGCCTTGATCTCGGCCAGGGTCAGGTCCGCGACCTCGCGATCGAGCCCGGCCGTGCGCTTCGTCGAAGCATCGTGGATCACCACGACGTGGCCATCGCTCGTCAGGTGGACATCGAGCTCGACGCCCTCGACCCCGAGAGCCCAGGCCCGGCGAAATGCCGCGAGGGTGTTCTCCGGGGCCTCGTGCGAGGCGCCGCGGTGGGCGACGACGCGCGGGAGACCTGGCGCGGCCTGCGTCTTGGACGGCGATCGGGGAGACGAACAGGCGATCACGGTCAACCAGACTGATGCAACACATGTGACTCGCATGCAAGCCATCCTGGAGGCACGCGCAGCCCCGTGATGTCACGCGCGTGTAAGGACGCGCCACGGCACGCTCACGGAGCTGATCGGAGGACTGGACCGGTGACAGGCGCGGACCGCAGGTTCGATGGTAAACCCGGCTCGTGCCCACGCAAGCCGAGTTGCTCGCCCTGGCGGACCAGGTCTTCGTCAAGAACTACCGACAACAGCCGATCGTCCTCGAACGCGCGCGGGGCTGCGAGATCTGGGACGTCGCTGGAACGCGCTACCTCGACATGACCGCCGGGATCGCGGTGTGCGGCCTCGGCCACTCGCATCCGTACTTCACCTCGCGGGTCACCGAGCAGCTTGGCAAGCTCGTGCATGTATCGAACCTCTACTACAACGAGCAGCAGATCCTGGCCGCCAAGGCGATCGTCGATCGCTCGTTTGCGTCGCGGATCTTCTTCTGCAACTCGGGGGGAGAGGCCAACGAGGGCGCGCTCAAGCTCGCGCGGCGCTATCAGGCGGTGGTGGCAGAGGCGCCGCACCGCACGACGATCGTGTCGACCCACGGCAGCTTTCACGGCCGCACGATCGCGACCGTGTCGATCACCGGCCAGCCGAAGTACCGCGAGGGATTCGGGCCGCTGTTCGGGCCCGTCGAGTTCATCCCCTACGGTGATCTCGCTGCCGCGACGAACCAGCTCGAAGGTCGCGCCGCATGCGCGATCATCGTCGAGACGATCCAGGCCGAAGGCGGCATCGTGGTCGCGCCCCCCGGCTACCTCGCTGGCTTGCGCCAGCTGTGCAACGAGACCGGCACGATCTTGATCTTCGACGAGGTGCAGACCGGCGTGGGCCGCACCGGCAAGTGGTTCGGTCACCAGCACGACAACGTCGAGCCCGACGTGATGACGCTCGCGAAGGGGCTCGGCGGCGGGATCCCGATCGGGGCAGTGGCGTGCAGCGACAAGGCCGCGCTCGGGCTCGCGGCGTTGCCCGGTGGGGCCGTCCCGCACGCGTCGACCTTCGGCGGCAACGCGCTGGCGTGTGCGGCGGCGAACGCGGTGTTCGACATCATCGATCGCGACGGCTTGCTCGATCGCGTCGTCCAGTCCGGCCAGTACCTCGCGACCAAGCTCGGCGAGCTCGTGGTCGAGTTCCCCGGCCATGTCACCGAGACGCGCGGGCGCGGCCTGCTGCGCGGCATTGCGGTCTCCGGCGCCCCGGCCCAGGTGGTCGCACGGTGCCGCGAGAAGGGCCTGCTGCTCTCGGTGGCCGGCGACAAGGTCGTACGCTTCGCGCCGCCGTACATCGTCGAGCAGGCGCAGCTGGACGAGGCGGTCACCATCTTACGAGGCGTGCTCGCAGAGGGGGTGGGCAAGTGACCGCCCGACCACGTGGGTTTCTGACCCTGGCCGACATCGACGTCGCGGCCTGGCCCGCCGTGTGGGATCGTGCCGCCGCGCTCGAGCGCAACCGGCTCGCGACCTCGCTGGCCGGCAAGACGGTCGCCCTGGTGTTCGAGAAGGCCTCGACGCGAACCCGCGTGTCGTTCGAGGTCGCCGCCTACGAGCTCGGCGGCAACTCGGTGGTGCTGGCCTCCGAAGGCAGCCAGCTCGCCCGCGGCGAGCCCGCCGAGGACACGGCCCGCGTGCTGTCGTCGTACTGTCATGCGATCGTGGTTCGCACGTTCGGCCAGGAGCGCGTGGCGGCGTTCGCGCGTGCGGCCTCGGTCCCCGTGATCAACGGGCTGTCCGATCAGCACCATCCCTGTCAGGTGGCGACGGACCTGCACACGGTTCGCCAGCACTTCGGGAAGATCCAAGGGCTTCGCTACGCGTGGATCGGCGACGGCAACAACATGGCGCAGTCGTGGCTCGAGGCTGCGGGGATGTTCGGGCTCGATCTCGTCCTGGCGTGCCCCGATGGATTCGCACCCGACGCGCAGCTCGTCAAGGCAGCGCGCGCCGGGCAGGAGCGGCTGGGGAAGGGGCGGATCGAGCTGACCCACGATCCGCGCGAAGCGGCCGCCGGGGCCCATGTGTTGTCGACGGACGTCTGGGCGTCGATGGGTCAGGAGGCCGAGGCCGCTCAACGGCGCAAGGCATTCGACGGTTACCAGATCAACGGCACACTGCTTGCGGGCGCAGCGTCCGACGCCGTGGTCCTGCATTGCCTGCCTGCCCATCGCGGAGAGGAGATCACCGGCGACGTGCTCGATGGGCCGCGCTCGCTCGCGTGGGTCCAGGCTGCCAACCGGTTGCACGTCGCGAAGGCACTGCTCGAGCACGTCATGCAAGGCGCGTGATAGCATCCTCCCGTGAGCATTGTGCCGGCCGAGATCGCCGGGATTGGATCGACCCAGCAACGGCTGCGCGTCAGTCCCGGATTCGATCCGCTGAAGGCGGCGGTCGGACCGGAGGAGTACTTCGTGCTCTCCCGGATCGACGGCAAGCAGTCTCTGAAGGACGTGCTGTTGACCACGGGCCTCGCCGTCGATCGTACGATCGCGATCATCACGCGCTTGCGTTCGCTCGGTGCGCTGCTGCTCCCTCATGAGTCCGCTGCGCCGGCACCCGCGGCAGTCCCCGTGCGCCCCCCGGCGCAACCGGCCAAGGCGCCCCAGCCGGCAGCGCCGAATGCCCTTCGCGCGGCGGCCGGGACTGCGCCGCTCGGGACCGCCGAGATCGCCGTCCCGAGCCACGATCTGAGCCTGCCGAACCCGACGCGGGAAGAGCTCGCGGCCCTCGCCGAGGACATCGATCTCGATGACACGGACCGCCGCCTCATCCTCGCGATCGAGCGGTTGCTCGGCGCGGCCGACCCGCGGGCGCTGCTCGGGGTCTCGGCTCGCGCCGATTCACGCGACCTCAAGCGCGCCTACTTCCGACTCTCCAAGGAGATCCACCCCGATCGCTACTACGGCAAGCGGCTCGGCACGTTCGCCCACCGGCTGCCGCTGGTGTTCGAGGCGACCAGCCGAGCCTATGCGCGGCTGACTGGCACCGACCGCGCGAAGGGCAGCTCGCCTGCCGCCACGCAGAGGCCCGAGCACGGTGATCAGCCCCAGACCCCGCAGGCGTACGCGTCCGAGCTGTTCGATCGCGCATGCCAGCTCGAGGTCGGGGGTGATGCGATGGGCGCGATGAAGTTGTTCGCCGCCGCGGTCCGGGTCGACAGCCAGCTGCGCTACCTCCGCAGGGCGGCGAGCTGCGCCCTGGCCGCCAACCAGCCCCGGAGCGCGGTCGAGTATGCGAAGAAGGCCCACAGCCTCGCACCCAACGATCCGTCATCGGCGCGCCTGCTCGCTGCCTCGTTCCGAGGCCTTGGCAGGCTCAACGACGCCGAGGAGGTGCTCGTGCTCGCGATGGCGCTCAAGAGCGAGAACGACACACTCACCTCGGAGCTCCGCAATGACCTCGCCGAGGTCCGGAAGCTGTTGGCTCAGTGATCCTTTCAGGACCCCAAGTCCAGTTATTCCGTTCCGGTCCGTAGCGAAAGCAAGGCTGGGAATCCCCCTACGACGAGGGCCCCAAAATCGGGCTCCATCGCTGGCGATCTGTGCGGAAACGGGGGGAAAATAGCCCGCCATGGCAAGTGACAAGGTGATCGGTATCGACCTCGGCACGACGAACTCGTGCGTGGCGATTGTCGAAGACGGCACACCTTCGGTGATCCCGAACCGGGGTGGGTACAAGACGACGCCATCGATGGTGGCGATCGCGGAGAACGGGAAGCGGCTGGTGGGCCACATTGCCAAGCGACAGGCGATCACGAACGCAGAGAACACGGTCTACGCCGCGAAGCGACTGATCGGGCGTAAGTGGGGCTCGGCGGCTGTCCGCAGCTCGCTGGAGATCATGCCGTACCGGATCGTCGAGGGGCCCCACGACGACGTTCGCATCATGCTGCGTGACCAGGTGTTCAGCGTGCCCGAGGTCTCGGCATACATCCTCCAGGAGATGAAGCTGATTTCCGAGGAGTACCTCGGTGAGGAGGTCCCGAAAGCCGTCGTGACGGTCCCGGCGTACTTCAACGACGGCCAGCGCCAGGCCACCAAGGACGCCGGCCGGATCGCAGGGCTCGACGTCATCCGGATCATCAACGAGCCGACGGCCGCCGCGCTTGCGTACGGCTTCGGTCGAAATATCGAGCGCAAGGTGGCGGTCTATGACCTTGGCGGGGGCACGTTCGACATCTCGATTCTGGAGATCGGAAACGGCGTGTTCGAGGTCATCTCGACGGCCGGAGACACCTTCCTCGGCGGCGAGGACTTCGATCGTCGGATCATCGACTGGCTCGTGTTTGGGTTCGAGAAGCAGCACGGCATCGATCTCCGCAAGGACAAGATGGCGTTGCAGCGGCTCAAGGACGTCGCCGAGAAGGCGAAGTGCGAGCTGTCGAGCGTCAAGGAGACCGAGATCAACCTGCC
>JAGSPR010000109.1 GCA_018262455.1 Deltaproteobacteria bacterium | reverse complement strand
AGAACATGAGCCGGTGCGGTGCGACCCCGAGTCGGAGCGGCGACAGCGTACCCAGCGTGGACGCAGGCAGCTCGGCTCCGCCTGGTTGGCTGGTCACGCTACGTCTTACCGCGCCGCGCGCGCACAAGCACAGCTGCGCGACTCGCACGACGTTGGTCAGGAGCGGCCGAGCGCCTGCAGCGACTTCTCGAGCCCGCCGTTCAGCATCGGATCCTTGGGGCCAGTGCGTTCCGTGTCGTGAGCGCACGGCGGATCCGACCTGCCGAGCGTGGGGGCACGCAACGAGGATGCTGCACCTGGATCCGGAGTATCCCGTGACGGCGCGGCGTCAGCGGGGCCAGCGGCGTCAGCGGGGATGGTGCACGGGCTGCTGCTCTGCGACCGTAGGTCGGCCGTGCCTGCGCTCGGCGAACGACTGATACCCGCTGCCGGCCTCCCGCACGGTCAGCACCGGACACGGGGCATTGCGCACGACCGCCTCCGCGACGCTTCCGAGCATCGCGTGAAGTCGACCCACGCGCCCGTGGGTGCCCATGACGATCAGGTCGTATGGCTTCTCGCTCGCCGTCTCGATGATCTTGCGCAGCGGATCGCCCTGGACGGTCCGGCGTGACACGCGGGACCCGAGCTGGGTCTGCGCGCGTTGCACCGCGTCGTCCAGCTTCCTCACGATCTGCTGGCGGGAATCTGGTGCGAGCGATCGGGTGGACCCGACTTCGAAGTGCTCCAGGGTCTCGACATGGAGGATGTCGATCGATGCGCCGGAATCCTCCGCCAGGGCGAGCGCATGATCGAGTGCCGCGAGCGAGGGCGGTGAACCGTCGAGCGGGACGAGGATGGTCTGTAAGGCTCCCATGCTCCACCGGTCTGCAAGCACCGTACCCCGCGCCAGCGATGTCCTCGGAGCTGCGGGAGCAGGGGGGGACGAAGGGTCCGCCGCGTGGCCGTCCTCGGCGAGCGCGTAGGCCGCGACGAGCCGCGGCATGACCTGTTGCTTTCTCGACATGACGCCGGGCAGCTGCACGGCCTCCTGGTCGAGCCGGCCGAACGTCTGCTCGAACAGCGCACGAGGCTCACCGACGAACCACAGCTCGCTCCCCTTCGCCTGGACGTCGGTGATCATCAGGATGACGCAGTGGAGCCCGAGGGCCTGCCGGACCGCGTGCATCTCCCGCAAGATGTCGGCCTTCTGATCTGCGAGGGCGTCCGGTCTCATCACCTCGACCTGCGCGACGCCGATGCGGTGGCCGCGGACCGCGAGCTGCTTGAAGTCGCGCCTCACGATCTCCGCCGGGCGCTGGTGCTCGAAGGATGCGATCTTGAGCTCGAGCATCTGCTGGCCGAACGCGCTCGGATCGATCCCCGCGAGTGGCGTGAGTCGCGCGGCCACTGCACGGTCCTTGTCGGTGACCGTCGGTGAGCGGAACACGACGGTGTCCGACAGGATCGCGGCGAGCAGGATGCCTGCCATCGCGCGTGGCAGCGCGATGCCGCGCACGAAGTACAGCTCGCCGATGAGGGTCGCGGTGGTCCCCACCGGTTCGGTGTGGAAGAAGATGGGCTTGGTCAGCGGCAGATCGCCGACCCGATGATGGTCCCAGACCTCGAGGATCTCGGCCCGATCGAGGTGAGGCAACGCCTGACCGACCTCGTTATGGTCGACGAGGATAAGCTTCAGGCCGGTGGCATCGGTGAGGAGCGGAGGGACCGGCACGTCGAAGTGGCGCAGCACGAAGGCGGTCTCGGCGTCGAGCTCGCCGGCGCGCGCCGGGCGGATGTCGGGATCGCCGCAGCAGGTCCTCAGATGGGCATACGCGATGGCCGCGCAGACGCTGTCGGTATCCGGGTTGCGATGGCCGATCACGTAGATCACGGCTACATCCTGTGTGCGGCGCGCGCGACCTCGCGCACGCGGTCGCGCATCGTGTGGCTGGTGGTCCGCCCTCGTCGCGTCGCCACCAGGGCCGCGGTGCGCCCCGACGCCAGACAGCTCGCGACCCCACAGCTGTGGACGCCGGCGCCCGCGAGCAGCAGGCCCTCGATCGGCGTGCGGGTGCGAAACCGCCCGGGGCCCATCTGGTCGATCGTGTGGGCCGGGCCATAGACGCCGCCGTGGACCGCGCGCGTGTAGTCGGTGTTGCTGAGCGGGGTGGAGACCTGCTGGACCTCGACGTCACCGACGAGCCCGGGCCAGGCGCGCTCGACCGCTGCGAGCACGCGGTCCGTGATCTGCTGGCGTAGCTGTCGGTAGTCGGCACCGCGCTCCGCAGCCGGGATCCCCGCCCAGCGCGCGAACGGCTGCCACGGCATGAACGTGACGATCTGCAGCGTGGAGCAGCCCGCAGGCGCGAGGGTGCCCGACGAATCCCGGAGGGTGCTCGAGGACAGAAACAGCGCGAGCTGGTCTGGAACGCGGCCTTCGAGCGAAGGCCCGTAGGCGGCCTCGAGATCCCAGCTCGGGTACTGCCACACGTTGAACGCGCCGAACCCGTGCGCTCGGAGATCTCGCTTCATCCCGAGGAAGATCGTGAACGCCGAGAGCGACGGCTGGGTGTGCTCCACCTTGCGCAGCAGCCGGCTCGGCACGGCACTCGGTGCGAGCAGCTTGCCGAACGTGAGGGTCGGGTCGACGTCGGACACCACCACGTCGGCCTCGAGGACCTCGCCGGTGGCGAGCCGCACGCCCGTGACCGCGCCGCCTCGCACCAGGATCTCGACGACGTCGGCGCCCGTGCGGAACACCGCGCCGTGCTCGGTCGCGGCCTCGACCAGGGCGTCGCGCAGCGCGCCGCTGCCACCCCGCGGGAAGAACGCGCCGTCGCCGTAGTGGTCGAGCAGCCCGATGCCGGCGAGCGCCGGGAGCCGTGAGGGTGGCAGCCCGATGTCGCCGTCGGCGGCTGCGAGCACCGCGCGCGCCCGCGGATCTCGGATCAGGTGACCGAGCAGCTCGGCAAAGCTCGAACGCGCCCACCGCATCAGGGACGGCAGGTAGCGCAGCCCGCCGAGATCCGACAGGCGGGGCGCGTGCGCTGCCATGGGCCACTTCCGGGTGACCTCGCCGAAGTGGGCGACGAGATCGAACAGCCGATGCATGCCCTCGCGCTCGGCGGGAAACCGCTCGATCAGCCGATCGCGGTAGGCGTCGAGCCCTCGACACATGCCGACCTCGAAGTCCGGAAACCGATAGACATCGAAGCCATCGGGATCCATCTCCTCGAACAGTCGCTCGACGTCGAGGCCGAGGTCGCCGAGCACCCGATCCAGCAGCTGGCCCTGGCGCGCCTGACCCACGTAGTGGACGCCGGGGTCGAACGAGTAGCCGTGACTCGAGAACGGCGCCAGAAATCCCCCGATGCGATCGGCCTGATCGAGGGCGCTCACCTCGAAGCCGTGCCTGGCGAGATGAGCGGCCGCCGACAGCCCGCCGGCACCCGTACCTACGACGATCGCCTGACGTTGTCTGGTCATGGTCCTTGATCGACGCAAGTGCCGTGCCGTGGGCGCCCCATCGCAGGGATCCTCGCCAACCGGTTGCCGATCGTGCGCGCTGCCGCAAGGTGTGCGCGTGCACGATCCCCTCCACGACGCCGACGCTGCCGGTAGCGCCGCGCCCGCGCGGTGGTGGCATGCGACCGAGGATGGCCGGATCCAGTGCGATCTGTGCCCGCGCGAGTGCCGGCTCCACGATCAGCAGCGCGGGCTGTGCTTCGTGCGGCAGCGCGCGGGCGATCAGCTGGTGCTGACCACCTATGGTCGGTCGAGCGGGTTCGCGATCGATCCGATCGAGAAGAAGCCGCTCCACCACTTCTACCCGGGGACCAGCGTGCTGTCGTTCGGGACGGCGGGGTGCAACCTCGCATGCAAGTTCTGCCAGAACTGGGACATCTCGAAGTCGCGCGCGATGGATCGGCTCGTCGATCAGGCAAGCCCCGAGGCGATCGCGCTCGCCGCCCGGCGTGCTGGCGCCACCAGCGTCGCGTTCACCTACAACGATCCGACGATCTTCGCCGAGTACGCGATGGACACCGCGGATGCGTGTCACGCGCTCGGCCTCCACACGGTCGCGGTGACCGCGGGCTACATCCACGCCGGGCCGCGCCGCGAGCTGTACGCCAAGATCGACGCCGCGAACGTCGATCTCAAGGCGTTCACCGACGAGTTCTATCGCAAGCAGACCGCGTCGAGCATCGAGCCCGTGAAGGAGACCCTGCGCTACCTGGTCCACGAGACGAAGGTGTGGGTGGAGATCACGACGCTGCTGATCCCGGGGCTCAATGACTCCGACGCCGAGCTGTCCGCGCTGAGCGCGTGGATCGCGACCGATCTTGGCACCGAGGTCCCGCTGCACTTCAGCGCGTTCCATCCGGACTACAAGCTGACCGACACGCCGCCGACTCCGCCGGCGACGTTGCGGCGTGCGCGGCAGATCGCGATGCGCCACGGGCTGCGCTACGTCTACACCGGCAACGTCCACGATCTCGAGGGCGACGCGACGCGGTGCCCGGGCTGCGGCACGGCGGTCATCGAGCGCGACTGGTACGAGATCCTGGCGAGTCGGCTCGATCACGGCGCGTGTGCCGCGTGTGGCACCGCGATCGCGGGGCGGTTTGCGGAGGCGATCGGGACGTTCGGGCGTCGCCGGATGCGCGTCGTGGTCGGCAGGTAGCTAGTCGCCGCGCCTGGCCCCCATGCCGGGTGCGAACAGGTCGCCGGAGTTCGGGATGCAGAACCTCGCGTTCGCCCCGGCGTATCCGCTGGCACCGACCTTCGGCAACACGAAGCTGCGGTCATCGGCCATGCCATCGTGGTTGTGGTCGGCATCGCTGTGACCGTTCTGCACCGTCAGCTCGGGGTGATCGAACGGCGCCTGGTCACACTGCACGCGCGGATCGGTCACGGTCAGCAGGAACGCGACGAGCGCATCGATCTGCTCGTTGGTGGACTTGATGTCCCGGATGAAGAAATCGACGTTGGTGCCGAAGTCAGGACCGGCTGGCGGGGTGGAGTCCTGGCCGAGCGGCCCGGTGCCCGACCAGTCGCCGGTGGCGCCGGGAACGGCGAGCTCCTGGTGTCGCTTGCTCCCGCCACGCGCGTAGAGCTCGACGACGCTGCGGAGCGTGCTGTAGCCGCCATAGTGGAAGTAGGGCGGAGTCAGGCCGACGTTCCGGATCGACGGCGTCTTGAAGCCACCGTCCACCAGCTCGCGTTCCTGCGCGAGCGCGAGATCGAGCAGCGGCGGCGTGGTGCTCGGGCAACCCCGGTAGGGCGGCGTCCCTCCGGGCTCGATCAGCGTCGGCGTGTTGCAACGGTCCGTGATCCCCGTCGGGTCGGGAACCGCAAGCCCCGCCTGCTCGCGCAGGAACATGCGTGCCGCGGACAGCGGGTTGCCGTAGGGGTCGGTCCCGCCGTTGCCGAGGTCGGTGCTCGCGGGCCGCAAGCCGAGGCTGAAGAACCCGCGATCGTGCGAACCGCCGGCGACCGCGGACGGCTGCGGAAACCCGGGGTCGTCGATCCGCGAACGCTCGACCGGGACGAAGCTCTGGCCTTCCTGGAAGGCCGCCTCGGAGAACGTCGGGAACACGAACGGCGTGGCCACCGGGTTGGTCACCGGATGGCAGCCGCTGCAGGCGGGATTGCCGGGGTTGCGGATCCCGATCCCGCCGTTGTTGAACAGCCCAAAGCCGAGCGCCTCCTGCGCGGTGAAGCCATGTGCCGTCGGGTCCGTGGACTGGTTGGGGTTCTCCGTGGCGGGCCTGCAGGTCACGATCGGATTGGCGATCGGGACGGCCTGTGAGCCGGGGCCGTCGGGGTTGGTCACCGCCGGCCGACAGCTCGCGAACCAGTCATCGAACCGGCTCTGGTCCGAGATCAAGGTCTGCTCGTACAGCATGATCGACACGCCCCAGAACATCGAGAAGTTCAGCTCCATCTGCGTGTAGCCGGTCGGGTCAGGGACGAGCTGACCGTTGACGATCCGGTAGCGTCCCCAGGACGCCCAGTACTTCGGGTCGAACGACCTCGCGATCAGCAGCGCGTACGCGTACTGGGGCTTGAGCCCTCTGCCACTCGCGCTGGCGTAGGGCCCGAGCACACTGTCGGTACAGTCGACCTGCTGGTGGAACAGCGGGATCGTCATCAGCAGCTTGCGCGCCACATCAGGAAAGCTGCGGCCGGCGCACGACATCTCGAGCGCGCTCACCGGCGGGCCGACCGCCTGGGACGCGAGGCTGGCGTTCTTGATCCGGAGGTAGTCCAGCCGCGCCACGCCGTTCTCGACGACGACCAGCCGCTTGTTGGGATCGCCCTGGATGTCGCGCATGCCGAACACCCCGACGCCGTTGAACGTGTTGTTGGCGCGACCGTCCCAGAAGTTGGTGTTGAAGAACGCCGCGTTGATCGTGGTCGGCGTGTTTCGCGGTTCCACCTGGCGCTCGGCGAGGTTGCCGACGTGGAACACGCCATCGTGGGCGAGGATGCAGCGGTCCGGTCGGCCCATGGGTCTCGTCTTCGTGAAGTCGTGGTCGAAGGATCCCTGGGACGACACCGCGTCGTTGGTGGTGGAGCGAATTCGCGAGTTGCGGTCGCGCTTGTCTTCGAGCTGATGCAGCGGGAAGTCCGCAGGCGTCAGCGTGTAGTTCGCCTCCGCCCATGCTCCCGATGGCATGGCTCCCGCGGCGACCTCCCCGGTGTCGGACTCCACCGAGCCAAAGGTGGGGTCGCCACCGGGCCCGCTCGCCACGTCGTTGAAGCCGGGAGACAGCTGGTTCCGGATCCGCAGATCCGCTCCCGCGGACTGATGGCAGCTGGCGCAGGCGTTGCCATCGCTGCCGGCTTGCTGGTCCCAGAACAGGGCCTTGCCCAGGACCAGCGCTGATTGCCTGCCATCTGGCCGGAGGATGCCGGCCTGCTCGAGGCTCTGCTTGGTCGTCCCATCCGGGGCAAGCACGAAGGGCACGGGCGGCACGAGCCGCCGCACCGGCGGGGCCGGGGCCGTGAGCTCGTGCTGGAGCGTGGCCTCGTCCTGGTCGGCGCAGCTCGGCGCGAGGAACACGATGCCCGCGAGTAAGGTCGACGATGCGAGGACTGTTCTCATGGTGAACGTCCCCCGTGCAAGCCGTATCCCCGATCACGGACGAGCGACATTCCGACGGGATGGTTCGAGACGGCCGCGCGCCGCTGACAGGTCGCACAGCTCGCACGCGCGTCGACGTCGCGGAGTGGATTAGGATGCGGGAGGTGATCGACGTCTACACGGCTGCGCCTGCGCGCGAGGACGTCACGGCGGCGCTCGGCTTGCTGTCGGTGGCGGAACGGGCCCAGGCAGCTCGGTTCGCGATCGACGGCGTGCGGCGGAGCTGGATCGTGGCGCACGCGCTGGTGCGCCGCGCGCTGTCGCGGCACGCGCCGGTCGATCCCGAGGACTGGCAATTCGCACCACGTGCGGACGGTCGGCCCGAGATCACCGCGCCGCGAGCGGGGCTTCGGTTCAACCTCAGTCACGGGCGCGCGCTGGTTGCCTGCGCGGTCAGCGGCGGCCCGGACGTCGGGATCGACGTCGAGGATGCGCAGCGTCAGGCTCCGCTGGAGCTCGTGGATCGGGTGTTCTCACCGATCGAGCGGGAGGCCTTCGCGACCCTGCCCGCGGCCGAGCGCGCGGATCGGTTCTGTTTTCACTGGACGATGAAGGAGGCCTACCTCAAGGCGCGCGGGCTCGGCCTGGTCGACGAGCTCGATCGGCTGACGTTTCATCCGGAGAGCCCGGTGCGCGCGAGCTTTGCCGCCGACTGGGATGACGACCCCGCCAGCTGGCAACTCGAGTCGCGGGTCATCGAGGGGCATCGCGTCGCGGTCGCGATCCGGCATCGCGGCGTGCCGGCGCTGACCCTGCGGGTCCATCCGCCGGCCAGGTGACCCCGGTCAGGCCCGCCGGCGCGGGTAGTTGTTCGTGCCGGGCGTCCCTGGGATAACATCGGTCAAACGAGAGGTGATCCGATGAGTGACGTCAGCTCCCACAAGGGAAAGTGCTTCTGCGGTTCCGTCGAATTCGCGGTGACCGGGGATCCGGCGGCGATGGGTTACTGCCATTGCAGCGCCTGCCGCGAATGGTCGGCTGCCCCGATGAACGCGTTCACGCTGTGGGCGCCCGATGCCCTCAAGATCATCAAGGGTGCGGACAACGTCGGCGTCTTCCACCGGACCGACCGGAGCCTTCGCAAGTGGTGCAAGACCTGCGGAGGGCACCTCTTCACCGATCACCCGAAGTGGAATCTGATCGATATCTACGCCGCGGTCATCCCCACCCTGAAGTTCGCGCCGGGGGTCCACGTGCACTATCAGGAGACGATCATGCCGATGAAGGACGGCTTGCCGAAGCAGAGGGACGTTCCCAAGGAGATGGGCGGATCCGGAGAGTTGCTGGCAGAGTAGGGCGATGCGCCTGAACTGCGCCACGGGTCTCGCAGCCTGCATGCTGGCAGCGTGCGCGGGTGGCTTTGCGCCCGAGATCCACGGGCTCGCCGATCAGGTTGCCACGGTCGGCAGTCAGCTGGTCGTCGAGATCGATGGCACCGATCCTGATGGCGGCGCGCTCACTTACGGCGTTCATGCCGACGTCTCGCTGCAGGGCAACGCGATGCTGACGCAGGCGCCGAGTGGGCGCGGGGTGTTTCGCTGGACCCCGCTCGCGGAGGACCTTGGCGTCCACTTGTTCGACTTCACCGCGTCGGATGGCTCGAACACGACGACCGCCTCGATCGTGATCGAGGTCCGCTCGGCCGCCGGTGCCTCTCCGATCTTTCGCCAGCCGCTCGGCACGGGAACCGCGGTCAACCTCGCGCAGCAGTCCTGCGTGATGCTCGACATCCTGGTCGAGGATCAGGACTCTGCCCAGGTCACGATCACCGACGACGCCCAGATCGCGGGCTCCCAGCTGACCCTCGTCGATGGGGTGACCGCCACCTGGAGCTGGTGTCCGACGCCCGCACAGGTCACCGCCCAGAACCGCTACACCCTCGTGCTCGCGGCAGACGACGGTGACAATCCAAAGGTCGTCAAGAACTACGTCATCGTGCTGAACAGCACCGCCCCGCGCCTCGTGATCAACGAGGTCGACTACGACCAGTTCAATACCGACACCGCCGAGTACATCGAGATCCGCAACTCGTCCGGGTCCCCCACCTCGCTCGCCGGGCTCCAGGTGGTCCTGGTCAATGGTGCGCTGAACACCGTCTACGACACGATCGATCTGTCGCCAGCTGGCTCCCTCGGGGGCGGGCAGTACCTCGTGATCGCCGGCCCGCAGGTCACCGTCCCGGGCAGCGCGATCAAGCTCGATCCGGTGTGGAGCCAGGACCAGATCCAGAACGGTGCGCCCGATGGCATCGCGCTGATCGATAGCGTGACGCATACCGTGCTCGACGCCCTGTCCTACGAGGGCTCCATCACGCTGGCACCGCTCCCTGATTTCCCGGGGCCGGTGTCGCTCGTCGAGGGGACGCCGCTGGATGTGGGTGTCGCCGACTCGAACACCACCGCAACGGTCTCGCTGTGTCGCCTGCCGGACGGGATGGACAGCGACGACGCCGCGACCGACTGGACGACGTGCGCGACGCTGACGCCGGGCGAGCCGAACCAGCCCTGATCGCGGCCGAGGTCGTTCAGGCGAGCGCGCCCGCGCCTGAGACGGGTTGCCCACGGATAGTTGCACCCGAGCCGTCGCCGCGAAACGCTGACCACAGGTGCCGGCCGCGTCGTAAGATGCCGGGATGGTGAAGCTCGCGGCGCGCGTCGTGTGGTACCGGGCTCCCCGATGACCGCACCGGCCACGTTTCGGTTCGGGCTACCCGCTTCGCTGGGGCAGGAGCCCGCGTTCGCCCTGGCGCGGGAGTTCGCCGATGTGCTGTTCGACGCGCAGTTCACCGAGGTGGTGCCGTTCAAGACCTACGACGCGCTCGAGCACGCGCTGATCGCAGGCACGGTCGATGCTGCCTGGGGACCACCGCTGATCTGCGCGTGCGTCGAGGCAGCGGGAGGCATGATCGCGCTGCGTGGCGTGCGCCGCAAAGCGGTGACCTATCGCTCCGCGCTGGTAGCGCGCAGGAACGACCACTTCGACCTCGCGATGATCGCCGCCGGCGCCTCGCGACCGCGCGCGGTGTGGGTCGACGCGTGGTCAACGGGGGGCTACCTGCTCGCCAAGACCCACCTGCGGGAGGCGGGCATCGACTCGACGATGTTGCTCGGCGAGCGCATGCTCGGCTCGTACCTCGCCTGCTTCGAGGCGCTGCTCAACCGGGACGCCGACCTGACCGCGGCGTTCGTCAGCGACCACGGGCTCGCTGGAATGTGGGACGAGGAGATGGGGCCGTTCCGTGTGGTCGCGCTGACCGGCGAGTCGCCGAACGATGGGATCGCGATCACCCCCACGTTGTCGCCGGCGCGGCGCACGCATCTGGTGAGCAACCTGCAGGCCCTGCTCGCGAACGAGCGCTCGCGCCACATGCTCGCGACCGCGTTCTCGGTCGACGGGTTTGACTACCCGCCGCCCGGGACCTACGCACCCCTGATGGCCCTCCGCGATCACATCTGACGTCACGCCGCCTCACGCCGAGGCGGTGACGACCACGATCGCCGCGACCAGCTCGGGAGACGGCGCGATGAACATGACGCCGTAACCCGCGTCGGTCCGCCTCATGACGCGGGCCGAGACCCCGAACCGTGCCTGGACGAGCACGGTCTCGCCGGGCAACCGGATGTCGATCGTGACGACCGTGTCGAGCGCAAGCTCGGCCCGGGTCACGACGAAGAGCCCCGTGGTGCTGATGTCGCGCGCGACCGCGGAGAACGCGACCCCTCCAGCCACGGTGAGCTCGAGATCGATCGGTACGATCATGCGGGCCGCTCGGTCCTCCGCGCCAGCGCGAAGCGGCGGCACCGCGGGAAGCCCGACCTGCTTGCCGCTGCCACGCAGCGCGGCCAGCGCGGTCGCCGGGATCAGCGAGATGGCGCGCGGGGGCGATGGCGGCCTGGCAGCGCCGATGCTCGCAGGGACCGGGCGTGGTGATCCGGCCGCGCGCAAAGCTGTGGCAGGGGGCGGCGGCGCGACGCGACGTGCTGGGACGGGCGGTGCCAACGGCGCGGGCGGTGCCGGCGCGGGCGGTGCCGGCGCGGGCGGTGCCGGCGCGGGCGGTGTCGGCGCGGGCGGTGCCGGCGCGGGCGGTGCCGGCTCCACCGCGGCAGGTTGCGCGATCGCGGCAGCCGCGGCGATCGGCTCGTCCGGAATGGTGTCGCCGAGGTCCTCGAAGGCGTTGAACAGATCGTGGTCCTCGTCGCCGAGCAGCGCCGCCAGCTCGTTCGACATGAACGCGCACACCCCCGGATGATCGGGGACGAGCTCCGCCACGGCGGTCGCGTACGGGCGTGCGGCTTCGACATCGCGGGCGTCGTGCCACGAGATCTCGAAGCCGACGCGCGACAGGAAGACGCGTTCGTCGTCGGACAGCGTTCGCCCGAGAGCGTCCACGAGCAGCGGCATGAGCTCGACGGTGGCGCTGGTCTGGCGCGCGTGGCCGAGCAGGAGCTGCCAGGACGCGAGGTGGCCGGGCACGTCGGTCAGCTTGGCGTTGTAGGCGTGTGCGAGGCTGCTGCGCAGGAGCCTGAGCGCGAGCCCGGGTTGCTGTCCACGCAGCACCAGCTTGGTCGCCGCAGCCCGCACCTTCTCGACCCAGTCTCGGTCGCTGGTGACGGTCTCGAGCTCGGCACGGTAGAACCCGAGCAACTCGTCCACGTTGCCGCGGGCGAGCAGGCGATCTTCGAACAGGAGCGGGAAGTCCCCGCCGAACCGGCGGTTGATCGCCGTCTGCAACAAGGTCCCGTAGATCTCGTCGAGCTTGACCGCGTGGGCGATCCGCGCGGCGTGGAGGTAGGTGCGTGGCTGATCGGCGCGGCTACTCGCCGACGCGAGCGTGTTCCAGCGCGACACCTCTCGGTGGGGATCCTTGACCTCGCGCCTGGCGATGGCCAGCACCGACTTCAGCTCCTGGTCATTCGGTCGCTGCACCGCAGCCTGCGTCAACGGCTCGACCGCTCGCTCCGGTGTGCCCGCGTCGACCCACGTCATCCCCGCCGTCACCAGGTGCGCAGCGTCGTTGGTCGCCTGGTAATCTGCGAGCGCGAGCTCGGCGATCACGGCGTGGTCGCGGACCTCACGGGCGAGCCGGCGCGTCGGGTCGCCCGCGTCGGGCCTGCCGGCGCGCCAGGCGAGGAGGTACATCGCGAGCGAGCGTCGCCGATCCGGATCGATCAGCTCGAGCGCGCGCGCGAGCTCGAGCGCGCGGTCGACGGTGGTCGGAGCCGGCGTGCTCGCGGCCAGCTCGTCCGCCATCCGGCCAAGCGCCGCACACCAGTCTTCGGCCCGCCAGATCGTCGTGCGCACCCAGGTTGCGAGCTGCATTCACGGCAGGCTATCAAAGTCGCGAGCGCCGGTCTGCTCAGCTGGGTCGCAGCAGGCTCGTCGCGTCGATCACGAACGGGTGCGGGCCGAAGGGCTCGACTTTCGTGCGATCGTCCGTGCGATCGTCCGCGTCATCGTCGTGGCTCGCGCCGTTGCGGACGGTCGGGTCCTCGGAGGTCCGGGTTCGCCGGTCGAACCCGGCGCAACAGCTCCGCGGGCAGGTGACCGCGGACGCCGGACGAAACCGAGAGCAGCCGGTGAGCAGGATCCCGAACGGGCTGTCGTCGAATTCGATCATCTCGGGGCCGGCGGTCTCCGGACAGGCAACCCAATGGCAAGTCATGCCGAGGATTTCTGCATCGCCTGCGCCAACGCGCCGGGCCGCAAGTCATGCACCTCAGTCGCCGGCCCGCAGGTCGTTCGCGAAATCGGTCGTTGTGATTTCGCTTCGCCCCTCCAACGTCTCCGTGGGTGTGCGGATCGACTCGCTGCTGGCTACTCGAGCTGCCGGCTGCCGGCTGCCCGGGTTGGCTTTCCGTGAGATTGCCTACGCCCGCCTCGCCACCCACCATGCGATGTTCGGGGAATCGAGATGGCCGACAAGTCGATGCAGTGGCTCGTGACGATCGCGATCGTCGGATGTGGCTCGTCCACGCCGCCCGATCAGCGCGAGCTCGTCGACCTCACCGGCGTTTCGCCCGAGTTTCGCCCGACCGCGACCACGATCTCCGAGCTGATCGGGCTGTCCTACCAGCTCCCTGACCAGACCGCGCCCGAGGCCACCGTGGTCTCGCCGTTCGCGCTGTCGGCCCTTCGCCAGGCCGGGGTGCGCCACGCCCGTGCCGACCTGTTGTGGAACCTGGTCGAGCCGACCCCCGGCGTACGCGACTTCTCCACGTACCGCGCCAAGGTCGAGGCGTACGCCAGCGCGGGCGTGACCACGTTACCGATCCTTGCGTACGGAAATGCGTGGGCGAACGCGACCCAGGAATGGACGACCACGCCGCCCGATGATCCCGCCGACTACGCCGCGTTTGCCGGCGCGGCGTCGACCCAGTTCCGCGGCACGATCCCGACGTACGAGATCTGGAACGAGCCCAACCTCGGGTTCCGGTTCTGGCAGCCGCGCGAACAGCCCGACGAGTACGGGACGCTGCTCGCCACCGCATCGGCGAGCATCCGCGCCGCCGATCCCGAGGCCAGCGTCATGCTCGGTGGACTGATCGAACACGGCCAGCTCAACAAGGACGCGGAGACCTTCCTCGAGCTCGTCTACCGATCGCATCCGGACATCGCGAAGGCCTACGACGTGCTCGCCTTCCATCCGTACCCGCTCTACCCACCCGCCGTCGCGCCCGAGCTGGACGACGAGGCGAGCGGAGAGGTGGCCACGCCCCGCATGGTGGCGCGCCTGCGGGCGCTGCTCGCCTACTACGGTGACGATCCAGCGCGGCCGATCTGGGCCACCGAGCTCGGCTGGCCCACCTATGGGGTCGTGGACGAGGAGCGGCAGGCTCGCTGGCTGGTACGCGGCGCGCTGCTGCTCGCCGGATCCGGCGTCGAGAAGATGTACTGGTACACGTTGTTCGACGGCCCGAATGCGACGACGTTCCCGCCCGAGGATGCGTTCGGTCTGTTCCACTACGACGATCCGAGCGATGGCAGCTTCGCGCCGACCCCCAAGCTGGCATTCACCGCACTGTCCACGCTGCTGTCGGTCGCGGGGCCACTCGCCGTGACGACCGACGTGACGAGCGAGCTCGTCGGTGCGCCGGCGGATGCGCATGCGTATCGGCTCGTCGATCCCACCGGCGCGACCCCGCCGGTCACCGTCGTCTGGCGCGCGGACGATGCGGCCCCTCCGATCATGGTGACCGTGCCCGTCACCCGGCCATCGATCCGCGTCGTCGATCTGCTCGGAGTGGAGCTGCCTGCGTCGGCAACGATCCCGCTGTCCGGCCGCCCGGTGTACGTCGTCGAGCTTCCCTGATCAGTGATCCGTGACGATCAGTGATCCGTGACGGCCTTGTTTCGGCCACTGGCCTTCGCGCGGTACATCGCCGCATCCGCGCGCTGGATCAGGGCATCGATCGGCTCGCCATGGCGCGCTTGCGCGACTCCGATGCTCGCCGTGGGGGCCGGATCGACGCGTTGATCTCGAAACTCGAGCTCGATGCGGGAGCGAATCCGCTCGGCGATCACCGCGGCAACCCCGAGCTCTCCCTCGACGACGCCGACGAGGAACTCGTCACCCCCGTAGCGTCCGACGATGTCGTGCGGGCGCACGCTGTCTCGGATGATGCGAGCGGCCGTCGCGAGCAAGACGTCGCCTGCGGCATGCCCGCCGCAATCGTTGAGCGACTTGAAGTGATCGAGGTCGACGAAGAGGAGCGAGAACGGACGCGTGAACCGGGCCGCGCGCTCGTTCTCGTTGGCGAGCGCGGCGATGGCGAAGCCGCGCGTCATGAGACCGGTCAGGGCATCGGCGCTGACACTCTCGACCAGCGCCTCGTGGCGCCGCCCGTGATAGGCCATCATCGCGAGATCCGCGTCGAGCCAGAACAGCCGCTGGAGCGTGGCGGCGACGCCGCGGAGCTCCTCCGGCGCTTCCTGGGCGATGTGCCGGATCAGGATCTCTTCGAGCTTGGCGTAGGCGCCGAGGTAATGCATCGGCGCGAGTCCCACCCGCTCGTGGGCGCGGCCGACCCGGAGCCGCGTCTCGAAGTAGGGGAGGGTCTGGCGCGCGATGCCGAGCGTGAGCAGGTAATGGCGCTGGGTATCGCGCAGCCGGTTCGTCCGCTCACCATCCTCGAGCAGGGGCTTGAGTGCGGGCACCGACCCGAGGAAGTCGTAGAACTCGATGATCGCCGTGTCGACGAACCGGGTCAGGATCGCGTTGAGTCGCGCGATCGACTCGTCACGCTCTGGGCCGAGTCCGAAGAAGTCGAGGCGGTCGGCGATCTCGCGCGCCCCGAGTCCGTGTAGCTCGCACTCCTTGTACACGCCCGGAGGATATCCCGGCGCGCGCGAAGGTCGCGCGCGTTTGCGGACTGGTTTGCCGTTCCGAGAGGATTTCCGACGCAGAGGTCAGCTCGCAGGGCCCAGCTCGTGCTCGAGGTAGAGCTCGACTGCGAGGGTCAGCTGCTCGACCAGCGTCGAGTCGGCGAGCACGTGATCGGTCGGCGCATCGCCATACATGAGGTTCTGATCGAGGACGCCATAGACCATGCGATGAGCGACATCGATCGCGGTTCGGAGCGCCGCGCGATCCAGCGTCGGATAGCGCGCCTGCATCACCCCGGTCAGCCCTTCGCAGGTCAGTCGCGACAGCTCGATCGAGCGATCGCGAAACTGCTTGTCGCTCGCCATCTGGACGAGCAGCGCGCGGCGCAGCCCGTGTTGCTGACGATAGGCGGTGACCGCCAGCGTGACGAACGCACGGATCAGCGCGCTGAGCGCGACGAATTCGCTCGCACCGAGTAGCTGCGCGCTCGCGGCGGTCGCCTCGCCTTGCTTGTAGAGCTCGATCTGGAGGACGTGGAGGAGCGCGTCCTTGTCGCGGAACCGATTGTAGAACGCCCCGACCGAAGCGCCGGCTTCCTTCACCAGCTCCGCGACCGTGATGTCGTCCCACGATCGATCACGGGCCAGCAGCCGCTCGGCCGCCTCGATCAGCCGATCGTGGGTGTCGCGACTGCGGTCCTGGCGCGCTGGCTTGACCCATCGCAGCTCGACCTTGGCCGTCTTGTTTTCGCTAGACATTGATAAGAATTAGTAT
>JAGSPR010000108.1 GCA_018262455.1 Deltaproteobacteria bacterium | reverse complement strand
CGAGGTGCACGCGGCCTGTGCGAGACTATTCTCGAGATGACCGGCCACGACGTGAAGCCCGGAGATCACGCGGAAGCCACCGCGAGACGCAGATGGCGTTCCGGAGCCACCGTCCGCGTGATTGCTAGATCGATCGTCGCCGTGCTGCTCGCGAGCGCCTGCTCGAGCGGCGTGGTCAGCAAGTCCAGACCCCGGGCGAGATTCAACGTCTTCCCTCCGGATGGCGGAGCCGTCAGCATCCAGCTTGGCGACCCGGAGGTAACGTTCGTCCCGACGCAGTTCCCGCTCGGAACGCGAATCAAGATCACCGCTTCGTGGTTTGGCCTCTGTAACCGCGAAGCGAACAGCGTGGTCCCGAGCTTCTCGACCAGCACGGAAGAGCGCTGCGACGAGGTCGAGCACCAGGCGACGGTGAGCTGCAAGGAGGGCCCGTGCGAGGTCACGTCCGGCTTCGATTCCAACGGCTTCACGGAGTTCGAGGTCGTGCCGCGACAGGTGGGGCCACTGATGCTCGTGATCACGTATGAGCCGAAGCGCGGTAAGCGAAAGGTCCTGCAGCTCGGCTTCGACATCCTGCCCTGAATCGTCGCTCACGCGATCGCCAGCCGGATCCGACACGCTCGCTGGCGCGGTAACGGCGGCTACGATTGGATGCGTGAACCTCGCGATGATGTTCGAGACCGGCCGCGACGGCCTCGCCAAGGATGAGCGCCGCGCCCGCACGGTCTTCGAGCGCGGCTGCACCGGAGGCAACGCGCCGGGCTGCACCAACCTCGATCGTCGACGCTTGGCCAGCACCCGCGCCCGACCGCCGCACCGAGACTCTCGACTTCGTTCGGCGATGTGACGCTCCGAGGTCGGCTGTGGCACTCTGGCCTCGGCATGGTCGCGCGCTCCTGTCTGTCGATCGAAGAAGTCGCGGGCTACGTCGGGGGCAGCCTGCCGGTCGCGACGGTCGACGAGGTCGTCGCGCATATCGAGAGCTGCGAGCCCTGCCGCCGCAGCGTCTCCGGCGCCGTGCGCGCGAGCCGGACCGTCACGCCGGACGCCAGCACCGACGAGGCCGTGTCGATCGGCGGCAGGATCGGCCGCTACGTCGTGCTCGCCGCACGCGGTAGTGGCGCGATGAGCCATGTCTTCGAGGCGCGGGATCCCGATCTCGACCGCGTCGTCGCGATCAAGATCGTGCGCAACCGCGATCCCGCCGACGATGCGCGGGCGTTGCGCGAAGGCCGCGCCCTCGCGCGGCTCGCCCATCCCAACGTCGTCACGGTCCATGACGTCGGGGAGTGGGGCGGCGGGGTGTTCCTTGCCATGGAGCTCGTGCGCGGGGCATCGCTGCGCGAGTGGGCGAGCCGTCCGCGCTCGTGGCGTGAGGTGGTCCGCGTGTTCGCCTGCGCGGCGCGTGGCCTCGCGGCGGCTCACCGTGCAGGTCTCGTCCACTGCGACTTCAAGCCCGACAACGTCGTCGTCGATGACGACGGTCGCTGCCGCGTGATCGATTTCGGCCTCGCGGTCAACCACGACGAGCGACCGATCGGTGGCACGCCCGCCTACATGGCGCGCAACGAGACCGTCGGGCCGCCGACCGACCAGTACGCGTTCATGGTCTCGCTCTACGAGCTCCTCGAGCGCAGGCGTCCACTCCTCGAGAGGCTGGAGTTCCGGCGGCGACTGCCGGCGTGGTTACGGGCGATCGTCCGCCGCGGGCTGGCTGCGCAGGACGATCGGTTCCGGGACATGGACGCCGTGGCGAGCGCGCTCGAGCGCGGCCTCGCCGCTCGCCGCCGCCTGGCGTCGATCGCCACCGTTTCGGCGCTCGTGCTCGTGGGCGCGCTCGTGATCGGCGATCGCGTCGGCGGATCGACTCCGCCCAACCCGTGCGTGGGCCGCGACGATCGGGTCGCTGGGGTGTGGAACGACGAGATCAAGACGCGGGTGCGCAGCGCGTTCCTCGGGACCAGGCAGCCGTACGCCGAAGCCACGTGGCGCGGGACCGAAGCGGCGCTCGACGACCGCGTGGCCGCGTGGGTCACCGGCTACCGCCAGGCGTGCGAGGCCACCCACGTTCACCACGACCAGTCGGAGCAGTTGCTGGATCGCAGGATGATGTGCCTGACCTCGCGGCTCGAAGAGACCCGCGCGCTGGTCCAGATCTTCACGGCCGTCGACGATGAGGTGCTGGCGCGCGCGGTCGAGGCCACCTACCGCCTGCCCGCGATCGCCGACTGCGCCGATCTGCGTTCGCTGGCGTCGCCCACCGAGGCGCCTGCGTCGCTCCGGCCGCGCGTCGACGCGATCCTGACCCAGCTCGCTGCCGTGCGCGCCGCGATCGGCGCGGGGCGGTTCCAGCCCGCGCGCGACCTCGTCGAGCCGGCGCTGCGAGCAGCCCGCGACCTCGCGTACCGGCCGCTCGAGGCCGAAGCGCTGGACCTGCTGGCCACGGTGCAGGACGACCTCGGCGATCCTGCGGCGTCGGAGGCCACCCTCCGCGACGTCGTGCGCGCTGCCGAGGCCGGCCAGTACGACCACCAGAAGGCCAAGGCGTGGATCAGGCTGGTCGACATCGTGGGGTACCAGCTCCACCGCATCGATGACGCGCTCGAGCTGGCCAAGCACGCGCGCGCCGTGCTCGAGCACGTCCCCGATGACGAGCTCGAAGGCATCCTGGGCAACAGCCTCGGCATGGTGCTCGGAGCGAAGGGAGATCACGAGGCGGCGCTGGCAGCCCTCCGCGCCGCGCGGGCGCGCATCGAGCGGGTCCACGGTGGCAAGCATCCGTTCGTCGCGGATGTGATCGACAACATCGGCAATGAGGAGCTCGCGCTCGGCCACTACGACCAGGCGCTCGAGGCCTACCAGGCGGGGCTCGCGCTTCGACAGGCGGCGCTGGGGCCCGACCATCCCGTCGTCGCCGGATCTCTCGACAACGTCGGGAACGCCTTGATGGCGCTCGGCCAGCTCGACGACGCGCTCGCGGCCAAGCGGCGGGGGCTCGAGCTGCGGCTGCGCACGCTCGGGCCCGATCATCGCGAGACCGGCACGTCGCGCAACAACCTCGGCGTGCTCTACGAGACTCTCGGCCGATACGACGAGGCCGTCGGCGAGCACGAGCAGGCGCTCCGGATCGCACGGGCGACCTTCGATCGGGAAGCCGTCGCCAGATCGCTGCTCAACCTCGGCAACCAGTTCCTGCGGCGCGGCGATCACGCGACGGCCGAGGCTCGCTACCGCGAGGCGCTCGCGATCCGCGAGGAGCTCCAGGGCAAGCACCACGTCGATCTCGTGGTCGTGCTGTCGAACCTCGGGGTCATCATGTACAAGACCGGGCGGCTGACCGAGGCGCGCCGGCTGCATGAACGCGCGCTCGAGATCCACGAACACGCGCTCGGCCCGGACCACCCCGGCCGCTCGCTGATGCTGATCAACCTCGGGGACGTCGCGCGTGCGCAGGGAAGGCCTGCCGAATCGCTGACGCTTCACACCCGGGCACTCGCGCTCGACGAGCACGCGCTCGGCCCGACCCATCCGGATCTGAGCTACAGCCTGACCGGCATCGGCCTGGCCGAGCTCCTGCTCGACCATCCCGACCGTGCGGTCGCCGCGCTCGAGCGAGCGTTGGCGGTGCGCGGCGAGATCGGGGACCGATCGGAGGTTGGTGAGCTTCGCTTCGGGCTCGCGCGCGCCCTGGTCGCCAGCGGGGGCGACCGGACCCGCGCCCGCGCGCTCGCCGAACAGGCCGTCGCCGACTTGTCGCGCGACGTGGATCGCCCCACCGCCCGCGCGATCGAAGCGTGGCTCCGCCAGCACGCCGGCTCGAGCCCTACCCGACCGCCATCACGCCGTCCCTGAGGCTGAGCTGCCCCGGCGACGGTCGCGATCGGATCACCGCGCGGAACGTGTTAGGACCGGGCATGCGGAAGCCTGGGGTCGCGGTCGTCATCGTCATCGCGATGTTGGGTCGTGTCGCGCTCGCCCAGCAGCCTCCCGCGACCAACGCCGAGATCGACAGGCTCGACCAGGAGCTTCGCCAGCTGCAGAGCAAGAACGATCCGGTCGCCGCCACGAAGGTCTCGCGCAAGCTCTACGAGAGCCAACGCAAGCTGTCGGGCGACGACTCGGTCTACACGTGGCGTCGCAAGGTGGAGCTGATCTCGCACCTGACCCAGACCGGCGATTACTCCGAGGCAATCCCGCTCCAGAAGGAGCTGATCAGGGCCGCGGACAACCAGCACGGCGCCGACTCGCGCGAGGTCCACGATGCGATCGGCCCGCTCATCGGCCTGTACACGATGTCACGCCAGCTCGAGGAGATCGAACCGCTGCATCTGCGCCTGCTCGCGATCACGAAGCGGCTCCACGGCGAGGACGTCAACTACGCGACGGACCTCGCCGGCTACGCGCAGTACCTGTCGAGCCGCGGCGAGAACGCGGCCGCGCAACGCGCCTACGAGCAAGCGATCAAGCTCGAGGACGCGGCGCACGCCGACGTGCGTGGCCAGCTCATGATGCTCGGCCTGTTGTACCTCCAGACGAACCAGCAGCCGCGCGCGGTCGTGACGTGGGCTCGCTACCTCGATCTCGCGAAGTCCGATCCCATCGACTCGCGGATCAGCACGCTGTGGTGGGTCGCCGAGCGCTACCATTACGCGGGGCGCATCGATCTGGCGACGCCGATCACGAAGCAGGCGGTCGAGCTCGCCGAGCAAGAAGTGGCCCGCATCGAGCGGGCCAAGGGGCCGAACGCGCGCGAGCTAACTTCGGTGTTGTTCTCGCTCGGCGGGATGCTGCACCAGAGTGGCGACCTCACCGGCGCGGAGCGCGTGACGTCGCGCCACATCGCGCTCGAGGAGAAGCTCGGTGGCGATCCGCCCTACGCGCAGCTCGGGTCGATCCGGCGCGACCAGGGGCGTCCGAGGGAGGCGCTCGCGTTGTACGAGAAGGCGACGGCGCAGATGGCCAAGTACGTCAAGATCGGGAACACCGGGCTGTTCCCGATGCAGGCCGACATCCTCCGCGAGCTCGGCGACTTGCGCCGCGCCGAGCAGCTCTACCTCACCGCGCAGGCGGACCTCGACAAGCTGTTCGGCAAGCGCGCCGTGCTCGTGCTCCGGCTCCACTTCGGGCTGTTCGCGGTCTACGTCGCGGCCAACCAGCTCGACAAGGCGCAGGCGGTGCTCGCCGACAACCTCGAGATCGCCGAGCGCGAGCTCGCCCTGGTGTTCGCGACCGGCACCGAGTCCGATCACGTCAGCTACTTCAACCGCGAGGCACACCAGCTCGATACCGCGATCAGCTTCCACGCGATGCTCGCACCGAAAAGTGTCTCGGCGTCCCGGCTGGCACTCACGACGCTGCTGCGCCGCAAGGGGCGTGTCCTCGACGCCGCGGCCGCGAACCTCGCCACCCTGCGCGGCAAGCTGTCCGCGGACGACAAGAAGCTCCTCGCGCAGCTCGACGAGGCGCGCGCGAAGCTGGCGAAGCTCGCGGTCGCCGGAGCGCAGGTGACGCCGGACTTCGCCAAGCAGACATCGGCGCTCGAGGATCAGATCCGCAAGCTGGAGGTCAGCCTGTCGGAGCGCAACGCGGAGTACCGAGTGGCGCGCCAGCCGATCGAGCTAGCGACGATCCAGAAGGCGATCCCGAAGGACGCAAGGCTCGTCGAGATCGTCAACTACCAGCCGGGAGACTGGAAGGCGCCGCCGGTGCCCAAGCCGGCGCCACGACCGCGGCGCTATGCGGCCTACATCCTCGCAGAGCGCGGCGATCCGACGTTCGTCGACCTCGGTCCGGCTGCGCCGATCGACGACGCGGTCGCCAGGTTCCGCGGCGCGCTCGCGAACCCCGACAACGATCGCGTCAACGAGCTGGGCCGCACGCTCCATGACCTGACGTTCGGCAAGTTGACGCGTGCCCTCGGCACCTCGAAGCACGTGCTGGTCGCACCCGACGGCGCGCTGAACCTGATCCCGTTCGCCGCGCTGTTCGACGGCAAGCAGTACCTCGTCAAGCAGTACATGTTCACGTACCTGACGTCGGGTCGCGATCTGCTGAGGTTCGGCGTGCGCAGCAAGGCGCAGGGTGGCGCGATCATCTTCGCCGACCCCGACTTCGACAGCTCGAAGCCCGTGGGTCCGACCCCGCCTGCCGGCCGGCGCTCGCGCGCGATGACCGGGATCCACTGGCCGCGACTTCCCGGCACTGGACAGGAGGCCGAAGCGGTCTCGAAGCTCCTGACCGGCCCGAAGGTGTATCGCGAGCTCGCTGCGACCGAGACCGCGCTCAAGGCCGTGCACGGGCCACGCGTCCTCCACCTCGCGACCCACGGCTTCTTCCTCGCCGACGGGTCCACCGATGCCGCCGCCGAGAATCCACTGCTCCGCTCGGGCCTCGCGTTCGCCGGCGCGAACAAGCTCGGCACGGGCAGCGACGATGGCGTGCTCACCGCACTCGAAGCATCGGGTCTCGATCTGTGGGGCACCCAGCTCGTCGTGCTGTCGGCGTGCGAGACCGGGGTCGGCACGGTGACGAACGGCGAGGGCGTGTACGGGCTCCGCCGTGCGCTCGTGATCGCCGGTGCCGAGAGCCTCGTGATGACGCTGTGGCAGGTCGACGATCTGGCGACGCGCGATCTGATGACCGGTTACTACGAGCGTCTTCAGGGCGGCGCGGGCCGCAGCGCGGCGCTGCGCGACGTCCAGCTCGAGATCCAGGGCATCCCGAAGTACGCGCACCCGTACTACTGGGCCAGCTTCGTGCCTGCGGGAGACAGCTCGCCCCTCGGCAAGTAGCTCCCAGAGGGCGCCTGCCGGACCAATCCCGGTCCGACGATCACTGGCTCCGCCCGCCGGCTGGGAGCTGATCCGCCAGATCGATCGCAATAACGACACCGGCGGCGCCGAGCATCACGACGTCGACGGCAAACACGATGCTCGTCGCGAGCTACGCCGGTTACGGCACCGACGGTCCGACAACGTGGTGAGCAGGAGGCCGAAGCGCGCGCGACGGCTCGGAGGTGAGTGGGATCGTCCCCCTGACCTCGTGAATGCCATGAAACAGGTGCGCAGCGATCTCGCGATGTTGCGGCGCGAAACTCCGCACGCGCCGATCACCATCGAGGAATCAGCGGAACGGTTGCGCGAGGCACGGACTGACGCCCGCGACCGAGTAGACTGGACCGGTGCGCGAAGTCTCCTGCAAGGCCACGCGGACCATTCTCGAGGCGCTCGAAGAGGCCGGCGTGCCCATCAAGCCGATCGTGGCGGGGCTGCCCGTCAGCCTGGACGAGCTGCGGGCCCCGGGCGGGCGGGTCGACTGGGACGCGTTCGCCGTGTTCTGCGAGCGGGTCGAGGAGGCCTGCGCGACGGCGAACGTGTCGCTCGAGGACCTGGGCAGGCGCATGCTGCGCGTGCCCTCCTTCGACTTCCTGCGCCACGCCAGCCGCCTGCTGGTCAGCCCGCGCCAGCTCTACGTCCTCGCGAACCGCCTGGTCGCGCCGGCGATGTTCTCCTGCGTGGTCGTGCGGCTCAGCTTCGGGCCCGCAGGGCGGCTGCTCGTGACCGGCGAGCTCCTGCCCGGCCACCGCGAGTGCGCCGCCTTCTTCCGCATCTGCCACGCCAATGTCGCGGCGACCCCGCTCCTGCTCGATCTGCCCGCCTCGGTGATCGCGGAGCAGCAGATCTCGGGACGCCACGGCCGGATGAGCCTGGTGCTGCCGCGGTCGCACACCCTCGTTGCCAGGCTGTACCGGGGTGGGCGGGCGCTCAGGTACATCGCGGGCGCGTGGCGCGACGTCGCCCGCCAGCAGGTGGAGCTCGAGACGAGCATGGCGGCGCTGCGCACCTCGCGCCACGATCAGCGCCAGCTGCTCGAGCGCCTACCCGAGGGCGTGCTCGTCCATCGCGGTGGCGTGGTGTGCTGGGCGAACGCGACCGCGCTCGCGTCCCTGGGGCACGAGCGGCTCGAGGAGGTGGTCGGCCGTCACGTCCTCGCCTTCCTGCCGGTCGAAGATCGCGCGGCGGTCGCCGAGCAGATGGCGCGCGCCCTCCCCAACCAGGTCACCGACGAGCGCGTCGCGTACCGCGTGCTGCGCCCCGACGGGACCGTGCGGCTCTTGCAGTCGGGCACCGTGCAGAACGTGGAGTTCGAGGGCGGGCCGGCCCGGCTGGTGGTGATGCGTGACATCACCGAGCACCGCCGCCTCGAGCAGCAGCTGGCCCTGGCGGAGCGCATGGCGTCGATGGGCGCGCTGGCCGCGGGGGTCGCGCACGAGATCAACAACCCGCTCGCCTACGCCCACTCGAGCCTCGAGGTGGCCAGCCGCGAGCTCGCGCAGCTTGCCGATCCGGTGCGTACCGCCGGTATCGCCGAGGCGCTCGCGCGCGCACGCGAGGGCACCGCACGCGTGCGCGGGATCGTGCGGGACCTCAAGACCCTGTCGCGCGGCGAGGACGACGGGCCGTTCGAGGCAGTGGACCTGCCGACGCTGCTCGACTCGACCCTCGCGCTCGCGGCCAGCGCGACCTCGGCACGCGCTCGGCTCGTGCGGAGCTACGGTCCCGTGCCGCGGGCGCGCGCGACGCAGGCGCGCCTCGGGCAGGTGTTCCTCAACCTGCTGCTCAATGCCGCCGAGGCCCTTCCCGAGGGCGCGCCCGGGCGCCACGAGATCCGCGTGAGCACGTCGACCGACGCGCTCGGTCGCGCGGTGGTCGAGATCGCCGACACGGGCTCGGGCATCGCGCCGGCGCTGGCCGGGCGCGTGTTCGATCCATTCTTCACGACCAAGCCTGTCGGCGAGGGCACCGGCCTCGGCCTCGCCATCTGCCACCGCCTGATCACGCGGCTGGGCGGGACGATCACCTTCACGTCGCAGCCGGGTGCTGGCACGTCGTTCCGGATCACGTTGCCGTCGGTGCAGGGCCTGGCGGAGGCCGTGACCGCGCCCGAGCCGGCCCGCGTGCCGGCCGGCCGGGGCCGCGTGCTCGTGGTCGACGACGAGCAGGCGCTCCTGCGCTCGGTCAGCGACCTGCTCGGTGAGGTCCACGAGGTCGTCACCGCGTCGAGCGGTCGGCAGGCGCTCGAGGTGCTGCGCGAGGATCGCGGCTTCGACGTCGTGCTCGCCGATCTCATGATGGCGGACGTCACGGGCATGGACCTCTACGAGGCCGTGTGCACGAGCAACCCCGTGCTCGCGCGCCGCTTCGTGTTCATGACCGGCGGCGCGTTCACCGCGCGCGGTCGCGCGTTCCTCGCCGACGTGCCGAACGTGTGCCTGGAGAAGCCCTTCGACGCCGACGAGCTGCTCGCGACGCTCGGGCAAGTGCTCGCACGCTCGGAGAGCGAGATGGCGTTGCCCGTGACGCCCGGCGTGTGACGAGCACAGCCATGGGGACACTCCGTGTCAGCCCCCCGAGGTCACGCTCGATCCGTGCGGCTGGTGGTCGTGCGGTGATCGATCCGTCCATCGATCGCGCACTCGATCCCCCGAGCGTGCCCTCCGGGCCTCCGAGGTCGTGAGTATTGCCCGGCGTGCGCGGAGTAGCTGGCGATGTTCCCATGTTCCGATCTAGGTTCGGCCCTACGATGACCAAGGCAGATCTGGACCGTATCGAATCCGAACTTCGTATCGTCCTACCTCGCTCTTATCGGGAGCTCATGTCGTCGTTTCCAGTCCCGGCGCACGCTGGAAACTGCGACACCGATCTTTGGGATGACGCAACGGCTCTCATCGAATACAACCAGGACCTGCGCCGTCGGAAGCGCGGACCGTGGACCGCCGATTTCTTCTTCATCGGTGACCCGGTCTCGAGCTCCGGCAATGCTCTTGATCTTCGCGATTCCGAAGCAGCGGTGTGGTGGGTCGACCATTGTGATCTCTCCGCAAACTCGAGCGGTGCGATAGCCCCGTCGTTTGAAGTCTGGGCAAGCAAGTACGTCGCCGATGTACGTGAAGATCTGAAACGCGATGGCATCGATCCCGACCTTGTCGGCGCGGACTGACGACGCGGGCGGCACACACCGAGCTGGCCGCGACTCCACCACGATCGCGGGATGGAGCACGCGAGGGGCGGTAGCTCGCCCGCGATCGTCGCGAGCGTGTCCATCGCGAACGCCCAGGCCTCGTCACACGACGCCGGCCGATCGAGCATCGCGGCGGCGCGACGTGAGAGCTCGACGAGCCCGGTCCCGGGCAGCCGCGCGATCGGAGCGTGTCGACAATAGGCCTCGGTGAGGCGGCGCCCCACCTCGCTCTCGGGCTCGATCCAGCACAGCGCGAACCACTCGCTACGAAACGCGTGGGGCACGTTGATCGCGACGAGCACGCAGTCGCCCTCGATCCAGCCCCCCGGTGGTGCGCGCCGCGACCGGCGCGCCAAGCCCGAGCGCGAGCGCGAGCTGAAGCGACGAGTGGACGTGAACTCCCGAGTCAGCGCGCGCCGCGACATGCAGGATGAACGAGTCCCAGACGTAGCCGACGGTGGAGGTCTCCTCGACGGCGATCGTTGCTGACCCAGGTCCGCGGTGGTGTCGCCCGAGGAGTACGCGATCATCGACCGCTGGCTCGACGGATGCGCGAGACCACCGACAGGCGATGAGTGCAGCGCGAACGCCCCCCGGACCCGATCGGCCCGTATCGCGGGAGTGTCGTCAAGGAGCAAGCGCTGAGCTACCGGAACTGCACGACGCTCGGCTCGAACCCGATCTTGTCGGCCATCAGCTTGGGCAGCACCGTGCGGGTCCGTGCGTCGATGAAGTTGACGCCGGCGCCGCCGACGCAGACCCCGATCGCGCTGGGGAGGACCCGGACCGGGGTTGGTCGGCGCCGGGGTAACGCGAACAGGGCGTAGTCGGCCGCTCGCCGAGCGCCAGCGCACGATTGGCTCGCCGCCGGGCGGAGCTACCTTGCAAGCATGAGCCGGCCATGGATCGTGATCATCGATGACAGGCCGCACGGCTTGTCCGCCTTGCTCGGTGCGATCGTGCGGCGCTACGGCAGCGACTATCACACGGTCGGGCATCTGTCGGCGCGTGCCGCGCTCGAGGACCTCACGCGCGCGCGCGATGCCGGCGAGGACGTCGCGCTCGTGATCGCCGATCAATGGATGCCAGAGATGACGGGAAGCGAGCTGCTCCTGCGCGCGCACGCGCTGCATCCCGGCGCCCAGCGCGCGCTCCTCGTCGGCTGGGGTGACAAGCGCTCGTCCGAGACGATCCTGCAGGGCTGCGCGCTCGGACACCTCGACAACTACGTCCTCAAGCCGTGGTCGCCGCCGGAGGTTCACCTCTACCCGGTCGTCGGCGAGTTCCTCGCGGACTGGACCCGCAGTCATGGACCACGCCTCGAGCTCGTGCGCCTGATCGAGGATGCCTCGCCCCGCTCCACCGAGCTGCGCGAGCTGTTCGAGCGCAACAGCGTTCCGCATGGGTTCTACGCCGCCGACTCGGCCGTCGGTCGCAAGTTGATCGAGGACCTCCATGTCGACCAGACGCGGTTACCCGCCGTGGTGTTGTTCGACGGTACGGTGATCCACGACCCGACGAACGCCGCGCTCGCGGACACGCTCGGCCAGTCCGAGGTCGGCGAGCAGCTGTTCGATCTGGCGATCGTCGGCGCCGGACCGAGCGGGCTTGGCGCCGCGGTGTACGCGGCGTCGGAGGGCCTGGCGACCGTCGTGATCGAGCGCGAGGCGATCGGTGGCCAGGCGGGCACGAGCTCGCTGATCCGCAACTTCCTCGGCTTTCCGCGCGGCATCAGCGGGGCGGATCTGGCGCAACGCGCGTACCAGCAAGCATGGCTGTTCGGTGCGAAGTATGTGCTCGCGCGCGCAGCCACCGGGTTGCGCGCCGAGCCGGACCGGCGCGTCATCACGCTCGATGACGGACGCGAGATCTCCGCGCGCGCGGTGATCATCGCGACAGGCGCGAAGTACCGCCGTCTCGGCGTGCCCAGCATCGACCGTTTCGATGGCATCGGCGTGCTGTACACGGCCGGCGCCGATATCGCGACGGCCCTCGCCGGCAAGGATGTGGTCGTGTGCGGTGGCGCAAACTCGGCGGGCCAGGCGGTCGTGCACCTCGCCAAGCGCGCGCGCCGGGTGATCCACGCCGTCCGCGGCGACGCGCTTGCCAGGCACATGTCCGCGTATCTCGTCCACGAGATCGAACGCCTCCCGAACGTCGAGCTTCGCTTCGAGACCGAGGCGGTCGAGGCCAGCGGCACGCGCGGACTCGAGGAGGTCGTGCTGCTCCATCGCAAGACGGGCGCCCGCGAACGAGTCGCGACGCCGGCGCTGTTCGTGATGATCGGCGCGACACCGCACACCGATTGGCTGGACGGCCTCGTCGAACGCGATCGCAAAGGGTTCATTCTGACCGGCGGCGACGTGCCACTCGCGGCCCGCGAGGCGTTTGGCGAGCGCTCGCCGTTGCTGCACGAGACGAGCGTGCCCGGCGTCTTCGCGACGGGCGACGTACGCTACGGCTCCACCAAGCGCATCGCGTCCGCGATCGGCGAGGCGGCGGTCGCGATGTCGATCATCCACGGCTATCTCGGGGAAGCCTCGCCGTTCGGGGCGAGCTCGCCGATGTGAGTGCGCGGCGCGGACCGCCGACGGCGAGGAATTGGCTGCTCGGCCCGCGCGTCCGCACCCGGAGCCGCGTCAGCGGGACGTCGTGCCGATCGACAGCATCGCCTCGGTGCCATCCGCCTCGCCTTCGGCGGCTTCTCGCCGTACCAGTGCCGGCTCCCCGCCTCGAGCGAGATCCTGTGGCAGTTCACGCAACACCGACGTATCGTTCGCGGATGCGCGCGTGGAGCTGGATCGTGGTTTCCGGAGCGGTAGCCGCCTGCAACTTGCCGCGCATCGAGCGTAGCTACCAGCGGATCGAGCTGCCCGGGTTCTCGCTCGAGGCCCCGACCTTTGTGAAGGCAAAGCCGGGGCTCTCGTATCGCGAGGGAGACGTCGAAGCCAGGGAGGGGCTCTCGAGCATCAGCATCTCCTGGAAGGTAGGCAAGCCGTTCTCCGTCCAGGAACTGCCGGCGACCGTGAAGACGGTGCTCGAGGAGCTCGCGGAGGGTGAGAAGGTGACCCTCGAGAGAGCGCGCTCGCAGCTGATCGGCGGCCAGAAGGCGTCTGTCGTCAGCGGCACGGTCGGCATGGCCCACACGGCGTTCGCGGACATCACGTGCGGCGGACGCAGCGTGATGATCTCGGTCGCCGGGCTCGCGATCGACGAGCTGCGCGATCGGATCTTCGGATCGTTCCAGTGCAAGCCGAGCGCCGCGGAGGAGAAGCAGCTCGCCGACACCGTACCGATCGGCGTCGACGATCCCACGACGCTCGCGAGCTTTCGTTACGCCGACGACGATCGCTCGTCGTTCGTGATCACCAACGGTGACCAGGTCGCGGTGTTCGACACCACGACCGGCGATACCCAGGAGATCGACATGCTGCGCGGGCTCATGCCGAAGCTGCTCGGCGCCGGCGCGAACTTCAAAGGCGATCCGAAGGGCCGCGAGTCGCGAGGCCGCCGCACGTTCGATCGCGGGACGATGACGCTCGAGGACGGCACGACCCGCGCCGCGGTCACCTCGCTGTGGCGATGTGACAATGACGCCGACGCGGTGCTCGCGCTCGTCCTCGTCCCCGACAAGGCCGACCAACCCAAGGCAATCGACTGGCTGATGAAGATCCGGTGCGCGAAGCCGGGTGACCCACCATTGCCGATCGGGCCACCGCCAGCGGGATCCGACGCGCCGGAGCCGGCGAACCCCACCGGCCCGACGAAGTCGAAGTCCCCCGTGAAGTGAGCGGCGAGTGCGGAGGACGTGCTCCGTGCCTCTCGCCATCGCCACGACGCGTCGCCAGCCAATGTGGTGACCGGCACCCATCGTCGTCACCGCCAGCCGACGCCGCAGACACCGCCATCAACCGTCAAGGTCATGAAGGCTGACCCTCCGTCGGGATGCAAGGAGATGGGGGGCGTCAGTGGCCACGGCCTCGGAGTAGCTCCGTAACTCCGCTCGCATGATCGCGATCCGCGCATCTGGTCTCACCTGATCCTGGGTTTCGACGAGCCGATCGGCGTACCGCGAATAGCCATCGAGAACGCCGTGAAGTGCGAGGTGGCGCTCGGCGAGGCGGTGGATCGCGCGGCGGGCGGGATGGGATCTCGCCTCCGGCAGTTGTTGCGCGAGCGTCACCGGCGCTTCGGCAGGAACAGCGGCGTGAGCGGCAGCTTGATCGTCACGCGATCTTTCGGGACCGTGCTGTAGAACCGCTGCGTCACCGACTTGTACCCGTTCTTCTCGACGGTGAGCGAGATCGACTGAAAGCCCATGATCTGGACGCTGGTCGGGCTCTTGCCGGCCAGGCGGCCCTCGATCAGCACCGTCGCACCCGGCGGCTGCGTCACGACCATCACCGTGTGCGTCGGTCGCGTGAGCGCGACATCGACCGTCTCGGGACTGCCGGCGCTCGGCGTCACCCAGCGGGTCACGGGCTGATACCGCGGGTGGGTGAGGTTGAGCCGCCTGCGCTCGCATGGGCCATCGATGCTGAGTGGTGCCGGACCGATCGCCGCGCCGTCGAGTTGCACCGTCGCCCCGGCCGGGGTGGTGAGTACGGTCATCCGGCACGGCCCCTTGCCGACGATCGGCAGACCGCCCGCCACCGCCGCGGGAGGCTCCTGCGCGATCGCAGGGGTTGGTGACACCTCGGTGAGGGGCGTGGCTGGCAGCACTCCGGCAGAATTCTCGGGTGTCTGCGTGACCAGTGCGGCCTCGGACGTGGACCTGCGGGAAGGTCGCTCGTGGATCACGAGCGCGATCACGGCGAGGAGGAACGCCACGCAGAGCGTGACGATCACGATCGACCGGCGAGGGATCGGCGCGCGCGGCCGCGGCATGGTGATCGGCATGGCCTGCACATCCGCAGGCGCAGGCCAATCGGCGGGATCTTTGGGGCCGTGCGACAGCCCCGGCTCGGCATACGCAACCGGGAACAGCGCCGGAGCGAGGACGTCCGGCGCGGGCAACAAGCCAGGCGCGATCACGCCCGACTCGGTCGAGATCGGCGCCTCGACCACCCACCCGAGAGATGCCGGCGGGTCGGCGCTGCCAGGGCCCTGCACGCTCATCAACATCGAGGGCGACGCGAGCGGCGGCTCGATCGGAGGCATCACGGCCAGGCGCTTTGGCTCCGACGGCAACGGCGTGGTCTCGTCGAATGGAAACGCCCCGGTCGACTCGTGGAGCGTGCAATCGACGAAGCCCTCGAGCGACTCGTCGGTCAGGTTCATGAGTGGATTCGCCGGCAGCACGTACTCCGACCCCGGCGTGCGGATCTCGGGGGGCAGCGTGCGCGTTGGAGCCGTCACGTCATCGATCGCGCCGATCGTCGACGGAATTCCTGGTGCAGGGCGCAGCGGCTTGCCGACGTGTACGGGCTCGACCTGCACGGGCTCGGCCACGGGCGCCGCAATCACGACGGGCGGCGCCAGCACGGGCTCGGCAACCGCGGGCTCGGCAACCGCGGGCTCGGCAACCGCGGGCTCGACGTGGGCGACCGCCGCGACCGGCCCCGCTGGCGCGACGACAGGCACCGGCGCCGGTGGCTCGGCAAGCTTTGGCGACGGCACCTTCTTCAGCGGGATCGCCGGCGTCACGAAGGCGGTCGCCCGTGTCCGGGGCGGCATGGGCTTCGCGGGGACCACGGGGGTGGCGGGCGCCACCACGGGCGGCTCGGCGGAGAGGGGCGGGATCACCGGAGGCGGCCGGACGAACGTCGAGCGACCTGCCGCCGCCGTGGCGACCTCCGAGGTGGCCGAAGCGATCGATGCGACAGCCGGCTGGGCAGCCATCTCGAGCCCGAGGATATTCGAGGGTGGCCCCGATATCGGCTCCGGCGGAACGGACCCTGGGATGATCAACGGTGGCGGCCCGGCGGCGACCGCCGCCCCTGTGGCCCCCGCTGGCTCTGCGGCAACCGGCGGCTCGGCGACGACCGCTGCGACGGCCCCCGGCGCTGGCGCGGGCTCCGACACCGCAGGAGTGGTCGCCGCACGGCGCGCCGTCAGGAGCCGCCGGAAGACCGCCGTGCTCTCGCGGGTCAGCCGCACGATGCCGAGTCGGATGCCGGGCCGGCCGAACTGGTTCACCGGCGTCGACCATGTCTCCCGCACGATGCACATCCCGCGCAACATCGGCGCACCGTCGACCAGCTGGATCGAGAATGCCGTCTCGAGCCCGACCGGCCGTGAGTTCACAGTGGCGACGAAAAACGAGTCCTCGTCGCAGAATCTCGAAAACGTGGTGACGAACTGATCGACGTTCGTACAGCGCGTGGCTACGCACAGCGCCTTGACCTTGGTTGCCGGCGTGGTCACGACTCCAACTCTTGATCTCCAGTGTAGGCCGTATCCGACCCGGTCAGCGATCCGGACCCGCGTTGATTGCCGAAGTCGACGTGATCATGGCGGCGGAGGTGACCTCGCGCCTGGCCGCTGCTGCCGCAGCTGGCGCTGATCGGCACGTCCGGACCACGCCGCGACGGCGCGAGCCGAATGCCCAGGCGGGGTGATGGGAGGTCCCGGCTCGATTGGGATCCTGCGCGAGGCCGACGCGGCCGCGTCCGAGATCTTCGACCACGCGCGGATCGTCCTGGTAGCCGCGTTCCAGCAGGCTAGCTCGCGCGTGGTACGAGCTGCTGCAGCTGCCACGCCTGGGTCAGCAGCTGGCGGTGCGCCGCGCGTGAGCGAGTGAGCAAGATCTCGCCTGTGATCGAGGCGCCGATGATCAGCGCGATGATGTAGATCCCGCCGACCACGAAGACCGGGAATGCCTCGCCCGCGATCGCCGGCGGCCGGAATACCAGCCCGTCGTGATTCACGAACATCGTGGG